>DATJOK010000132.1:0-19259 GCA_035507155.1 Allostellaceae bacterium
CATCGGCATCCTGCAATTCGGCAGCGTCGCCTGGCAGCTCGACGTGATCCGCCGGCACGATCTCGAGAAGAGCGCGGGCGTGCGCATCGAGGCGGTGCCGCTCGCCTCCAACCAGGCGACGCTGGTGGCGCTGCAGGCGGGTGCCGTCGACGTCATCGTCTCCGATCTGCTCTGGGTCGCACGCCAGCGCGCCGGCGGTGCCGACTGGTGCTTCGAGCCCTATTCGAGCGCGCTCGGCGCGGTGGAAGTGCCGGCATCGTCGCCGATCCAGTCCTGGCAGCAGCTCGCCGGCCACCGCCTCGGCATCGCCGGCTCCTCCCTCGACAAGAGTTGGCTGCTGCTGCGGTTGCTGTCGCGCCGCAAGGCCGGCCGCGACCTCGACGAGAGCGTGGAGAAGGCATTCGGCGCGCCGCCGCTGCTGTCCCAGGAGCTGGTGGCCGGACGCCTCGATGCCGTGCTCACCTACTGGCAGTTCGCGGCGCGGCTGGAGGCGACGGGAACGCGCCGGCTGATCGGGATGAGCGACGCAATGCGCGAGCTCGGCATCAGCGAGCCGGTGCCGCTGGTGGGCTACGTACTCTCCGCCCGCTGGGCAAAGGAGAATGCCCGGCTCTGTGCCGGTTTCCTCAGGGCGTTCCGCGGCGCGGAGGAGATCCTCCGGAACTCCGATGCGGAATGGCAGGCGATCGCCAAGCTCACCGGCGCGCAAGGGCCGGCGGAGCTGGCGCGGCTCCGCGATGCGTTCCGCGAGGGCGTGCCGCGCCGCGACGATCCCGCCATGCGGCCGGCCGCAGCGGCACTCTACAAGCTCTTCGCGGAGATCGGCGGCGAGGCGCTGGTGGGGCCGAGCCCGACGCTGCCGGAAGGGACCTTCCTTGACGGCATCGACACCTGATCGCGCCGTCGAGGCAGCGCCGGGATCGGGGCGGCTCGGCGGCGTTTCCAGCTTTCTCCTGCGCCTGGCGTCGCTGGCGGCGCTCCTCGTGATCTGGGAGATCGCGAGCCGCATCGCCGGCTCCAAGCTGCTGCCGTCGGTGGGGACGGTGGCGGCCACCTTCTGGGAAGAGCTGCTGCACGGCGAGCTGCTGCGTCAGCTTGGCATCACCCTGGCGCGGGTCGCGGTCGCGTTCTCGGTGGCGATGGTTCTCGGCGCCGCGCTCGGCCTCGCCATGGGGCGCTGGCGCGCGCTCGATCTCGCCTTCGATGGCTGGGTGGTGCTGCTGCTGAACCTCCCGGCGCTGGTGATCGCCATCCTCGCCTATGTCTGGTTTGGTCTCACCGAGGCGGCGGCGATCGGCGCGGTTGCGGTCAACAAGCTGCCGCTGGTCGCGATGACCATGCGCGAGGGTGCGCGCTCCCTCGATCGCGGCTATGCCGAGATGGCCGATGTCTTCCGGCTCGGCGCCTGGCGGCGATTGCGCCACGTGGTGGCGCCGCAGCTCGCGCCGTTCCTGCTGGTGGCGGCACGATCGGGCCTGTCGCTGGTGTGGAAGATCGTTCTGGTGGTCGAGCTCCTCGGCCGCAGCAACGGCATCGGCTTCGAGCTGCAGCTCTATTTCCAGCTCTTCGACGTGCCGCACATCCTCGCCTATGCGCTTGCCTTCGCCGGCGTGGTGCAGCTCATCGAATGGGGCGTGCTGCAGCCGCTGGAGCGTCGTGCCGGGGCCTGGCGCCGGTGACCGGCGGCCTGCAGGTGGAGATCCGCGAGAAGCGGTTCGCCAAGGCGGACGGTGCCGCGCTCACCGTGCTCCGGGAGGTGAGCTTCCGTCTCGAGAGCGGCGATTTCGCGGTGCTGTTCGGCCCCTCCGGCTGCGGCAAGACGACGCTCCTCAACATCATCGCCGGGCTCGACCCGGAGTTCGAGGGGAGAGTGACCCTCGACGGCAAGCCGCCCTCGGCGCGCCGGATCGGCTACGTCTTCCAGGAGCCGCGGCTGCTGCCGTGGCGCACGGTGCTGGAAAACGTCGAGCTGGTGCTGCCGCCCGGCGCCAATCGCGCAGCGATACCGGCGCTTCTCGATCGCGTCGGCCTGGCCGGATTTCACGACGTCTACCCGGCGCAGCTCTCGATCGGCATGGCGCGCCGGGTGGCGATCGCGCGCGCCTTCGCGATCGAGCCCGAGCTGCTGCTGATGGACGAGCCCTTCGTCTCGCTGGACGAGCCGACGGCGGCACGGATGCGGCGCCAGCTGCTCGAGCTCTGGCGCTCGCGGCCGACGCGCGTCCTTTTCGTGACGCATCACCTTCGCGAGGCGGTGGAGCTTGCCGACCGCATCCTGCTGCTGTCGGCGGGGCCCGCCCGCTTGCTGGCGGAGATCAAGGTGCCGCTGCCGCGCGAGCGGCGGTCGGATCCGGTGGCGGTCGAGCGGGTGGCGCGGGAGATCGCCGCGGCCTATCTCCCGCCCACCACCGTCAGCGAGCGCCCGGAGGAACCGGGCCGCCGCTCCTCACTTCCGTGACGTCACTTCTGGGTTTCGAGATAGGCGATGACGTTCTGGCGGTCCTGCTCGTTCTTCAGGCCGATGAAGATCATCTTGGTGCCGGGCACCAGCCCGCGCGGGTTGGTGAGATAGGTGTCGAGCGTCGCCGGATCCCAGGTCTTGTCCGCCTTCTTCATGGCGTCGGAATACTGGTAGTCGGTGAGGCTCGCGGACTTCCGGCCGACCACGCCGTGCAGGCTCGGACCGATCTTGTTCTTGCCGGCCTCGGTGGTATGGCAGACCATGCAGTTCTTCTTGAAGACGGCCTCGCCGGCCTGCGCGTCGCCGGCCGCATAGGCCAGCTCGACAGATCCTGCCGCAAGCAGCATGCCGACCAAGGCAAAGCCGAATGGCGCCAGTTTCTTCATGGTCTTCGAGGTCATTTCATCACCCTTGTTGTGGCCCCCTCGGGCGGGAGAATTGCGGAGTTCGCGGCCATACGCAAGCATCGTTGCCGCGTCGCATCCGCGCACCGCTGTGTGATCTAGGGCAGCGCCGCTCTCTCAGCTACCCTGCCGGATGCCGCGCCAGACCTCGATCGCCTGCCAGGTTTCGGCCACGTCATGCACCCGCAGGATCTGCACGCCCTGATCGAGGCCGATGAGCGCCGCGGCGATCGAGCCGGGAAGCCGGTCCTTGGGCGGCTCGCCGCGGCTCACCGTCGAGGAGATGAAGGATTTGCGCGAGGCGCCCAGCAGGATCGGGCAGCCCGTGAGGTGCAGCAGCGTGAGCTGGCCCAGGAGCTGAAGATTGTGCCGGAGGCGCTTGCCGAAGCCGATGCCGGGGTCGATCACGATCTGCGCCCGCGGCACGCCCGCCGCCGCGCAGGCGGCGATCCGCGCCTCCAGATACTCCAGCACGTCGAGGGTTGCCGAGGCATAGACGGGATCATCCTGCATGGTGCGGGGCTCGCCGCGCATGTGCATCAGCACCACCGGCGCCCGGCTCTCGGCCGCGAGCGTCAGGCTCCGCGCATCGCCGGTGAGCGCGGTCACGTCGTTGATGATGCGGGCGCCCGCTGCCAGCGCCGCCTGCATGGTGACGGCATTGCGGGTGTCGACGGAGATGGTCGCGCCGAGACTGGCGAGCGCGCGGATCACCGGCTCGATGCGACGGATTTCCTCGGCAGGCTCGACCGGCAGCGATCCGGGGCGGGTCGATTCCCCGCCGATGTCGAGGACGTCGGCGCCTGCCGACAGCATCGCCTTGCCGAATTCGATCGCGGCGGCGGCATCGAGATGGTCGCCCCCATCGGAGAAGCTGTCCGGCGTCACGTTGACGATCGCCATCAGGCGCGGCCGCGAGAAATCCATGCCGGCCCAGCTCTCGCGCGGCGCTGTGAGAGTGGCGATCAGCGCCTCGAAGCGCTCCGACCAGCCATGGGATGCCGCCCATTCGCGGGCGGCGGCGATCGGCGCCAGCGCGGTCGCCATGCCGGTCTCCGTCCCGGCGTCCCGGATCACCACCTCCACGTCGCCGAAGGCAAGGCCCGCGGCGCCGCCGGCGAGGGGAAGCGCGCGCCCGGCCGCCAGCGCTGCCTGCGCCGAAGCCCCGGAGAGCCAGCCGAGCGGTCGCAGCCAGAATTTTGCCGGCGGCGCCGCGGCGCCGAGAGCCTTGGCCAATCGGTCGAGAACGGGATCGGGCACGCAGGGCCCCTCGCGCGGCAATAAACGATAGACCGAGATTAGGCGGCGGGAGACCGTGCCGCAATGACGGGCACGTCTCAGTTTGAAATCGCCGCCGCGTCGCCGCGCTAGGTCGCCGGACGCTTAGGAGCGGCGGCGCGGGCGTCAATCAGGCTGACGATCTCTTCCATGGTCATCGACCAAGCTCTCCTCGGCCTCCTCGCCCGTGGCGATCCGCATCACTTTCACGTCGGCGCCGATCACGTCGGCGGGGCGCTTCTGGCCTTGGGGTCCTTTAGGCATCACGGGCACCGAGATTGCTGATGGCTGTATTAATCTCGCGCAGCTGACTCTGAAGCTCGGAGATAAGCGCGCGGCTATCGGGCGCCTCCAATCCGGGCTTGCCGGCCACGGTTGCTGGTGATTGAAGAATTTCTAGCTGCCGGCTGAGATTGCGTTTCGCCTCGATCAACTGTTCGCGCAAACCAGCTTCCATCGTCCGGGCCCCTGTGCCTGCCGCTAAGCATGTTTCGAATATGGCATCGAGTTGCCAGGATCGCTACACCCAGGTCAAGGATCACCTGATTTCAAACTGAGACAGTGCCCAATGACGACACGGGAACCGCACCAGCGGGCCGGGGTTTCGCGCGGGGAGCGGCGAGAGTATCCTTGCTGCCGATTCAGCAGGTGGCGTCATGGATCGTCTCCTCGGATGGACTGTGCCGGCGGTCGTGGCGGCGCTCGTCATCTCGGCGCCGGTGGCGCCTGCCGCCGATCTCACGGTGAAAGAGGTCACCGAGGCGCTGGTGCGGGCGACGCCGGGCCATCCCGCCGACTTTTCGGGCCGCGATCTCGCCGGCCTGGACCTCAGCGGCCTCGATTTCTCCGGCGCGCGGCTGGCGCATGCCAACCTGACCGCCGCCGATCTCTCGGACTCCAATTTCGTCGGCAGCGATCTCCGCGGCGCGCGGCTCGACCTTGCGGTGGTGCTGCACACGCGCTTCGACGATGCCAATCTCTCCGAGGCGAGCCTGGTGCGGATGGCAGTGTCCTCCGGCATGGCGCCGAACGCGGCGGAGGCGCCGAGCTTTGCCCGCGCCAATCTGACGGGCGCCCGCATCTTCGCCGCTCTCGGCTTCGCCGACCTGCACCTGGCGCGCCTCGCCCATGCAAGGCTCGACACCGACATCCGCACGCCGCAGACGGCGAACCTGACGCGCACCGATCTCTCCGCCAGCAATCTCGCCGGCGCCGATCTCGCCGGCGCCGATCTTCGCCGGGCGCTGCTGAGCTTCGCCGATCTCAGGGGCGCGGATCTCTCTGGCGCCAATCTCGAGGGCGCCGACCTCACGGGCGCCGATCTCGAGCGCTCCAACCTGGCGGGCGCAGATATGGCAGGGGCGGTGCTGGAGCAGGCGCGCGGCCTGCCGCCGGCGATGGCGTCGCAGCGGACGGCGCCGTGATCTCGCTGCCGAGGGCGGCCGCGCTTGTCGCCGCCCTCTCATTCGGCGGCGCAGCGTCGTCCTCCGCCCACGCCCAGGCGGTCGATGTGGGGCTGGTGCTCGCCGTCGACGTCTCGGGCTCGGTGAACGGCGAGCGCTATGGACTGCAGATGAACGGCATCGCCGATGCCTTCGAGGACCGCTCGGTGCAGGACGCGATCCTGTCGGGACCGCGCCACGCGATCGCCATCACGCTGGTGCAGTGGTCGGACAAGCCCAAGATCTCGGTGCCCTGGACGGTGATCGCCAGCGTCGGCGATGCGGCCGCCTTCGCCGCGAAGGTGCGGAGCGCGCCGCGGCTGGCGTCCGAGTTCACCTGCATGGCGCAGATGATGCGCTTCGTCGCCGACAAGGTGCTGCCGCGGATCCCGCGGCGCGCCGACCGCACGGTCGTCGACGTCTCCGGCGACGGGCACGACAACTGCAATCCGCCGGTGCCCGTGGATGCCGTGCGCGACGAGCTGACCGGCGGCCTCGTCACCATCAACGGCCTGCCGATCCTCGAGGGCGACGAGGCGGAGACGCTGGCGTCCTGGTACCGCGATCACGTGATCGGCGGCGCCGGCGCTTTTCTGCTGCCGGCGGCGGGCTTCCGCGATTTCGGCCGCGCGATCCGGCAGAAATTCATCACCGAGGTGAGCGCGCTCCCGCGCTGAGGATGAAGGAGGGAGGCAGGCGATGACCCCACGGATGCTGAAAGCAGCGCTGATCGGCGCCGGTGTTCTGCTGGTGCCGGCGAGCGGCGGCGACGCGACCGCAGACGAGACACCGATCGCCGCGGCGCCGCTCAAGAGCGCCAAGGAGCGACTGAGCGACAAGGCCTCCGACGAGCAGCGCGTCAACAATTGCCGCGTGCCGCTCGACCGGCGCGGACCGAAGCCGCGGCCGGACTGCCCGCTGGGCCAGGCGGAGGGAGCTCCCTCGGCAAATCCGGCGGCTGCCGCCCGCTAGCCTCGCCTCGGGCGCCGCCATCGGCTAGTCTGACATCGAGACAAGAACAGCATCGCCCGATGGTTGAAGCGGGACGATGAGAAGAACGATCGTGGGAGGAGAGGATCATGATCCGCTTTCGCAAGCTGCGATTGGTCGGCCTCCTGGCGGGCGCGGCCATCGTCGCCACCGTCGCCGACAGCTCCGCCGCCGACCGCATGCGCTTCTGGAACCTGACCACGGTGACGATCCAGGAGCTCTACCTGGCGCCGGCGGGAACGACCAGCTGGGGTCCCAACCAGTGCAAGAACGATCGCGACGGCACCGTCGATGCGGACGAGCGGCTCACCATCACCGGCGTGACGCCAGGCCGCTATGACGTCAGGCTCAAGGACAAGAAGGGGCGGGTCTGCACCGTGCGCAACGTCGAGGTGGTGGGCGGCAAGCCCTACGCCTTCTCGATCGCCGACAAGGACCTGACGGAGTGTCAGCCATGAGCCGGGTGCCGCATCTCGGCGCGGCGGCGCTGATGGCGCTCGCCTGGCTCGCGCCCGCACTCCCCGCCGCCGCCGACACCATCCTGGTCTCGAACGAGAAGGGGAACTCCATCACCGTCCTCGACGGCGCCAGCCTCAAGGTGATCAAGACGGTGCCCGTGGGTCAGCGGCCGCGCGGCATCGTGCTCTCGAAGGACCACAACTTCCTCTACATCTGCGCCAGCGATGACGACGACATCAACGTCCTCGACCTCAACACCTATACCCTGAAGGAGCCGCTGCCGAGCGGGCCCGATCCCGAGACCTTCGCGCTGCATCCGGACGGGCTCCATCTTTATGTGTCGAACGAGGACGACAGCCTGGTCTCGATCGTCGACATCAAGGAGCGCCAGATCATCAGCGAGATCCCGGTGGGCGTCGAGCCCGAGGGCATGGGGATCAGCCCGGACGGCCGCTGGATCGTCAATACCTCCGAGACCACCAGCATGGCGCATTTCATCGACAACGAGACCCACAAGGTGGTGGCGAACGTGCTGGTGGACAGTCGGCCGCGCCACGCGGAGTGGACCGCCGACGGCGCGCAGGTCTGGGTCTCCTCCGAGGTCGGCGGCACCGTCGCGGTGATCGACGGCGCCAAGCGCACGGTGATCAAGAAGATCAGCTTCGCGGTGCCGGGCGTTCCCAATGAATCGATCCAGCCGGTCGGCATCGTCATCACCAAGGACCGCAAATACGCCTTCGTGGCGCTCGGGCCCGCCAACCGCGTCGCCGTCATCGACGCCCAGACCTTCGAGGTGAAGCGCTACCTGCTGGTGGGGCAGCGGGTCTGGAACCTCGCCTTCAACGCCGATGAGAGCCGGCTCTACACCACCAACGGCATCAGCAACGACATCTCGGTGATCGACGTGCCCGAGCAGGAGGTGATCAAGTCGGTGCCGGTGGGCGAGCAGCCCTGGGGCGTCGTCGTCCGGCCCTGATCCTCAGCCGCCGGAGGCAGAAAGCTTCTGGCCGATGACGGTGTCGAGGCCCTTGGCGTCCTTCAGGACGGCGTGGCCGAAATCCGCGTCCGTGCAATCGGCCTTGGTGAGATCGGCGCCGGTGAGGTTGGCGCCGGAAAGATCGGCGCCCCGGAGGCTCGCGCCGGCGAGGTTGGCGCCGGAGAGATCGGCGAAGCTCAGCAGCGCGCGGCCGAGATCGGCGCCGGCGAAATCCGCATGGGCGAGTTTGGCGCCGGAGAATTCCGTGCGCATCAGCCCCATCGACTGATTGCGCATGTCGGCTCCCAGCATCGCGTGACTGAAATTGGCGCCGGTCAGATCGAAGCTGCTGAAGCGCGCGATGATGCGGGCGCCCTGGAAATTAGCGCCGCGGAATATGGGCGCCTCCGCCGGCGAAACCTCGAGGCCGGAGGACACCACCATGCCCTGCAGGCTGGCGCCGGAGAGATTGGCGTCCGTGAAGTTCGCCCGCATGATCCAGGCAAGGTTGAGGGTGGCGCCCGAGAGGTTGGCGCCGGAGAGATTGGCATCCACCAGCTTCGCGCCATAGAGATCGGCGCCGGCGAGGTTGGCGCGCTTGAAGTCGAGCCCGCTGAGATCGAGGCGCTGCAGCGATTTGTGCGAGAGGTCCGGCGGCGTGCCGGCGGACGCCTGGGCGACGATCGCGCGCACCTCGTCGGCGCTGAGATCGGCGGCGAGCGCCGACGCCGCGCCGGCCAGCATGCCGCAGAGGGCCAATGCAAGCAGCCTCGCCATCGTGTTCCTCCCCGCGGCTCTGCTGCGGACCGGGCCTTTGGCTGCGCGCCCGGCCGGCTTTCGGAGCGGCGCCGGCATTCTAGCACGCCTCGATCATGTCTGCGGCGGCATCCCTGCCGCCGGGTGTGACGCGCGCCATGGCTGGGATGGCACGGCAATTGCTAAGATGTCGCAAGACCTGCAAGCGTCGGCAGCCGCCGCGACTCGAGAGATCAGCACAGGCGAGAGGGAAGGGACCGCCGGGGCGTCGGCCAAGCTCTGGAGAGGTTTGCGCACCGATGATGACTCTGATCCTTGTGGTTTGCCTGTCCGCCACCCCCGATGTCTGCAAGGAGGAGCGGCCGCTGATCGAGGCGATGAGCCCGATGGGCTGCATGATGCAGGGGCAGATGATTGCCGCCGAATGGGTCGAGGAGCATCCGAAGTGGCGGCTCTCCGGCTTCCGCTGCCAGGTCGGCGAGCGCGACAAGGCCGCCTGAGGCAAGTCGCCCCGCCGCTCTTTTTCCCAGCCTTGTTCGGGTGTCGGAGCCGCGCTCCGGCCGCAACTCCTGCTGGCGGAAAAATTCGCGCTTATCGCATTTTTAACCCTGTGATGAAAAACTCGGCACTCCGGCGCGCCCGGAAATCCGCGCCAGCAAGAGGAATGCCTTGTTTCTGCAGGGGATGTTCGGGAAGACGCGCCGCGACGTGCGCAAGCTCCGCGCGAAGGTTGCCGAGATCCAGGAGTGGTACGACTCCGCCATGGTGATGGTGGATAGCGTGCCGGTAGGGGTTGCCTGGAGCGATCCGCAGCAAGGTTTCGCGGTAAGCTACCTCAATCGCTCGGGAAAGAAGATCCTGCGCGCGGCGGACCCCGGCGTCGAGGTCGACAACAAGTCGCTCGTGGAGCTGTTTCCCGCGCTGGCGGCGCGGCGCCCGGATCTCTCGGATCCGGCGCGGCTGCCGCTTCGTCTGCGGATGCCTTTCGGCGAGCGCGTGCTGGATCTGCAGGTCGTCGCCATCCGCAATGCGCAGGGCGCTTATACCGGCGCCATGGCGGTGTGGTCGGACGTGACGCAGCAGGCGCAGCTCGCCGACAAGTTCGAGGCGAGCATCAAGGGGTTGGTCGAGAAAGTTGTTTCCGTCGCCTCCGAGATGCAGGCGAGCGCGCGGTCGATGACGGCGATGGCGAAGGAGAGCAGCGGCAACGCGCAGACGGTTGTCGCGGCGTCGGAAGCGGCCGCGGGCAATGCCGAGGCGGTGGCCGGTGCCGCTGAGCAGTTGGCGGCCTCGCTCTCCGAGATCAACGACAAGGTCGCGACTTCCTCGCGAATGATCGACGAGGCGGCGCGTGCCGCCGGCAGCACCACCATCACCGTGGACGAGCTCGCGCAGGCGGCGAAGCGCATCGGCGAAGTCGTGGGGCTCATCGAGCAGATCGCCGGGCAGACCAACCTGCTTGCGCTCAACGCCACGATCGAGGCGGCACGCGCCGGAGAAGCCGGCAAGGGCTTCGCCATCGTCGCCGGAGAAGTGAAAGGGCTCGCCAATCAGACTGCCCGGGCGACGGAGGACATCCGCTCGCAGATCACCGCCATGCAGGGCGCCACCGGCAGGACGGTGCAGGCGGTCGAGGTAATCGGCGGGACGATCGAGCGCGTGAACGAGATCGGCAAGGCGGTTTCTGCCGCCGTCGACGCCCAGAGCGGCACGACCCGGGCCATTGTCACCAACGTGAAGAGCGCCGCACAGGGAATTGCCGAGGTGAACGGCGGCATCGGCAACGTCGCTCGCGTATCGGGAGATGTCGACGTCGCTGCGGCGACCGTCCTTGCCTCCGCCGAGGAGCTGCTGCATCGGGCCGAGCAGCTCAGGGGTGAAGTCACCCAATTCCTGGCGGCGGTGCAGCTCGCCTGATCGCGTTCGCCGCGCGGTTTCCGGCGGCGCCGCGCAACCTCCGCGTTTTCTCGCAATGCGAGGAGCGACAGCGGGCTGTCGCTCCCGCCGGGCCGTTCTGTATGATGATGCGCAGCCATCCCTGAGGAGCGCATGACGGAATTTGCCAGCTATCCGAGCCTCCGTGATCGAACGGTGCTGATCACCGGTGGCGCCTCCGGCATCGGCGCGAGCCTGGTCGAGCATTTCGCCGCTCAGGGCGCGCGGGTCGGCTTCATCGACATCGATGCCGCTGCCGCAGAGAAGCTGCTGCACTCGCTAGGCGAGGCGGCGCAGCGCTGCCATTTCGTCGCCGCCGATCTCCGCGACATCGCGTTGCTGCGCGCGGCCATCGACGAGACAAGATCGCGGCTCGGCGGCCCGATCGCGGTCCTCGTCAACAACGCGGCGCGCGACGACCGCCATCCGATCGACACCGTGACCCCGGAATACTGGGACGAGCGGATGGCGACCAATCTCCGCCACCAGTTCTTCGCCGCCCAGGCGGTCAAGGACGGGATGATCGCCGGCGGCGGTGGCGCCATCGTCAACATGAGCTCGATCAGCTTCATGCTGGCGCAGGGCGGCATGCCGGTCTATCTCACGGCGAAGTCGGCGGTGGTCGGTCTGACGCGGGCGCTGGCGCGCGACCTCGGCAAGCACGGGATCCGCGTCAACGCGGTCATGCCCGGCTGGATCATGACCGAGCGGCAGGTGGCGCTCTGGCTGACGCCGGAGGCGGAGGCCGAGATGCTGAGGGGGCAATGCATACCCCAGAAGCTCTACCCGCCCGACATCGCGCGCATGGTGCTCTGGCTCGCCGCCGATGACAGCCGCCTGGTGACGGCGCAGAATTTCGTCGTCGATGGCGGCTGGACCTGAGGCGGGCGAGGGGCAGCATGGCGGCAAAAATCGAGCGCGAGGCCTACGGACGTCTTGCCGACGGCACCGCCGTCGAGCGCTTCATCCTTGCCAATCGCGGCGGCACCTCGGCGGCGATCATCAGCTATGGCGGCATTCTGACCGCGCTCAATGTCGCGGGCCGCGATGGCCGGCACGCCAATGTGGTGCTCGGCTTCGCGCGCCTCGAGGATTATGTCGAGGACACCGCGAGCTTCGGCGCGATCACCGGCCGCTATGCCGGCCGTATCGCCGGCGCGCGCTTCACGCTCGACGGCGTCGAGTACCGTCTCGCCTGCAACAGCCCGCCCAACGCCATCCATGGCGGCATCCGCCGCTTCGGCAAGGTGGTCTGGCAGGCGGCGATCGAGGGCGAGGCGCTGGCGCTCAGCTATGTGAGCGCTGATGGCGAGGAAGGCTATCCCGGCCGGCTCGCGGTCGAGGTGCGCTACACGCTCACCGACGACGACACGCTCGCCATCGACTACAGGGCCACGACGGATCGGCCGACGGTGCTGAACCTCACCAACCACGCCTATTTCAACCTCGCCGGCGAGGGCTCCGGCGACGTCTACGGGCACGAGGCGATGATCGCCGCCGACAGCTTCCTGATCGTCGACGACACCTCGATCCCGACCGGCGAGATCCGGCGGGTCGAGGGAACGCCCTTCGACTTCCGGAAGCCGAAGGCGATCGGCGCCGATATCCGGATCGGCCATGAGCAGATCATGCGGGTACGCGGCTTCGATCAGACCTACGTGCTGCCAACCGATACCGCCGGGGCGCTCCGCCTTGCCGCCCGCGTCCGCGAGCCCGCCAGCGGCCGCGTCATGGAAGTGCACACCACGGAGCCCGCGATCCAGTTCTATACGGGGAACTCGCTCACCGGCCGGCATCTCGGCGTCGGCGGTCTCGCCTATCGCCAGGGCGATGCCTTCTGCCTGGAGACGCAGCATTTCCCGGATTCGCCGAACCATCCGGAATTTCCCAGCACGGTGCTGCGGCCGGGCACGAGCTTCCGCTCGCGCACCGAATATCGCTTCAGCTCTCGGTAAGGCCGAGGGTCACGCCGAAAGGCGGCAGCCCCAGCGTTCCGTCGACCGGCCGCGCCGCGAAGCCGAGCTCCTCCGCGACCTGGAAGCGCGGCAGCGTCGAGAGCGGGATCGCGGCCGGCGTCGCGGCGAAATTGAAGATGGCGATCACGGCGCCGGCGCCATTGTCGTGCCGGAACCCCAGCAGGGGATCGGCGAGATCGAGCAGGCTCACCTCGCTCTCGATCGAGGCCCGGTTCCGCTTGCGCCAGGCGAGCATGGCGCGATAGGCGGCGAGGGTGGAGAGCGGGTCCTGCTGCTGGCGGTCGACGGTGAGCGCCGCGTGGGCGGGCGCGATCGGCAGCCAGGTGTCCTCGGCGCGGGAAAAGCCGAGGTTGCGCACGCCGGCGGCCCAGGGCATCGGCGTGCGCGAGCCGTCGCGGCCGTGAAAGGCCGGATAGAATCTGAGCCCGAAGGGATCCCGCATCCTGTCGAGCGGGATCTTCGCATTCGGAAGGCCGAGCTCCTCGCCCTGGAACAGGGAGGCGCTGCCCGGCAGCGAGAGCAGCAGCGCCATCTGCAGCACGGCGAACCGCGCCGGCTCGATGCCGGATGCGTTCCAGCGCGACGCCGCCCGCGCCACGTCGTGGTTGTTGAAGGACCAACACGGCCAGCCGCTCCGCCGCAGCTCGATCGTCTCGGCGAGCACCTTGCGGAGAGCGGCGGCGCTGAACTCGGATTTCGAGACCGCGAGCGTATAGGCCATGTGAAGCCGCGTCTTTCCGGTCATCGCGGCCACGCGCCGCGCGGCGGCGGGCTCGCTGGAGAGCTCGCCGATGGTGGTCGCCTCCGGATAGCGGTTCATGAAGGTGCGGATGTCGGCAATCAGCGCATGAGTGTCCGCGTGGGACATATCGCGCAGATGCTGCTGCATGCGGAAGGGATTGATCGGCGGCGCGCCGACCGTGGCCGGATTGGCGGGATTGTCGCCCAGATGCGGGTCATGCAGCATGAAGTCGACAGCATCGAGGCGGAAGCCGTCGACCCCGCGGCCGAGCCAGTATTCCGCGGTGGTGAAATGCTCCGCCAGTACCGCTTTGTTGCGGAGATTGAGCTTCGGCTGCGTCGGGAGGAAGTGGTGGAGATAGTACTGCCGCCGCGTCGGCTCCCAGCGCCAGGCGCTGCCGCCGAAGACGGAGAGCCAATTGTTGGGCGGCGTGCCGTCTTCGCGCGGGTCGGCCCAGACATACCAGTCGGCCCTGGCATTGCCGGCGGAGGCGCGGCTCTCCTCGAACCAGGGATGGTCCGAGGAGGTGTGGCTCCAGACCTGGTCGATGAGCACCTTGAGGCCGAGCTTGTGGGCGCGCGCCACCACGCGGTCGAAATCCGCCTGGCTGCCGAAGCGGGGATCGATGCTGCGGTAGTCCACCACGTCGTAGCCGAAGTCGCGCTGCGGCGATGGGTAGAAGGGCGAGATCCAGATCGCGTCGACGCCGAGATCGGCGATATAGCCGAGCCGGTCCCGGAGGCCTGGAAGGTCGCCGGTGCCGTCGCCATCGCTGTCGAGGAAACTGGGGAGATAGACTTGATAAATTACGGCGCCCCGCCACCACTCCCGGCCCTGCATTCCTGCTGCTACCCCGAACCAGTGATGCCAACGGGCGCTCGCCGCGCCCCGCATGGCGAAGGATCGGCGCCACGCTAACCCGCTATTGGTGAAGACGAATATAAGGAGACTGTCAAGGAAATGACCCCCGGGCGAGGGGACGCGCCCGGGGGTCTGAGCCGGACCGCAGGGGAACGGTCCGCCGCGCTAGGGTGGGGGACGCGCGGTTGCTATCGCTTCGGGAACGGTGGCTGGCGGGAATGGTTCCCGGCGATTCATTAAATCTCTAAATCGCTCCGGCGATCGCTCGCGGCAAATCTTTGAGCGTCGCGCGTCCGCGGGACTGCTCTAGCGATTGATGAGATCGCGGGAGATTCGCAACCGCCTACCGTGTAAGCCCCTGAGTGTACGCGCATTCCCGCGGGGATATGCGCCTTCTTAGATCATCCTTAACGATAGTGCGGGATCATTGCCTGTTCGGCACGGAGGACCGGGGTCCCGCATGGTGCAGTTGATGCCGTCTGAGAAGCCGACTTTCGCCTCCTTGCAGGGTCGGGCCAAGGAGTTGCTGGCTCTCGCGCCGGATGCCTCGGACTCCGCCCGCTCGGCATTGGCCTCCGGCCTCTATGAGCTCGCCCGCGCCAGCGCCCACCTCAACCCCGACGACCGCTCGACGGCCGTCGACGTGGTGATGGAGATCATCAAGCGCGCGGCACCCGGCGTCCGCCAGCAGCTCTCCGAGCGGCTTGCCCGCGATCCGGAGGCGCCTCGCGTCCTGGTGCTGGCGCTCGCCAACGACCACATCGCGATCGCGTTTCCCGTGCTGAGCGAGAGCGAGGTCCTGCAGGAGTCCGACCTCGTCAACATCATCCGCGACAAGCCGATCGAGCATCGCCTCGGCACGCTGCAGCGCGAGGTGGTTCCGGCCGCGGTCTCCGCCGCGATCGTCGAGACCCGCGATGCGCTCGCCATGCGCTGGCTGGTGGAGAATCCCGGCTCCGACATTCCGCGCGACGCCATGGAGGTGATCGTCGAGGCCGCCCGCGCCGAGCCCGAGCTGCAGAAGCCGCTGGTGGGCCGCGCCGATCTGCCGGCGGACCTCGCTACCAAGATGCAGGAATTCATCCCGGACGAGCTGCGCGAGCGCCTCGCCGAGCAGCAGCATCGCAACACCAAGGCGCCGGCTTCGGCGAAGTCCGCGGCGTCCGCCGAGCACGCCGACGGCTGGGCGCTTTCCCTCGCTCTCGAGATGCGCGCCGCCGGCGCGCTCACCGCCGATTTCCTGGTGAAGATCCTCCGCGACGGAAAGATCAGCCAGTTCGACGAGCTCTTCGCCCGCTACAGCCGAATCTCCTCGGTCGCCGCGCAGAAGATCCTCTCCTCGCCGAACGGCGAGGCGCTCGCCGTCGCGCTGAAGGCGCAGGACGTCGACAAGGGCACTTTCACGACGCTCTTCATGATGAGCCGCAAGGCGCGCGACCCCGCCAGCATGTCTTCCGCGACCCTCGCCCGCGCCACCGAGATGTTCGAGAAGCTGAAGGTCGATGACGCGAAGAAGCGCCTCGCCGCGCTGCAGGCGGCCTATCCCGAGGACCCGATCCCCGGCTGAGGCTGTTCCCCGACGCGGAAGCGCTGGCCGCGCTCTCGTGACCGGCTAAAATCCCGCCGGGTGATTGGCGGCGGAGCCGGACATGCAAGTCAGAGATAAGGTGGTGGTGGTCACCGGCGGCGCCGGTGGCATCGGCCGCGCGCTGGCGGAGCGCTTCCATCGCGAGGGGGCAAGAGCGGTGGTGGTCGCCGATCGCGACGGCGCGGGTGCCGAGGCGGTGGCGCGCGCTATCGGCGGCGCCGGCTTCGCCTGCGACGTCGGCCGCGAGGCAGACGTCGTCCATCTTGTCGAGGAGACCGAGCGCCGCATCGGGCCGATCGGTCTTTTCTGCTCCAATGCCGGCATCGCCCGCTTCGACCCGCCCGGCGGCAGCGCCGCCAGTGCGCCGAACGAGAGCTGGGAGCAGAGCTGGGCGGTCAACGTGATGGCCCATGTCTACGCCGCCCGCGCTCTGCTGCCGCGGATGATCGCGCGCGGCGGCGGCTATTTCCTGCACACCGCCTCGGCGGCGGGGCTGCTGTCGCAGATCGGCGGCGCCGTCTATGCGACGACCAAGCATGCGGCGGTGGGATTCGCGGAGATCCTGGCGATCACCCATCGCGACGACGGCATCCGCGTCTCGATCCTCTGTCCGCAGGGCGTCGACACCGCGATGCTGCGCTCGATCCCCGGCTCCTCGGCGGAAGTCGACGGCGTGCTGACGCCGGAGCAAGTGGCGGACGCCACCGTCGCCGGCCTCGAGCGCGAGAGCTTCCTGATCCTGCCGCATCCGCAGGTGCAGACCTACATGCAGAACAAGCTGCAGAACTACGACCGCTGGCTCGGCGGGATGGCGAAGCTCAGGCGGAGCCTGGCCGGCAAGGCGTCGCGGTCCTGAGATGCATGGAGGGAATATAGAGAAGCGCCGCCGGCACCAGAGCGAGTTGCCGCCCGGCCGCGGGGCGCCATCTCCGTGCAGAAGACCCCGGTGTTCCACAAATCCGGGAGAGAACTCCATCGGATTCAGTTTATGATTGTAAGCGCTTGAGATTGCGGCGCCTTTCCCCGGCCGAGTTCAGCAAATCTTAGAAATGCTGGCGGAAAGTCGAGCTTCGCCGTCTGGCCGCGCGCCAGGCGTGTGCCGCCCCGCAACCGCCACAGGAAGAACCGATATGCTGCGCAAATTCACCGTGATCGCTCTGGCGATCTCTGCCTTGGTCGGCGTTCAATTCGGCGCCGTCGCCGCCACGGGCGGAACGCCGGATGAAGCCAAGGCGATGGTCGAGAAGGCCGCGAAGCTGCTGACCGCCGAAGGCAAGGACAAGGCGTTTCCCACCTTCGACGATCCCTCCGGCGGATTCGTCGATCGCGACCTCTATGTGTTCGTGCTCGATGAGCAGGGTACGACCGTCGCGCACGGCGCCAACAAAGCGCTGATCGGCAAGTCGCTGCTCAACGTCAAGGACGCCAACGGCAAGGCCTTCATCAAGGAAATTATCGATCTCGCCAACAGCAAGGGCGAGGGCTGGGTCGACTACGAGTGGCCGAACCCGACCACGAAGAAGATCGAGGCCAAGTCGAGCTTCGTCAAGAAGGTCGGCGACTACATCGTCGGCGTCGGCGTCTACAAGGGCTGATGCATTTCGTCTGCGGGGGGAGGGCGCGCTCCGCCGTTCCCCCGCATCCCGATCGCCCGCGTCGCTCCGTCGTCTGAGGGGACTATGATCAAGTCGCTGACATCTCTGCTGAACAATTGCCGCATCTCGCTCAAAGTGTTCATCGCGCCGGTGCTGATCACCGTCTTCCTGATGGGCATGGCGGCAATCAGCCAATACGGATCACACCAGCAGAGCGCGGCGCTCGACCAGGTCGTCAATGTCGCCTTCGCCAAGGATGAGCTCAGCCTGTCGGCGCGGGATTCCGTTCGACTGGCCCATGTCAACCTCTACCGCATGCTGACCTGGCTCGCGAACAGCGACGAGAAGAAGAAGGTCACCGACAGCAAGAGCGGGGTCGACCGCGACCTCGCTGCGGCGGCCGCCACCCTCGACAAGCTCGACGGCTCCTTCACGCTCGACACCCGGGAGAAGGCGGCGGTTGCGGCGACGCGCGCCGCAATGAAGGACTACAAGGATGCGGTGAAGAGCGTCACCGACATGGCCGAGGCGGACGTCGCGACGTCGCTCATGTTCATGATGCAGGCGGAGGACAAGTTCACGGCGCTGGAGAAGCAGCTCGACGCGCTGGATGCGATCGAGAAGCGTGTCAGCCACGAGACCGCGGAGGGCGCCGCCGCGGCGGCGACCCGCACCACGGAGATTTTCGTGACGATGCTCCTGTGCGCCCTGGCACTGGCCGGACTTGTCACGGTCACGGTCTCGCGCATGATCGCGCGGCCGATCGTCGGCATGACGCGGGTCATGACGGCGCTGTCCTCCGGCAACAAGCAGATCGACGTGCCGGATACGGCGCGCGCGGACGAGATCGGCCACATGGCGAAGGCCGTGCTGGTCTTCAAGGAGAACATGCTCCGCGCCGATGCGCTGGCGGCCGAACAGGCGCGCGAGCGCGAGGCGAAGGAGGCGCGGGCCCAGCGCCTCGAAGCCAGCGCCCATGCCTTCGACCGCAGCGTCGGCGACGTGGTGCGGGCGGTCTCTGCCGCCACCACGCAGCTGCAATCCTCGGCGCAGGCGATGTCGGCGACGGCGGAGCAGACCAATCACCAGGCAGGCACCGTGGCCAGCGCGTCCGAGGAGGCGACGAAGAACGTGCAGACCGTCGCCTCCGCGGCCGAGGAACTGTCCTCGTCGATCGCCGAGATCAGCCGCCAGGTGGCGGAGTCGAGCCGGATCACCCAGCAGGCGGTGGCCGACGCCGACCAGACCAATGCCGCGATCCAGGCCCTGGTCGAGGGCGCGCAGCGCATCGGCGACGTGGTGAAGCTGATCAACGACATTGCCGGCCAGACCAATCTCCTGGCGCTCAATGCGACCATCGAGGCGGCGCGCGCCGGCGAGGCCGGCAAGGGGTTCGCCGTCGTGGCGTCGGAGGTCAAGTCGCTGGCGACGCAGACGGCGAAGGCGACCGATGACATCGCCGCGCAGGTCGGCGCGATCCAGACCTCGACCCAGAACTCGGTCGGGGCGATCAAGGGCATCGCCCAGACGATCCGCAAAGTGAACGAGATCGCGACCGCGATCGCCTCGGCCGTCGAGCAGCAGGGCGCGGCGACGCAGGAGATCGCTTCCAACGTCAACCAGGCGGCTGCCGGAACCAGCGAGGTCTCGTCCAACATCGCCGGCGTCACCAAGGCGGCGAGCGAGACCGGACAGGCGGCGGGCCAGGTGCTGGCCGCGGCGCAGGACATGGCGCGCCAGGCGGAGTCTCTGCGCACCGAGGTCGAGCGCTTCCTCGCCGACGTCAAGGCCGCGTA
>DATJOK010000133.1:0-11020 GCA_035507155.1 Allostellaceae bacterium
GCGATGCAGAGTTCGCTGTCATCTCCGGTGCCCTCGACCGCTATTCCGGCCTCCTCATCCGCAACCAGAAGCTCAGCGACCAGGCGCTGGTGGCGTTCAGCGCGCGCTTCGGCAAGCTCGACCACGCGCCGGTGCAGGAGAATGGCCAGACCTTCGTGCCGGGCCTGCCCGAGGTCTATGTGGTCTCCAACATCCTCGACGATGCCGGCAAGCCGATCGGCAGCCTCGGCGCCGGCGAGGCGGTCTGGCACACCGACATGTCCTACCTCGCGAACCCACCCGATGCCTCGCTGCTCTACGCGATCGAGGTGCCGCCCGGCGGCGGCGACACCTGGCTCTGCGGCATGAACGAGGCCTGCCGGACCTTGCCGAAAGAACTCCGCAAGGCCGTCGAGGGTAAGCGCCTCAAGCACGACGGCACCTATAATTCCGGTGGATATCTCCGGGCCGGCGTCACCGCGTCAGACGATCCCCGCACTTCGGTTGGCGCCGTCCATCCGATCATCTGCGCGCACCCGCGCACCGGCACGCCGACCCTCTATCTCGGCCGCCGCCGCAACGCCTACATCATGGATCTGCCGATCGAGGAGTCCGAGGCGCTGCTCGACGCCCTCTGGGCCCACGCGACGAAGCCGGAATTCGCCTATGCGCATCGCTGGCGCGTCGGCGACGTGCTGCTGTGGGACAACCGCGCCACCATGCACCGCCGCGATCCCTTCGACGCCAAGTCGCGCCGCCTGATGCACCGCACGCAGATGGCGGGGAAAGCGCCGCCGGTCGCGGCGGAGTAACCTTACGCCTTCAGCCGCTCGTTCAGGGGATCGTAGAGCGGCTCGCGGCCCACGATGGCCGGGCAGCGCTTGCCGAGAACCTCCACCTCCAGCCGGCGGCCCTCGACGGCAAGGTCGCTCCTCACATAGGCGAGCGCGATCGGCTTGCCGATGCGGAAGCCGTAGCCGGCCGAGGTGACGAGGCCGACGCGCGTCTCGCCGTCGAAGACGGTGGAATAGGCCGGCGGATCGGCGCCGATGTCATCGAGGATGAGCGGCACGAAGCGCTCCGCCGGCCCGCGCTCCCGCTCCGCCAGCAGCGCCGCGCGGCCGGGGAAATCGGGCTTGTCGAACCTGACGAAGCGGCCGAGCCCGGCCGCCAGCGCCGACCACTCGGTGCTGAGATCCTGCTTCCAGCCGCGATAGCATTTTTCGAGGCGCAGGCAGTCGATGGCATAGAGGCCGAAATCGGCGATGCCGTGCCCGGCGCCGGCCTCCCAGACCCTGTCGTAAACCTCGGCGAGCCGCGCCATCGGCACGTGCAGCTCCCAGCCGAGCTCGCCCACGTAGTTGACGCGGATCGCCGTCACCGCGATGCCGCCGATCTCGATGCGCTGCCAGGAGAGCCAGGGAAATTGCTGGCTGCCGAAATCGGCGCGGGTGAGCGCCGAGAGTACGGCGCGCGATTTCGGCCCCACCACCACCAGTGTGCTCATGCTGTCGGTGACGTTTTCGATCGTGACGCCCATGGGCGGCCGATGCTGGCGCAACAGGTCGCGGTCGTGCCATTCGGCGCTGCTGGCGGTGAGCAGCCAGAAGCGGTCCGGCGCCAGGCGCGTCACCGTCATCTCGGTTTTGACGCCACCCTTCTCGGTCAGCACATAGGCGAGCGAGACGCGCCCCTCCTTCGGCAACGCGCCGGCGACGAGCGTGTCGAGCCACTGGGCGGCCCCCGCGCCCTTCACCTCGAAGCGAGAGAAGCCCGGCAGATCCGAGACGCCGACCCGCTCCACCACCGCGCGGCATTCCTCGCCCACCTCCGCCATCCAGCCTGGCCGCCGGAAGGTGAGAGGCGCGGTCTCCGCCTCGCGCGGGAAGCGCACCGCCCGTTCCCAGCCGTTCCGCGCGCCGAAGAGCGCACCCTTCGCCTGCAGCACCGGATAGAGCGGCGAGGTCTTCGCCGGCCGGCCGGCGGGGCGCTCCTCGAACGGAAATCCCGCGGCGTATTCGTTCTGATAGAGCTCGACCACTTTGGCCACCACGTAGGGCTTGCTGACGAAGCCGGTGTAGCGGCGCGGATCGCAGGACCAGAGGTCCCATTCGGGCTCGCCCTCGGTGACCCAGTCCGCCAGCGCCTTCCCCGCGCCGCCCGCCTGCACGATACCGAAGGAGAAGACGCAGGCCTCGAAGAAATTGCGCAAGCCCGGCGCCGGGCCGATCAGCGGATTGCCGTCAGGCGTATAGGGAATGGGCCCGTTGATCACTTTCTTGATGCCGACGGAGCCCAGGATCGGCACCCGCGCGCAGGCTTGGCCGATCTGCTTCTCGAGGCGATCGAGATCGTCGGGGAATAGCTGGAAGGAGAAATCCGCCGGTCGGTCGCCTTCCACCCAGTGCGGCGTCGCCTGCCACTCGTAGGGGCCGAGCAGCAGCCCCTTCCCTTCCTGGCGGAGATAGTAGCTGTCGTCGGGATCGCGCAGCAGTGGCAGCTTCTCTCGCCGCGCCGCCAGCTCCGGCACCTCCTCGGTGACGAGATACTGATGCGACATGGCGACATTGGGAATCTCGCGGCCGACCATCGCGCCGATCTCGTCGGCGCGATAGCCGGCGGCGTTCACGACGATCTCGGCGGTGATCGCGCCCTCCGGCGTCTCGACCCGCCACTCGCCGCCTGGCAGCTGCGCGAGGCCGGTCACCGGGCAGAAGCGGAAGATCCGGGCGCCGGCGTCCCGCGCCGCCTTGGCGAAGGCCTGGGTCAGCTGCGCCGGATCGATGTCGCCGTCATAGGGATCCCATTGCGCGCCGCTCAAGCCGTCGAGCTCGACGAAGGGATAACGATCGCGGATCTCGTTCGGCCCCAACATCTCGAACTCGATGCCCTGATGCCGCGCCATGCCGGTGATGTGGCGGAACTCGTCCAGCCGCTCGCGCCCATGGGCCAGCCGGATCGCGCCGGTGACGTGATAGTTGATGGGGTAATCCGCTTCCTCGGCGAGCCGCGCATAAAGCTGTGTCGAGTAGCGCTGCAACTTGATGAGGCCCCAGCTGCCGGAGAAATTCGGGCAATTGCCGGCGGCGTGCCAGGTCGAGCCTGACGTCAGCTCGTTCTTCTCCAGCAGCACCACGTCCCTCCAGCCGCGCTTCGCCAAATGATAAAGCGCGCTGCAGCCGACGGCGCCGCCGCCGATGATGACGACGCGGGCGTGGGTGGGGAGGGTCGTCATCGGGGGATGGAGTCTGCGGGCCTACCCCCCTCCCAACCCTCCCCCTCAAGGGGGGAGGGGCAATGGTTGAGATACCGCGCAAACCCCCTCCCCCCTTGAGGGGGAGGGTTGCGGTGGGGGGTAGGGGAAAATCGCCGCATCACGCCTTCACCCGCTCGCTCTTCGGATCATAGAGCGCGCCCAGCGCCGCCCGCGCCGGCACGCGGTCGCCGGCGATCTCGATCTCGAAACGGCCCGAGGTCACGAACCCGTCGGGCACCGTGCGGTTCTCGTCGGTGACATATCCCAAGCCGATGGCAGCACCGATGGTGTGGCCGTACATGCCGGAGGTGATGCGGCCCACGAGCCGGCCGTCCCGCCAGATCGGCTCGTTGTGATAGAGCATGCGGTTGGGATCCTCGAGGGCGAAGGTGACGAGGCGGCGCTTGAGCCCCTCCTCCTTCTGCCGCAGCAGCGCATCGCGGCCGATGAAATCGCGTTTCTTCCATCCCACCGCGAAACTCAGGCCCGCTTCGAGTGGCGTGTCCTCTTCGGTGATGTCGTGGCCCCAGTGGCGATAGGCCTTCTCGATCCGGAGTGAGTTGAGCGCGTGATAGCCGGCATGGCGCAGGCCGAAGCGCGCGCCCTCCGCCACCAGCGCGTCGTAGACGCCTGGGGTGAATTCCGTCGGGACATAAAGCTCCCAGCCGAGCTCGCCCACATAGGTGATGCGGGTGGCGCGGACGCGGGCATAGGCGAGGTCAATCTCCCGCGAGGTCGCGAACGGAAAGGCCGCGTTGGAGAGATCGTCCGGCGTCAGCGCCTGCAGCAGATCGCGCGAGCGCGGACCCATCACGCTCAGCACCCCATAGGCCGACGTCACATCGACCGCGACGGCGCGCGCCTCGCCGGGGATGTGCCGCTTGAGCCAGGCAAGGTCGCGGACCTGGCTCGTGGCGCTGGTGACGATGAGGAAGCGATCCCATCGCTCCCGCGTCACCGTCAGATCTGCCTCGATGCCTCCGCGCTCGTTGAGCCACTGGGTATAGACGACCCGGCCCGGCGGCACCGCCATGTTGGCGGCGGAGACACGGTCGATCACCCGCTCGGCGCCCGGCCCCTCCAGCACGTATTTCGCAAAGGAGGACTGGTCGAACAATCCCACCGCCTCGCGCACCGCCCGGTGCTCGGCGGCCGAATGCTCGAACCAGTTCTGCCGTCCGTAGCTGTAGACATACTCCGGCGCGACACCCTTGGGCGCGTACCAGTTCGGCCGCTCCCACCCCGCGAGCTCGCCGAAGCAGGCGCCGGCCACCGCGAGCCGGTCGTGCAGCGCCGATTTCCGAGCGCCCCGCGCGCTCTCCACCTGCCGGAACGGCCAGTGCATGTCGTAGAGCAGGCCCAGCGTCTCCACCGTGCGGTCGCTCAGATAGCGGCGGTTGCGCTGGAACGGCATGGCGCGGCGGATGTCGACGTCCCAGAGGTCCATCGGCGGATGGCCGTCGAGGATCCAGTCCGCCAGCACCTTGCCGGCGCCGCCGGCGGACTGGATGCCGATCGAGTTGAAGCCGGCTGCGATGAAGAAATTCCGGAGCTCCGGCGCCTCCCCGAGGAGATAGCGATCATCCGGCGTGAAGCTCTCGGGTCCGTTGAAGAAGAGCTGGATGCCGGTATCGGCGAGGACGGGCACACGCTGCATGGCCCGCTCCAGCAGCGGCTCGATGTGCTCGATGTCCTCCGGCAGCTGATCGAAGCAGAAGCTCTCGGGGATGCCCTTGTCGCCCCAGGGCTTCGCTACCGCCTCGAACCATCCCACCAGCAGCTTGCCGGCATCTTCCTTGAAATAGGCGCGGCTGTCCGGATCGCGCAGCACCGGGAGATCGCTCGGCAATTTGGCGATCGGCTCGGTCACCACGTAGAAGTGCTCGGCCGCATGGAGCGGCACGGTGACGCCGACGGAGGCCGCGAGCTCCCGCGCCCACATGCCGGCGCAGTTCACGACGATATCGGCCGCGATCTCGCCCTTGGGCGTCGTGACGCCGATCGCGGCGCCGTCATGCTGGAGGATCGCGGCGACCGGCGTCTCCTCGAAGATGCGGACGCCGCGGCTCTTGGCGCCCTTCGCGAGCGCCTGGGTGGTGTCGACGGGATTGGTCTGGCCGTCCTTCGGGAGGTAGACGGCGCCGACGATGTCCCGGGCGTCCATCAGCGGCCAGAGCCCGGCTGCCTCCTTGGGCGTCAGCACCTCCACCTCGAGGCCGAAGCTGCGCGCCATGGCGGCGCCGCGCCGGAGCTCCTCGAAGCGCTCGGCGTGGCCGGCGACCGCTAGGGATCCCCGCTGCTTGAAGCCGGTCTCCTGGCCGGTCTCCTCGCCCAGCGAGCGATAGAGCTCGGCGGTATATTGCGCAAGCCGCGTCAGGTTCTGCGTTGCCCTGAGCTGACCCACGAGACCCGCCGCGTGCCAGGTGGTGCCGCAGGTGAGCTGGCGTCGCTCCAGCAGCACCACATCGCGCTCGCCGCGCTTCGCCAGGTGATAGGCCAGGCTGCAGCCGACGATGCCGCCACCCACGATCACGATGCGCGCCTGACTCGGAAATGCTGCTGTCATGATCCGCCGAAGAGGGACTGCGGGAATATCGGGACGCGCCAACCGGTCGAGGATAGGCGGCAAGTTTCGTCGCTAGAAGCCGTATTTTTTGAAGACCGCTGGCGGAGGCGTTCCGCCACCACAAAGACGGAGCGTGGCGCGCCGCCGGGGGACTCTCTCCGGCCCTCCTGGTAATCTGGCGGTGCTGATCGGCACAGGAGGGCGGCGAGGTCTGCAATGGGCGCTTTTCTCGGATATCTCGCGAGCGCGTTGATGCTCGGCACGTTCGGCATGCGGACGATGATGCCGCTCCGCATCATCGCGCTGGGCAGCAATCTCCTCTTCATCGCCTACGGCGTCTTCGAGCAATTTTATATTGTCATTCTCCTCAACACGGTGATCCTGCCGCTCAACATCTGGCGGCTGGTCGAGATCATGCGCCTCATCAAGAACGTTAAGAACGCGGTCAACCAGGACGACGTCTTCGAGGCGCTCATCCCCTTCGGCCGGCGCATAACGCTGAAAAGCGGCGAGACGATCATCCGCAAGGGCGATCTCTCCGAGGCGCTCTACCTCGTCGTCGAGGGCAAGCTCTATGTGGAGGAGGCGAAGGCGGAATTGGGGCCAGGCGCGATCGTCGGCGAGATTGGCGTGCTGAGCGGCAAGCAGCGCCGCACCGCCAGCGTCAGCGCGAAGACCGACTGCGTGCTGGCGCGGGTCTCCGCCGAGGATTTCCAGCGCGTCTACTTCACCAACCCCGCGGTCGGCCTCTCCCTGGTCCGCCTGGTGATCGACCGCCTGATCGAGCAGCTGGAGACGCGCCGGCTGCCGGAACCCGCAGCGACCGCCTAGCCTCGAAACGCAAAGCCCCCCTTGCGGCGGTCGCCGGGCCATGATACTTAAGTCAATGCTTAACTATCAAATGCCACTGGATCTCGCCTTTCACGCCCTCGCGGATCCGGCGCGGCGGGCGATGGTTGAGCGGCTGAGCCGCGGGCCGGCCTCAGTCAGCGATCTGGCGAAGCCGCTGGCCATGTCGCTGCCGGCGGTGATGCAGCATCTGCAGGTGCTGGAATCCTCCGGCCTCGTCCGCTCGGAGAAAGTGGGGCGCGTCCGCACCTGCCGCGTGGAACCGAAGGCGCTCGGCGTGGTGGCGGAATGGGTCGCCCGGCGGCGTGCGAGCTGGGAGCAGCAGTTCGACCGGCTCGGCGCCTATCTCGCCGCCCATCCGGAAGAGCCGAACGCGAAGAAGGATTGAACCGATGACCGCGAGACTCAAGGCACCCGCTCTCACCCTCTACCTGCATCCGCTGTCGTCCTACTGCCAGAAGGTGCTCGGCGCCTTCTACGAGAACGGCACGCCCTTCGAGCCGCGGACCATCGACCTCGGCGATCCCGAGTCCCGCGCCGAGCTGCAGCGGCTCTGGCCGATCGGCAAATTCCCGGTGCTGCGGGACGAGGCGAAAGACCGCACCATCCCGGAATCCAGCATCATCATCGAGTATCTGGAGCGGAACTATCCCGGCCGCACACGGCTCATTCCCGAGGATCCCGAGCTGGCGCTGCAGGCGCGGCTCGCCGACCGCATCTACGATCTCTACGTCAACGACACCATGGCGAAGGTCGTCACCGACCGCCTGCGCCCGGCCGGACAGAACGACGCCTTCGGCGTCGAGCGCGCGCGGGGGCAGCTGCAGACTGCCTACGGCATTCTCGACCGGCAGATGACGACGCGGCGCTGGGCGGCGGGCGATGTCTTCACCCTCGCCGACTGCGCGGCGGCGCCGTTCCTCTTCTTCGCCGACCTGCAGGCGCCATTCAAGACCACTCATCGCAACCTTGCCGGCTATTTCGACCGGCTGATGCAGCGGCCATCGCTCGCGCGCGTCGCCAAGGAAGCTGAGCCCTATCTCGCGATGGTTCCGAAGTGAGTCCCGGATCGGAGAACTTTATGACCGAACGTTCCACCCGTCATGCCACCTTCACCATCGACCGCCGCTACGACGCCTCGCCGGCACGCGTCTTCCGGGCGTGGGCGACACCGGAGGCGAAGGCGAGCTGGTTCAAGGGCCCGCCCGACAAGTGCACGGAGCTGCGGCGTGAGTTCGATTTCCGCGTCGGCGGGCGCGAGCATCTGAGCGGCAAATGGGACAGCGGCAAGACCTCGCATTTCGACGCCCTCTATCTCGACATCGTGCCGGACCACCGCATCGTCTACGCCTACGACATGCACCTGAACGAGCAGCACATCTCGGTGTCGCTGGCGACGGTGGAATTCAAGCCCGACGGCAAAGGCACCCGCCTTCTCTTCACCGAACAGGCGGTGATGCTGGACGATTTCAAGGACCCTGGCGCCCGCGGCCGCGAGGAGGGCACGCGCGGTCTGCTCGACCGGCTGGAGGAAGTGCTGAAAGGCTGACACGCATCGAGATCGTGCGTCCTTCGACTCGACCGCTTCGCGCCGGATCGAAGGACGCGTGACGCCACTCCAATACTCAGGGATTTCCGCGCCCCGTTGCCCCCATTGCCCGCACCCGGCACAATGATTGCAGAGCCGGCATCATTCTGCGGGGAAGCTTCGGCGGCATGACCGAGACCTACGATCCGATCGCCTTCGAGCTGTTCAAGAACGCCATCTTCTCGATCTCCGACGAGATGGCGCTGACGGTGTTCCGCACCACCTATTCGGGCGTGCTGAAGGACAACATGGACTATTCCACCGGCTTTGCCGACGCCGAGGGCAAGCTGGTGGCGCAGGGGCTGACCTTGCCCGGCCATCTGGGCTCGGTGCCGACCGCCATGGAGGCGGTGATGCGGCACTACCGCGACGACATGGTGCCGGGCGACGTCTTCATCATGAACGACCCCTTCGACGGCGGCATGCACCTCCCCGACATCTTCGTCTTCAAGCCGCTCTATCACGGAGGCGAGCGCCTCGCCTTCGCCTGCACGGTCTGCCATCACAGCGACGTCGGGGGTCGCGTCGCCGGCTCCAACGCCTCGGACTCGACCGAAATCTACGCCGAGGGGCTCCGGATCGCGCCGCTCAAGCTCTACGAGGCGGGGAAGCCCAACAAGACCCTGATGACGATCATCGAGAAGAACGTGCGCCTGCCGGTGCAGGTGTTCGGCGATCTCCGCGCCCAGCTTGCCGCCTGCCACATCGCCGAGAAGCAGTTCGCGGAATTGATCGCCAAATACGGCGTCGCGCAGACGAAGCTTTTCATGAACGAGTGCGTCGACTATGCCGAGCGGCTGACGCGGGCGGCGCTGGAGAAGCTGCCGGACGGCGACTGGAGCTTCGAGGACTGGATCGACGACGACGGCATCGACTACGGCAAGCCGATCCGCCTCTTCGTCACCATCCGCAAGCGCGGCAACCACATGGTGGTGGACTGGACCGGCACTTCACCCCAGGTGAAGGGCGCCATCAACAACACGCTCTCCTACACCAAGGCCGCGTCCTACACCGCGGTGCGCTCGGTGCTGCCGCCGGGGATTCCCAACAACGAGGGCGTCTTCCGGGCGATCGAGGTGATCTGCCCGCCGGGCACCGTCGGCAACGGCGTGCTGCCGGCCGCCTGCGCGGCGCGCGGCCTCACCGGCTTTCGCATGACCGACTGCATGTTTGGCGCCCTCGCCATGATGCTGCCCGACCGCGTGAAAGCGGCGGGCGACGGCGGCAACACCGGCGTCTCCATCGGCGGCTATGATGCGGAGAGAAAGCCCTTCATCTATGTCGACTTCACCTGCGGCGCCTGGGGCGCGCGGCCGTGGGCCGATGGGCTTGACGGCAACTCCCACATGTTCGCCAACATGGCATCCCATTCCGTGGAGGTGACCGAGGCGGAGCATCCGATCCAGCTCATCGCCTACGAATTCGTCGCCGACAAGGCGGGCGCCGGCAGGTTCCGCGGCGGCGTGCCGTTCAAGCGCGACTATCGTCTGCTCGAGGAAGAGGCGGTGCTGCAGGTGCGCGCTGACCGCCGCGACCATCGGCCCTTCGGCCTCTATGGCGGCAGCCCCGGCCAGCCCTCGGAGAACTATCTCAACCCGGAGACCGAGAACCGTGTGTTGCCGGGCAAGTTCACCATGACCATGCGCCGGGGCGATGTCTTCCGCCATGTGCTGGCGGGCGCCGGCGGCTGGGGCGATCCGCTGGAGCGCGATCCCTTGGCGGTGCTGCGCGATGTCATGAACGAGCTGCTGTCGCCAGAGAAAGCGCGCGCCGATTACGGCGTCGTCGTGAACGTGGTGGAGTGGAAGGTTGATGCCGGTGTGACGGCGGCGCTCCGCGAGGAAATGCGGAAGCGGCGCGGCTGGACGGAAGCGCCGAAGCTGCAATGGCAGGACCCGCTCCTGCAGGCGCGCGCCGCGGAATGAGCGCCGCGACGTATCGCGTCGGCGTCGATATCGGCGGCACCTTCACCGACATCGTGCTGCTGGGCTCCGACGGCACCATCCACACCAAGAAGATCTCCTCCAGCACCGACAACTACGCCCGCGCCATCGTCGAAGGGCTGGACGAGCTCTTCCGCGAGACCGGCCTCACCGGCGGCGCCATCGAGGAGCTCCGCCACGGCACCACCGTCGCCTCGAATGCCATCCTCGAGCACAAGGGCGCCAGGGTCGGCCTCGTCACCACCAAGGGTTTCCGCGACATCCTGGAGATCCGCACGCTCCGGATGCCGAAGCTCTACGACCTCACCTGGACCAAGCCGCCCCCCCTGGTGGAGCGCTATCTTCGCCAGGTGGTGGACGAGCGGGTCGACGCGCGCGGACGGGTCGAGCGCGCCCTCGACCCCGCCGATGCCGAGCGCGCCGTCGACGCACTGCTCCGCGAGAAGGTGGAGGCGATCGCCGTCTGCCTCCTCAACTCCTTCGCCAATCCCGCCCATGAGCTGATCGTGCGCGACATTGTCAGCCGCAAGGCGCCGGGCCTGCCGCTCAGCGTCTCCTGCGAGGTCTTGCCGGAGATCAAGGAGTACGAGCGCACCTCCACCACCGTGGTGAACGCCTATGTGATGCCGATCGTCGCCAGCTATCTGCGGGCGCTCCGCAAGGGGCTCGACGAAGCCGGCATCCCGGCGCGGCTGCTGCTGATGCAGTCCAATGGTGGCCTCACCACCGACGGCGCCGCCGCCGAGCGGCCGATGAACATCATCGAGAGCGGTCCGGCGGGCGGCGTGGTCGGCGCCCAGGCGCTGGCGCGGGCGAAGCGGCTCCCCAAGATCATCACC
>DATJOK010000134.1:0-6872 GCA_035507155.1 Allostellaceae bacterium
AGCCCCGCCGCCACCGCCGCGCCGATGCCGCTCGCGGCGCCGGTCACCACGCAGGTGCGGCCGCCGAGACCCAGCCAGTCACTGTCCTTCGCCATCGCGCTCCTCCCGCCGGTTTCCCCGTATCATATCCTTAATCGAAGCTTACCGGCGCCCGCCCCAGAATCGCCGGGAATCGCGCGCAGGATCGATCGCCAGCCACTCGAGGGAAAGTCGACGTCCCGCATGTCGCTCACGCGCAGCTTTCGAGCCTCGCCCCGCCGGCGCCGCCGCCAGCGCGTCGACTGGCGACGCGTGGCGCGCCGCGCGCGGGCGCTCAGCCGGAAGCTCCTGGCTTGGACGCGGGCGGGATACCGCTGGCTCCGGCGCTCGCACCCGGCGGTCGGCATTCCGGTCGCGGCGGTCATCGTGGTGGGCGCCTGGTCGGCGACCAACTTCGCCTATCAGGTGGTCCGCAAGCCCACCCTGATGCTCTACCCCGTGAGCGGCGTCTTGCGGAAAAGCCCGGCGGAGACCTGGCGGCAATACGGGCCGCTCTTCGAGCAGTATTCCACCGCCACGATCTCCGCCCCGCTGCTGGCGGCGCTGGCGCAGGTCGAGGGCTCCGGCAATCCGGTGCCGCAGACCTACTGGCGCTGGCGCTTCTCCTGGAATCCCTTCGCGATCTACCGGCCCGCCTCGAGCGCGGTCGGCATGTACCAGATCACCGACGGCACCTTCGAGGAGGCGCGGCACTCCTGCGTCCATCACCACGAGGTGCGCGAGGAGGGGCCCTGGTACGATCTCCGCTCCTGCTGGTTCAACGGCCTCTACACGCGGATCCTGCCGGCGCATGCGATCGAGCTCACGTCAGCCCACCTCGATCGCAAGGTGGAAGGCCTGCTGGCGCGCCGGCATGCGGTGGCGACGCCGGAGCAGAAGCAGAGCCTCGCGGCGCTCATCCATCTCTGCGGCGCTGGCGTCGGCGATCTCTATGTGCGGCGCGGCTTCCGGCTGGCATCCGGCGAGCGCTGCGGCGATCACGAGGCCGCCGGATATCTCTCCCGTGTCGGCGCGATGGAGCGCGAGTTCGCGCAGTTGGCCGAGAGCGAGTGACGATTAGGCAAGTGCCGCCGCGGCGGGACGCGCGGGCATGCGGGCGTCCATCCGCCACTGCAGCAGGAAGGCGATGAGGCCGATCGCGACCAGCGCCGACCAGCCGAGGGTGTAGGAGCCGGTCAGGTCGAAGGCGATGCCGCCCAGGAGCGCGCCGCAGAACGAGCCCACCTGGTGGCTGAAGAACACGATGCCGTAGAGCGTGTTGAAGTGCTTCATGCCGAAGATGCCGCCGATGAGGCCGCTCACCAGCGGCGCCACGCCGAGCCAGAGGAGCCCCATCGCCGCGGCGAAAATCAGCGTCGAGGCGGCGCTCACCGGCAGCAGCACATAGGTGATGATGGCGACGGTGCGCAGCAGGTAGATCAGCGCCAGCAGATGCTTCTGGCTGTAGCGCGCGCCGAGCTGCCCCGCCGCATAGGTGCCGATGGCGTTGCAGATGCCGATGACGCCGAGCGCGCTCGCCCCCACCGCCGGCGGCACGCCGCAGAGCGCGAGGTAGGAGGGGAGGTGGGTGGTGATGAAGAGGAGCTGGAAGCCGCAGGCGAAGAAGGCGGCGGTCATCGCGAGATAGCCGGGATGCCGGAGCGCCAGGCGCAGCACCTCGCCGAGGCTGCGCTCGTCCTCCTCGACCGCGCCTGCCGCGGCGGGCGCTTCCGGCGCGACGATCCAGAGCGCCAGCACCGCCATCGACGCGGCGATCAGCGCGAAGGCGAGCATGGCGCTCCGCCAGCCGAAGCCGTCGATCAGCGACTGGCCGAGCGGCGCCAGCACCATGGTGGCGATCGAGCCGGCCGCCGCCACCGTCCCCACCGCCTGGCTCCGCCGCGCCGGCGGCGTCGCCCGCGAGACGACGCCGATCAGCACGCCGAAGCCGGTGCCGGCGACGCCGATGCCGATCAGCACGCCGGCGACGTCGAGGCCGAGCTCGCCAGGCGAGGCCGCCATCAACCACATCCCCGCGCCGTAGATGAGCGCCGTCACCATCAGCACCGGCCGCGCGCCGAAGCGGTCGGCGAGCATGCCGACGAAGGGCTGGCTCGCGCCCCAGACGATGTTCTGCAGCGCGATCGCGAAGCTGAAGGCGGAGGCGGAGATCGCGAGATCGACGGTGACCGGCCGGAGGAAGATGCCGAGGCTCTGCCGGAGCCCCATGCAGAGCGAGATGATGACCCCGCTCATCAGCATCAGCATGAGGAGGCTCGCGCGCCGGGGCGCCGCGGGGGAATCGGGGGCCAGCGACTGCGCCATCCTGCACCTCTTGCGGCCGAGGACCCGGCATTCCCAGGCGCGACGTCTTGGCGCTTGAGTACACAGGTCGGTGTAACTATGTTCGGAGCATGACCGCCCGCCGCCCCCGCCGCAAGGCCGAACTACACCGAGCTGTGTAATGGCTGCCATGCGCGCCCGCGCCGCCTCCCGGCGCATCCCCGCAAAGAGCCGCCGCGCGGCGGCCCACCCCGGCGAAGCCCGCGACATGGACGAGCGCATCCTCGCCACCGCCGACCGCCTGTTCTCCCGCCAGGGATTGCGCGCCGTCGGCGTCGACACCATTGCCGCCGAGGCGGGGATCAGCAAGCGCACGCTCTACAACCACTATCCCTCGAAGGAGATGCTGGTGCTGGCGCATCTCCGCCGCCGCTACGGCGCGCTCACCCATGCCGATGACGGGCTCGCCGACGCGCCGCCGGCGGAGCAGATCCTCGCCGCCTTCGATCGCCTCGCGCGCGCCATCGCCGATCCGAGCTTCCGCGGCTGCCCTTTCGTCAACGCGGTCGCCGAGCTGGGTGTGCCCGGGCCGGGCGCCGATCACGAGACCAACGCGCTGGCGATCGCCTTCAAGGAGGAGCGCCGGCAGTGGTTCCGCCGCCGCCTGGAGCGGCTCGCCGTCGCCGATCCCGACGCGCTCGCGACCCAGCTCGCCCTGCTGGTGGATGGCTGCATCGCCGTCGGCCTGGTGCGCCGCGATCCCGCCATGGCGCGCGCTGCCGGCGCCGCCGCCCGCACTCTCCTCGCCGCCGCCGGCGTCGCCGTCGCGCCGCGCGGCACTTGAGCGGCCGTCTCAGTCTTCGCGCTGGCGCCGCGCCGGACGGTTCTTCGCGATCACCGCGACGATGATGAGCCCGAAGGTGACCAGCCGGGCGAGGTAGTAGAGCGGCTCCGTCTCCTGCGACGGCTGGGTGATCGCCAGGCCGAAGCGCGCGATGCCGTCGAGGCCGAAGGCGGCGGCGAACAGCAGGAAGAAGCTGTCGCGCGTCTGGCGCCAGAAGCGCAGGAAGAACAGCATCGCCACGAAGGCCGTGGTGGCGACCATGCTCATCAGGGCCGAGCTCATGGTTTCGATCATTCGGTGTCCCAGATGAGGCCGAAGAGCAGCACGGACATCGCCACCAGCGCGACCAGGGTGCGCCAGATCGTGAGATCGATCTGCAGGAACACCAGCTTGTCGAGCACCAGCAGCAGATTGTTGAGGGTGAGGCCGGCGAAGGCGAGCCCGCTCCAGAACAGCAGCCGGCTGCGGCCGCGCCGATAGGCCTGCAGCAGCAGGACCGTGCACATCAGCGCGGTCAGCGCGCAGAGGCTGTAGATGATCGCGGCCACCCTAGCGGTCCTTCCTGAATTTGAACGCGTCCGCGAACTGCCGGATCCGGCGGAGCTTGGAATGGATCAGGTTGGTGACGGGAATGAGATGCTTGGCGTAGGCCTCGGCGAGGCGATCGACCTGACCCTGCAACTCCCGATCCCGGCATTGATAGCGATAGATACCATTCGCGCAGGCGAGGAAGCCATCCTCGCAGAGCCGCGTCAGCGCCGCCGCGACTTCCCGCGGGTCCGTGTAGAGCCGCGCGGTGATCCGGTCGACGTCCCACTCGTCGCGCGGATTGGCGCGCAGCAGCAGCAGCGCCTCCAGCTGCGCGATGGAGTCGAAATGGGCGAGGATGAAATTCTGGAGATCATCGGGGATGATCTCGCTCACCGCCTCGCTCTCCTCGATCCGGTATCCGGTGGTCGCGCGGTCGCGGCCCTCGGGATGTCACGCGAGATAGCCATAGGGAAAAGCCTAGAACATGTTCCGGCCGGATTGAATCGGAACATGGCCGGAATTCCCCCCGCGCTGCGGCATTTTCTGCGCCTGGCGGCTGTTTCGGCGGAAGAGACTTCCCCGCTAGCTAGCTGCCGGTGCCGATGGCGGTCGGCGCGGTCTGGCGCTCGGGCACGGTGATGGACGCGAGGCGGCTGCGCGGAAAGAAGATGCGGGCGCTGGTGCCCTTGCCGGGCGCGCTGGCGAGGGTGAGATTGCCGCCCTGCAGCTCGACGAAGGCCTTGGCAAGCGGCAGTCCCAGGCCGGCGCCGTCGTAGCGGCGCGACAGCCGGCTGTCGACCTGGCGGAACGGCTCCATGGCGATGGCGAGCTCCGCCGGGGTCATGCCGATGCCGGTGTCGGCGATGACGATCGCGAGACCGCCCTCCGCGGTGGTGTCGACCTCCACCGAGACCGTGCCGCCGCTCTCGGTGAACTTGACGCCGTTCGACAGCAGGTTGAGCAGCACCTGCATCAGCCGCTTCTCGTCGGCGCGCAGCCGCGGCAGCGGGCCGGTCGTGGCGCTCCGGAGGGTGACGCCGGCCTGGGCCGCCTGCGGCTCGACCTGGCGCAGGCTGCCGGCGATCACCGCGGCGACGTCGACGCTCTCCTCGCGCAGCTCCAGCGCGCCACCCTCGATGCGCGACATCTCCAGGATGTCGGTGATGATCCGCAGCAGGTGCAGGCCGGAGGCGCGGATGTCGGCGGCGTAGCCGCGGACCCTCGCGGGATCCTGCTGGGCGCCGGTGGCGATCATGTCGGAGAAACCGATCACCGCGTTGAGCGGCGTGCGCAGCTCATGGCTCATGCACGCCAGGAACTCGCTCTTGGCGCGGCTCGCCGCCTCCGCCGCGGCGGTCGCCTTGTGCAGCGAGACGTTGGTGTCGCGCATCGCCGCCTCGCTGGTCCTCAGCGCCCGCACCAGCCGGTCCTGCCGGTAGAGCTGCCACCAGAGCGCAGTCGTCATGATCAGCAGCACGGTGACGCCGAAGGTGGCGCCGGTGCCGTAGGTCCAGAACTCGCGGCGCCATTCCGCCAGCACGTCCTCCTCGGCCTGCGCCACCGAGATCACCAGCGGCAGGTCGGTGACGCGGCGGAAAGTGAGCATCCGGTTGACGCCGTCGAGCGGCGAGACCGATGTGAAGGCGCCCGCGGCCTGCCCGGATCGGACCAGATCGTAGAGCGGCCCGACCGTGAAGGCGCGATTGAGCAGCGCGGGATCGGCGGGATGGCGCGCCAGCACGCGCGCGGCATCCTCGTCCCAGAGCGTCACGTTGCCGTGCGCGCCGACGTCGAGGGAAGCGAAGAAGGTCTCGATGTCGCTGAGATTGAGCGGCGCCAGCAGCAGACCGCCGAAGCTGCCGTCGGGCTTGTGCAGGCGGTGGGCGACGCCCAGCGACCAGATGCCGGAAATCTTCGCGACGAAGGGCTGCGAGATATAGAAGTCGCGGTTCGGGTGGTCGCGCAGCCCCTTGAAATAGTCGCGGCCGCTCGCGTTGAAGGGCTCGGCATTGCCGTCCGCGTTGACCACGCGGTTGCCGTCGGCGTCGAAGACGACGAGGCTGCGGTACGGCGAATCCGGGCGCATCTGCGTCCGCAGCAGCGGCAGCACGGTACGGGGGGTGAGCGGGCCGTTGCGCGCGGCCTCGTCGAGATCGTCGGCGGTGTCGTCGAGGATCACCTCGACCTCGTGTACCCGGCCGCTCACATACTGCTCGAGGGTGCGGGTCAGATTCTCCCGCGTGCGCGCCGCTTCCTGGATCGCCTGGTTGCGCTTTTCCGAGAGCGTGGTCGCCACCAGCACCAGGAAGCCCACGAGCACGAAGGTGCTGAAGCTCAGGAGAGTCCCGCGCAGGACCGCGCCCATGTCGAGCGTGGCCGAGGTGTCGGCCGGAAGATCGTGGGGCGATGCGGCCGCCCGCTTGGTGCTCACCGAAGGCTCCCTCGCCCGTCGCTCGGCGGAAGCGGTTTCTCTCGCGTATGACGCTATCGAGCGTGCCTTAACCCGCGGTTAAGCAAGGATGTGTCCGCGGATGGGAGCTGCCTACCAAGGTATGCGACCGATGCCCGCCATGCCGGTTGAATCGGGGACGGCTCCGGCCCAAATGGAATGCGGGGGTCACCGCGCGCGGGCGCAGCGCGCCCCGAGGACAGGTGAGACGATGAGAGCGGCACTTCTCGCGCTCGCTGCAGCGGGCACCCTCTGCATCGGCAGTGCGGACGCGCCGGCGGCCGCCGCCATGACCTCCGCGGCGCCGAGCCTCGGCTCCCATCATGACGCGAGCGCCGCCGAGCTGCTGGGCACCGTGCTGATCGGGCCGGGCGGACAGAAGCTCGGGACTGTCACCGACCTCCTGGTCGACGGCGGCCAGCATCGCGTCGCCTTCATCGGCCTCGCGCTGGCAGGCGCCGGCAGGAGCACCGTCGCCCTGCCCTGGACCTCGCTCAATCCCGGCGAGCGGGCGGGCGACTATCGTACCGGCGATCTGCTGGCGAGCGTGGCGGCGGACCTTCCCTTCACCCAGCAGGCGGCGGTCGATCCCGGCTTCCTCGATGTGCGGCGCGATCTGCTCGGCCGGCCGGTGCTGGCCGCCGCCGGCCAGACCGTCGGCCGCCTCATCGATTTCGACGTCGATCTCAGGAGCGGCGCCATCGGCTATCTCTTCATCACCACCACCGAGATGGCGGAAGGCTCGCC
>DATJOK010000135.1:0-20724 GCA_035507155.1 Allostellaceae bacterium
CGGCGAGATGCCCTCCGCCCAGCTCCGCGACACCACCATGGACCCGGCGAAGCGCACCCTCCTCCGCGTCATCCTCCCCGACGAGAAGGACCGCGCCGACTACAAGAAGACGCAGAAGCTGGTGGAGAGCCTGATGGGGAGGAAGCCGGAGCTCCGCTTCGACTTCATCCAGAAGAACGCCAAGTTCGTCAGGGATCTCGACGTCTGAGCGCCGTCATCCCGGACTCAAGCCCGCGAGTTCCCTGACCAGCTCGTCGGTGGTCACCTGCCGGCAATAGCCGCTGTTGTTGGCGATCGAGCTCCGGTGCCGCTCCTCGCTCTGCGTCGCGCAGGCGTCGGTCACCAGGGTCACGAGGTAACCCAGATCGCAGGCGTCGCGTACGGTCGAATCCACGCACTGATCGGTCAGCACGCCGCAGACGATCAAGTGCCTCACGCCGAGATTGCCGAGCAGGTAATGGATGTTGGTGGAGATGAACACCGACGAGGAGGTCTTCGGGATCACGATCTCGTCGCCGACCGGAGCGATCGCGTCGATGACCTGGCCGTCGCGCGAGCCGGCCGGACAGAAGAGGCCGGAAATCTTGTAATCGAGCCCCATCTCCCGCCCGTCCTTGGTCAGGCTCTGGATCACGGTGTACATCACCTCAATCCCCGCCTTCCGGCAGTCGAGCTGCAGGCGTCGCATGTTGGGCACCGCCCGCTCCCGCATCTCGCGGAAAAAATAGCCGTACCGCCGCTCGACTTCCTCCCGCGGCAGATGCGCATACTCGCCCCCGCCTTCCGCCGAGTAGTTCTGCACGTCGACGAACAGCAGCGCGGTCGCGCCAAGCCTGACCGGAACGTTGCGCGAGAGACCGAAATCCTTCACTTGACCTCCCCTGCCCGTTCGAGGCTTCCCCTCAGTAGACCGCCGCATAGCGCGTGCAGATCTCGGCGGGGTCGGCGTCGCCGAGGGCTTCGATCTCCGCCCGCTTGAAAGCGAGATAGGCCGCCATCGCGTCCGCGCTCCACCAGGTTCCGGCAATCTCGTCGCGCTCGAGCGCGGCCAGCGCTTCCTCCAGGGAGCGCGGCAGCAGCGGCGCAGGGGTCTCGGCAGCGGGAAGCTTCAGCCCCCGCACCAGGCCGTCGACGCCCGCCCAGATCACCGCTCCGAGGGCCAGGTAGGGGCAGCTCGACGCGTCCGCCACGCGGTACTCGACATTGAACTGCCGTGCGGGCTCCTCCGGCGACGTGTGGAAGATCGGTGAAACGCGCAGCGCCGCACCGCGATCCTGTCGGCCGATGTTGGCATGGACCGGCGCCCACCGGTTGGGCGTGAGCCGGTAATAGGACGCGACCGACGGCGCTGTGAAGGCGGCGATCGCTGGAAGATGCGCCAGCACGCCGGCGAAGAACGGCGCCACCCGCGGCGATATCCCGAGCGGCGCCTCCGGATCGTGGGTTATCGGCCGATCGCCGTCCCAGAGGCTGAGGTGGATATGCGTTCCGTTCCCGATCCCGTCCGGCGCCAGCATCGGCGCGAAGATCGCCCGCTGCCCGAGGCGCCACGCGACGGCGCGCGCCATCTCGCGCAGCACCACCGCCGCATCGGCCGCGCGGACACCCGCCTCGGGCGCCACCGTCGCCTCGTATTGCCGGGGTCCGTATTCCGGCAGGAAACTGTCCGGCTTGAATCCTGCCGTGCGCAAGGCGCCCATGAAGGTCTCGCCGAACCGCCCTTGCCTGCGGAAGGCATCGAGCGCGTAGGTCGCTCCCGGCCGGTCCTCCACGCCGGTCAACACGAACTCCTGCTCGAAACTCGACACGGCGCGCAGACCGAGCGTCCCCAGCGCTGCGACGGCTCGAGCCAGGAAAGTCCGGGGGCAGAACTCCCACGCGGATCCGTCGGTATTGGTGATATCGCCGAGATAGAAGCGCTCCGCGGTGTCGTCGTCGAACGTCACATCGACCCGCAGTGCCGGATCTGGCCGGATGATCAGGTCACCGGTGGTCCCGAACGGCGTCGTGTAGATGGGCCCGAAGCACGACATCATGATGTTCGAATGGGTGAGGCCCACGCCCTTCCGCAGCCGTGTCTCGAGCTCCGCCGCGGGAAACGCCTTGCCACGCACGATGCCGGCCCAATCGCACGCGCCAGCAAAGATCAGAGGCTCCGTCATCATGCACGCCACTCCTGTCGGGCGATCCCCCAGGCAGAGATCGAGCCTCAGCCATCTCGGATTCGCGGACCAAGATTCGCGACTTTGTTGAATTGTTCAAGCCGAAACCATCGCCATTGCCGGACAAGCTCCGCTGCTTCGGAGAAATAACCATACCAGGGACTTCAACCTCGACGCGCAAACGTCGTAAGGTGCAAATCTCGGCCTTCGACGAGAGGCGGCGGGGGAAGCATGACCAGTGAGCCGACCATCCTGGTGACCGGAGGCAGCGGCCATCTCGGGACCGCGATCGTTCGCGAGCTCGGCAGGACGGCACGCGCGATCTCGTTCGATCAGAAGCCGCCTCGGATCGAGGCGCCCTTCATTGCCGGAAGCGTCCTGGCGCTTGCCGAGGTCGAGGCGGCGATGCGCGAGATCGACGTCCTCGTCCATGTCGCGGCGATCCCGAATCCGCGGGACAAGCCGGCGCCAGTGGTCTTCGAGACCAACGTGCTCGGCACCTGGAACGTCTTCCATGCGGCCTCGCGCGCCGGCGTCAAGAAGATCGTCCTGATCTCGTCGGAGTGCGTCACCGGGCTCTGCTATCAGAAGGACGAGTGCCCGCCCGACTATCTGCCGATCGACGAGGAGCACCCGCTCCGTCCCGATGAGGTCTACGGCCTGAGCAAGGTCGCCGCCGAGACGATAGCGGCCAGCTTTGCGCGATCCGGCGGCATCGACATCACGGTCATCCGGCCGCTGCTCATTCTGTTTCCGCAGAACTATGCCGAGATCCCGGCGCGCGGCGGCCTCTATTTCCGCGATCTCTGGGGCTGGGTCGAGCCCGACGACGTGGTGGCATCCGTGCGTCTCGCAATCGACAAGGTCGAAGGCTTCGAGATCTTCTTCATCGGCGCGCCGAACACGCTCGCGACTGAGCCGACGCTATCGCTGGTCGAGCGGCGTTTCGGCCGGCTGCCCGAGATCCGGCGACCCGAGCTCTATGCGCGAGAGCCCCATGCGGCCCTCTTCGACATCGCCAAGGCGCGACGCCTGCTGGGTTACGATCCCTCCGGGGACTGGCGTCGGCATCTCGCGAGCGGCGGGGCTCCGGATCGGTAAGACCGAAGCCCGCACCTGCGCATCGCGTGCCTCACCCCAGACTCTCGCGCACCAGCCGCGCCGCTTCGCTCATCGACTTGAGCTTGCCGAAGGCGGTGTCGCGCGGGAGGTATTTCATGCCGCAGTCGGGGGCGGCGATCAGGCGATCGGGCGGGAGATATCTGAGGCCGGCGCGGAGCCGCTCGGCGATGACCTCCGGCGTCTCGACGGCGGGGTCGCCGAGGCTGATGACGCCGAGCATGACCTGCTTCCCCGCCAGATCCCGGAGGATGCCGAGATCGAGTTTCGGTTGCGCCGCCTCGATCGAGATCTGCTGCGCGGTCGTGTCGGCGAGCTGCGGCAGGAAGGAATAGGCGGTCGGCTTGTTGTCGCCGACCAGTTGCGCGTAGCCGAAGCAGAGGTGGACGGCGGTGGTCACCGTCAGGCCCTCGAGCGCGCGGTTGATCGCCTTCACCGCATAGCGCTTCGCCGCCTCGGGATCGTTCCTGAGCCACGGCTCGTCGAGCTGGATCACGTCGGCGCCGGCGGCGATGAGATCGCGGGCCTCGGCATTGACCGCCGCGGCGAAGTCCATCGCCATCTCCTCGTCGTCGCGATAGAACTCGTTCTTCGCCTGCTGCGCCATGGTGAAGGGACCCGGCAGGGTGATCTTGGCGACGCGCTCGGTATTCCGTCGCAGGAACTGCATGTCCCTGACCTCCACCGCCTGACGGCGGCGGATCGGGCCGACGACGCGCGGCACCAGGGTCTGGTTGCCGGTCCGGTTGACAATCGTCGCCGGGCGCTCGATGTCGATGCCATCGAGGGCGGTGGCGAAGCGGTTGGAATAGCTCTCGCGGCGCATCTCGCCGTCGGTGATGATGTCGAGGCCGGCGCGCTCCATCGCGCGGATCGCGAGTTCCGTCGCATCGTCCTGCGCCTGCTCCAGATGAGCTTCCGGCACCCGCCAGATCTCCTTCATCCGCACCCGCGGCACCGTCTTCGACAGCAGCGCGCGGTCGATCAGCCAGTCCGGCTGCGGATAGCTGCCGACGACGGTGGTCGGCAGGAGCTGGGGCGCGGCGCGCGTCGCGGACATGATCGGGATCTCCTCAGGAAAAGCGACTAGGCGGACGCCGGCGCGGCGGCCGGCATGCCCTCGGCGATTGTATCCTGCCCACGCCGGCCCGCCAGCTGCCAGACGACGGTGCGCCGCTCGACCGCGCGGAGCAGCGCGCTGAAGGCGACGGTCAGCAGGATGATCAGCAGCACGCCGGCGAAGACGTGGGTGCTGTCGAGGATGGTGCGGTAGCGGGTCACCAGATAGCCGATGCCGGCGCTCGCGGTCAGCATCTCCGAGACCACCACGCCGACGATCACCAGCGCGCCGCCGAGGCGCAACCCCGCCAGCACGGTCGGAATCGAGGCGGGAATGATCACGCGCAGGATGCGCTGCGGCAGCGAGGCGCCCATGCTCCGCGCCGCCAGCAGCAGCTGCGGATCGATGGTGCGGATACCGGCGGCGGTCCCCAGCATGGTCGGGAAGAAGCCGTAGACCGCGGCAAACGCGATCTTTGATTCCGAGCCGATGCCGAGCCAGGCGGTGAAGATCGGATAGAGGATCACGATCGGCACCGCGTAGAGCGTCGAGAAGATCGGCAGCAGCAGATTGCGGCTCAGCGCGAAACCGCCGATCGCCGCGCCGGCGAGAATGCCGCCACCGCAGGCGAACAGCATGGCGACGGCGACCTCGTAGAGCGTCACCAGGAGATTGTCGGCATATTCGCGCCAGTCGACGACGGCGACCCGAAGCGTTTCGCTGAGCGGCGGCAGGAAAAGCTCCGCCACCAGCCCCAGCCGCGGCAGCGCCTCCCAGAGGACGAGCAGGACCGCGACGATGAGCCAGCGGAGCGCGCGCGGGGAAAGCCGGAGGCGCATCTCAGGCCGCCGTCTGGATCTGGCGCCAGATCCGGTCGCGGAGCCGGCCGAAGGCATCGGTCGCCATCATCTCGTAGGTCCTGGGCCGCGGCAGTCCGACCTCGATGCGGTCGAGGATGCGGCCCGGTCGCGGCGACATCACCAGCACCTCGTCGGCGAGGTAGACCGCCTCGGTCAGGCTGTGGGTCACGAACACCACGGTCTTCCTGGTCTGCGACCAGATGCGCAGCAGCTCCGCCCCCATGGTCATGCGCGTCTGCTCGTCGAGCGCCGCGAAGGGCTCGTCCATCAGCAGGACCGGCGGATCCTGGGCGAGGCCGCGGGCGATCGAGACCCGCTGCTTCATGCCGCCCGAGAGCTCGTGCGGATAGCGCGCCTCGAACCCCTCGAGCCCGACCAGGCGCAGCATCTCGGCGGCGCGCCGGCGACGTTCCTCCTTCGGCATATGGCGGATTGCCAGGGGGAATTCGACGTTGTCGGCGGCGGTCAGCCAGGGAAAGAGGCTCGCGTCTTGGAACATCACGCCGATGCGGTCGGGGTCGGGACCGCTCACCGGCTGGCCGTCGCAGAGGATGCTGCCGCGGGTCGGCCGCCGGAGGCCCGCCATCATCATCAGCAGCGAGGACTTGCCGCAGCCGCTCGGGCCCACGATGACGGTGAAGCGGCCGGGCTCGACCGCGAGCGAGACGCCGGCGAGCGCCTGTACCTCGCCGGCAGCGCCGGCATAGACGTGCTCGACGCCGCGCACCTCGATGGCGCCGGCGCGCTCGCGCAACGCGATCACGTCCGCCATGCGCTGCACCGTGTCTCGAGCCAGCGGATCGCCTCGTTGAAGAGGATCGCCATCGCCGCCACCAGCAGCACGCCGGCGAGCAGCTGCGGCATCATGAAGTTCTCGCCCCAGCTGGCGATCAGATGGCCGAGGCCGGTGCGCGAGGCATACATCTCCGCCAGGATCACGCCGGTGAAGTTGAAGATCATGGCAATGCGGAGGGTCTCGAGCAGCACCGGCAGCATGCTCGGAAGGTAGACGCGCGCCACCATCTGCGTGCGGCTCGCGCCATAAGCGCGCGCCACCAGCAGATGATCCGCCCGCACCGATTCCACCGCCGAGGCCGCGCCCATGATCAGGATGAAGATGGTGGAGACCATCCCATAAGCCACCTTCTGCCAAAAGCCGATGCCGATCGCCAGGATCATCAGCGGCAGGAAGATCGACTTGGGAATGCTCAGCACGAAGAGGAAGATCGGCTTCAGTACCTCTGCCGCATAGTCGCTCTCGGCCACCAGCATGCCGAGCGCGGCACCCGCCGGGACGGAGATCGCGAAGGCGACCAGGATCTCGCTGAGCGTGGTGGCGAGATCGCTCGCGAATTCCGGTCGCGCGACGATGCCGCCGAGCGCCGTCAGGACATCGCCGAGCGCCGGCAGCAGACGGGCATTGACGAGGCCATAGAGCGGCAGCGCCTCCCATGCCGCCAGCAGCATCGCGATCAGCGAGAGACGAGCAAGGATGAGGCCGATACGGGTCAAGACGAGAGACGGCTCACGGCTTGGTGGGCACCGGCTTGAAGCTGGTGACGAAGGTCTCGGAGGCCGGCGCGAGGCCGGTCATGCCGCCGAGTGCCGCCAGCTCCAGCGAGCGCGTCACCCATTCCAGCTTGATCTCCCCATCGGCGGAGAGCTTGACGATGTTGCCCTCATACTCGGCAGCGGCGATCTCCGGCTTGATCTCGTCGATCTCCGCGATCAGCTTGATCGCCGGCTCGCGGTTGTTGCGCAGATAGGCGAGCGCGCCGTAGAGCGCGTTCACCGTCTTCTGCACCAGCTGCGGCTTCTCCCGGATCAGCTTGTCGGTGGCGATCCAGCCGGAGTTGAGATGGGGCGGCACCGCGGTGCCGAAATCGATCAGGCTCACCGCCTCCTTGGCGCGGAGCTCCTGGAAGGTCAAGGGCGAGTAGAGCACGATCGCGTCGACATTGCCGGAGAGCAGGTTCGGCACCAACCCGCCGCCGCCCAGCGGCACGCGGGTGAAGCTGATCTTGCGATCCTGCATGGTCCAGAGCGCCAGGAGGTCGGAGCCCGAGCCCGCCGCGGTGATGCCGACCTTCTTGCCGGCCAGCTGCGCGACATCGGTGATCTTGGAACCGGTCGGCACCATCAGGTGCCAGCCGTAATAGGCGAGCGCGCCGCCGGCGACGATCTTCGATTTGATCCCCTTGGTGATGCCGGTCGCCACCAGCGAGGGCGGATCGAGGATCATGTCGGCGGCGCCAGCGGCCAGCCCCTCGAAGGCTTCGCCGCCGCTGCGATAGATCGTCAGCTCCGCCTTGATGCCTTCCTTGTCGAAAAGCTTCTGCCGCACCGCCGTCTCGGCGACGATCGTCGGCCAGTAGGTCTTGGTCGGCAGCCCGATGCGGACGGTATCCTCGGCGCGCGCCTCGGTGGTCGTCACGCCGCAGAGAGCGATGAGACAAAGTCCGAGCAGCAGATGGCGAACGGAAATGACGAGCGCCTTGCGGCCGAGCTCGTTCGGCATGAGCGTTTTCTCCCCCCACTTGCCGGCTTGTCGTGCGGCAGTCGGGAAATCATAGGCGGTCGCGATTCGCTTGGCGAGCACCAACCGGTGCCGGCGCGGCGACGCGTCAGACCGTCCCGATCATGGGCCCGATCCCACCCTTCCGGCGAGCGCGGACGCTCAGTCTCTCGCTGCCTCGTCTTCCGAGGAGACCGGACCGGCGGTCGCCGGCAGGAGCGAGAAGAACCATGGACCCGAGTTGTCCGAGATCGCGTAGTCCCCGGACAAGGAGCCATGACCGGCGCGACGGTGCCCTTCTTCCGTCGCGGCGTGCATGAAATAAAGGAGAGAGTAAATGCCGAGCGCTGACTCGATCGAAAGGTCTGGATGCGCGCGCGCGATCTCGTTCATCAGCGCGGTGAGCGTCATGCCTTCGCGCGCCCGGATTTCCTTCAATGCCGACCACATCTTCGGACCCATGCAGAGGCGGATCTGCCGGTCGCCAACACAAACGGTGCGAGCGATGTAGGACCCGTTCGTTTCACCGGCGTAGCGGTGCGTCTCCTCTGCATTCGAGTCAGGCTGTCGAAAGCGCGCCAGCTGCTTCATGGCGCCGGCCAGCTTGCCGATATGGTCCGGCTGCCGAGCGCGACGCCCCCGGCGCCATCACGGCGCCGCGATGGGCCGGCGGAATAAGTCACAAATAACAGAGGGATATTGAGGAGCAGTACAGCTCGGAAGCGCCACCTCTGGGTGTCGGCAGCACCGGTAGCTCGGATTCCTTTACGCCGGGACCGCGACCTATCGACCACTCGCAGGCCTCTTACCCGCCCCTGAATAATGACTCAGCTAGCGCGTGGGAAGTCGATGAAAAGCCCGCGAGGGCAAAACATTTTATAAATCGATTAACACATGACGTGGCGCGTAACGCCGTTCCGCGATGCGGCCGAGTCGCCGCTTGCGACGGCGGTCAGGCGCGGAATGGCCGACGTGTCCCGTCAAGCGGAAGCGCGCCCGCCACCGCCCGCACCGCCGGCCTGCTCTGCGGCCAGTGCTTCATGCCGGTCTCGCGAAGCAGCGTCTCCGCTGCGTTCTGATGCGTCTTGCCCTCCGGCGAGAGCACGGCGAGGGAGAGATGGCAGCGCGCCATGACCGGCTTCATCCCGCATTCGCCTGCCAGCGCCAATGCCGCCTCGAGATCGGCGTTGGCGGCGGCGAGATCGTGCGGCTCGCCCTGGAGCGCCACCTCGCCGCGAACGCGCAGCGCTTCGGCCTCGTTGCCGCGCTCCTTGTAGCGGCGGGCCACCTCGACGGCGCTCTGGGCGCGCGAGCGCGCCAGGCTATCGCGGCCCGCGGCCAGGAGGGCCTCGGCAAGCCAGGTCAGCTCGATCGCGTGGCTTACCATGATGCCGAGGCTGCGGGTCCGCTCCACCGCCTGCTCCAGCAGATCGAGGCCGGCGTCGGCGGAGCCCGCGAGCGCGTAGGCATAGCCGAGGCTGGAGGCGATATTGGTGAACCAGGCGGCAAAGCCCCATTTGCGGCACAGCTCCAGTGCTTCCTCGAGCAGCGGAATGGCGTCGCCGAGCTCGCCTTTGTGGAGCAGCAGGAAGCCGCGGCTGTACTGCGCGACGGTGAGTCCGAGGGGCCGCTCCGTGGCCGTCGCGACTTGCAGCAGCTCGGCGCTCAATGCGCTTCCTTCCTCGAAGCGGCCGAGACGCGCCAGGTCCCACAGCAGCCAGGCGCGGAAGAACACCGCCGCCGGTCCCGGCAGACCATAGCTGTGCTGGACGCCGCCCGCGGGGATGGCGCCGATCTGCTCCGCCATGATCCGCGCCGAGGTGCGATAGTCGCCGAGCGCGTAGTGCGCCTGGCTGATATAGGCGTTGGCGAGCACGCGAAGGCTCGGATCCTCGATGCCGGGCGCGAGCGCGAGCGCGCGGCTTCCCGCTTCCAGGGCCTGATCCGGATTGCCGAGCAGCGAGAGGTCCCGGCCGATATAGACGGAGATCCAGGCGAGGCGGTGCCGGTCCTCGAGCTCGCTGGCGAGCGGCTCCGCCTGGCGCAGGTGCTCGAGGTCGCGCTCGATCTGGCCCAGGGGAAAGAATGCGTTGCGCAGCTCGAAGCGGATGTCGATCGCCTCGGCGAGGCGATCCGTGGTGCGCGGCAGCGCGGCGACCGCGGCGAGCGCCTGCTCGAAATGCGTGATCGCCTCCAGATAGGCCGATTGCGCCGCGGCTTTCTGGCCGGCGCGTCGGGCGTAGGTGAGCGCCTTCTCCCAGACCTCGCCCCGGCAGGCGTGGTCGGCAAGGCGCTCCACATGCTCCGGCAGCCGCCCGGCATAGACGCGCTCGATCGCCTCGACGATCTCGCCATGGAGCCGCCGCCGCCGGTCCTGCAGCAGGCCTTCATAGGCAACGTCCTGGGTCAGCGCATGGGTGAAGGAATATTCGATCTCCGGAAAAAGCGTGCTCTCGTAGATGAGACCGGCGTCGCGCAGGCGGATCAGGCGGGCGTGCAGGATCTCCTGCGAGCGCTCATGGGCGATCACGCTCAGCACCGGAAGCGCGAAGCGGCTGCCGATCGCCGCCGCCGCCTGCAGCAGCCGCTTGTCGGAGGACCGCAGACGGTCGATGCGCGCCCCGATGACGGCACGCACCGAGGCCGGCACCTGCAGGCGCAGCGTATCGCCCGCCAGCCGGAAGGCGCCCGGCTTCCCTTGCACCGTCTTGCTGTCCACCAGGGCGCGGACGCATTCCTCGAGGAAGAACGGATTGCCGGCGGTGCGCTCCACCAGCTCGGATCTGAGCGCGCGGGTGCTCTCGTTGTTGCCAAGGAGCGTGGTGGCGAGCAGGCCGGCGCTGCCGCTCGAGAGCGGCGCCAGCGGCAAGGTGGTGAATGAGGGCGAGGCCTTCCAGGCGCAGTCGTGGTTAGGCCGATAATTCACCAACAGGAGAATGCGCGTCTCCGTCAGCGCCGCCACGACCGCGTCCAGCAGCGACTGCGTCTCGGCATCGAGCCAATGCAGGTCTTCGACCACCAGCATCAGCGGGCCGGTCTGGCTCTGCCGCCGCAACAGCTCTACGAAGGCCCTGTTGATCGCCTCGCGGCGCCGCAGCGGGTCCATGGCGGCCCACCCGGGATCATCCACCTTGACGCTGAGCAGCGAGAGGATCGCCGAGCGCGTCTCAGCACCGCCCTCGCCGAGCGCGCTCAGCCTGTCGCCAACCTTCCTCGCCACCACCGCCTCGCTGTCGAGGTCGGCGATGTCGAGATGGCTCTTCAGCAGCGTCAGGATCGGGAGATAGGGGATGTCCCGGCCATAGGAGACGCCGCCGGTCTCGAGCACCTGCCAGTCCCTGGCCAGCGGCGAGTGGATGAATTCCCAGACCAGCCGTGACTTGCCGATGCCGGCGTCGCCGACCAGCGCGACCACCTGGCCGCTGCCGCCGCCGGCGCGCTGCAGTTGCCGCTTGAGCGCCTCCCACTCCTTCTCGCGCCCGAGGAACGGGCTCAGGCCGCGGTCAGCCGCGGCATGGAAGCGGACGCGCCGCGGCCGCGCGCGGGTGAGCTCGAACACCTCGACGGGGCTGATGAGGCCGCGGATCACCCGGTGGCCGAGGCTCGTTGCCTCGACGAAGCCTTCGGCGAGCTTGATGGTCTCGCCGGCGCAGAGCGTGGTGCCGGGCTGCGCCATCTGCTGCAGGCGGGCGCCCAGGTGAATCACTTCGCCGGCGGCCGAATAGCCCTTGTCGAAGTCCGACGACAGGGTGCCTACCAGGACCTCGCCGGTGCTCACGCCGACGTGGAGGCGGATCGAGGGATCGAGGCCGGGATTGAGATCGGGCGTGGCACGGGCGATGTTCTCGTGCATGTGCAGCGCCGCGTAGCAGGCGCGGAGCGAATGATCCTCGTGGTAAAGCGGCGCGCCGAACAGCGCCATGATCTCGTCGCCGCGGATCTGCGTCACCGTTCCGCCATACATGTGCACGGAGTCCATCATCACCTTGATGACGGGCTCCAGCAGTCGGTTGGCCTCCTCCGGATCGCGCCCGGCGATCAGCTTGGTGGAGCCGGAGATGTCGGCGAAGAGCACGGTGACCTGCTTGCGCTCGGTCTCCAGCAGCTGCGCGGCCGGGCGGTAGGCGCCGGCGGCATCGGCGAGCTCGTGGTCGCTGAGATGAGTGACCGAGGTCAGCGCCAGGTTGGCGCCGCAGAGATCGCAGAAGTGAGTATCCGCGGCGTCGCCCGACTCGGTGTCGCCGTCGTCAAGCCGGGCGCCGCAGCGGCGGCAAAAGCGCGCCTCCTCGCGATTCCATGTCTGGCATCGCGGACACTGCATGGGTGTTCGGCCCTCGCGCGGGCGCTGCTACTTGCGGCGCCGCGCCTGGCCACCGGGGGCGACATAGGCGGTCTTGCGCCGCGCCGCCTTGGCGACCCCCATGGCCTTCACCCCCTCCTCGAGGGAGATCATCGGCAGGAGCTCGATGCCCTTGACGCCGTCCTCCGCGGCCACCGCCATCTGGAAGCTGCGCGCGGCGATGGGGTCCGGCAGGGCCAGGATGGTGACGATGTCGTGCTCTCCGAAAGGCATGAACTTGTGGGTCACCACGGTCCGCTTCGCGATGCCACGAAAGTACTGGTCGTCGAAGAAGTGGAAATTGGCGAGCGAGCCGCCGAGCTGCGCGATCAGCTTGCGCACGCTGCCGAGACGCTCGTCCAGGCTCGTCGTGCGATCGATGAGCTGCTGCCACGCCGTCGCCGTATAGGAAAGACGCACGAGGTAATATTGCATTGCTGCCTCCCTCTCGCTTCTACCAATAGCCGAACTCCGGCTCGGCCGCCTATAGAAAAGCCGTGAATGCCGGTAATTCCCTGCGCTCGAGCGCAGCGCCGCGATTGCTGCGATTCCGTGTCGGAGGGCGGACCGCGCCTCAGCTCCAGGGAAATGGGCTGTTGGAGACCGGATGGAGCCGGCCCGCCGCGAACCGCGAGAAACGGAACGGCTCCAGCAGCGCGCTCCTGCCGCCCAGCAGCTCCTCCGCCACCAGCTTGCCGATCGCGATCATCTTGTAGCCGTGATTGGAGTCGGCGATCACGTGGCAGTTCTCGCAGAAGACGTCGACGACAGGGAAGCTGTCCGGCGTGAAGCAGCCGAGGCCGCCGGAGGGCTCCTGCTTCCACTGTCCGATCCGGCCGCTGTAGCGCTTCTGGCAGAAGGCAAGCGCCGAGCACCACATGTGCGCGAATTCATCGTCGGTGATGAATTCCGGCGATTCCGGCCCGTAGGGGTCGACGGCGACGGCATCCGGCTCGGTCGGCACCTTGTAGGGCATGGCGCCGCCCTGGATGCCGGCGAAGTTGAAGTCGGGCTTGTAATAGATGCCCCACAGCTTGTCGGTGATGAGGGAGCCGTCGACGTCGGAGAAGAGCGGCGCGTCGGTATCGACATGGATGACCGGCGGCATCCTGCCGTCATTGGTGAGGCCGAGCTTGGGATCGACTCCGAGCGTCCCCTCCTCGAGGCACCAGTAGGTCCACATGGGGATGTCGCGATGAAGCGCGCCGTCGCGACCCAGGATGTCGATCCGCTTCGGCAGCTCGAGCAGGCTCCAGATCTGGTTGATCCAGGGTCCGACGCCGACGATCACCCGATCGCAGGCGATGTCGCCGCGGTCGGTCTCCACCGCCGTGATCGTGCCCGAGCGGGAGGCGAACTTGAATCCCACGACCTTGACGCCGGAAAGGATGCGCACGCCTTCCGCCTCGGCCTTGCCGGCAAGCCCGTACATGGAGGCGCCATTGTTGGCGTAGCCGCCCTTCTTCTCGTGCAGCACCGAGGTGATGCCCCTCGCCTGCCAGTCGTCGACCAGGCCGCGCATGTACCGCATGCAGTCATCGGCGCCCTCGACGAAGACGCTCTCGTAGCCGATCGCCTTCTGCTGCGCGGCGATCTCCGCGACGTCGCGGTGCATCGCCTCGGGGCTGATTTGCATGTAGCCGACCGGGTGATAGCTGAAGGCCTTGGGGTCGCTCTCCCAGACCGCGACGCATTCCGCCATCAGCTCGCGCATCGCCGGCTGGAAGTAGTTGTTGCGGATGACGCCGCAGGCGATGCCCGAGGCGCCGGCGGCGATGCCGCTCTTGTCGAGCACGAGAATGTCGGCGCCGCTGCCGAGGCCGCGCGCGCGAAGCAGCGCCGCCAGATGATAGGCGGTGCTGAGGCCGTGCACGCCGGCGCCGATGATCAGGTATTTGGCATGGCTGGGGAATGCCATCAGCGGTGGCCCTCGATCGCGGCGGCGGAGGGCGCACGGTCGGGGTCGAGCGCCCGCTGCACATAACCGTCGACCATCGGCGCCCAAAGCCTCCAGACCCGCTCCAGATCCTCGATCGGCGTCTCCGAGCAATCGACGCGGAGATCGATCGGCGCGAAGGGGAGGCCCGGGCGCGCCACTTCGAGCGCGGCGGATCTGAGCGGATAGGGCTCGCCGCCGGCGTCCAGGCCCTGGCGCAGGGCGCTCATCAGGCGATCCGCCAGGGGATGCTCCGGCTGCCGCTGGAAACCCGCGAGCATGGCGTCGATGACAGCGTCGTTGGCGAGGCCGTTGCCGACCACGACCACCCCGCGATCGATCCGCGCGCCTTTCGCCGGGACGCATTTCTCGCCGGTGTATTCCTCGGCGCGCCCGGCCAGATCGAGCACCGCGAGCTGTCGCCAGGCGGCGTGCGGGGTCGATTCCAGCATCTGCGTCAGTGTCTCGCTGGCGGTGCGCCCGGCTGCGAGGCAGCGGCCGCCGAGCAGGCCGAGGCGCGGATCGGAGCGCGCCTGGGAGAGCACGACGCCGAACCCCGGCACCACGAAGGGCGCGCGGCCGCCCGCCGCCATGCTGGAGGTCGCCAGCGCACAGCCGAACTCGCCGCTTCGCGGGCAAAGCCCGGCAATGGAGAAGGTCATGCCTCTATTTCCCCCGAGCGCGCCGTTTCCTCCGCCATCATAGGGGGAGCGGCGGCGCCGGGGAATGCGGCCGGCCTCAGATCAGAGATATCCCTCGCCCATCTGCGCCGCGAAGCTCGGCGGATCACCTTCCCAGACGATGCGGGCGTGCTCCAGCAGGTAGACGCGGTCAGCGTGGGGCAGCGCGAAGATCACGTTCTGCTCGCCGAGCAGCACGGTGATCGGCGTGGTCTGGCGGAGCCGCTCGAGCGCCTTGGAGAGCTGCTCCAGGATCACCGGCGCGAGGCCGAGGGTGGGCTCGTCCAGGATCAGCAGCTTCGGCTGCATCATCAGGGCGCGCCCGATCGCCAGCATCTGCTGCTCGCCGCCGGAGAGCGTGCGCGCGGTCTGATCCTGGCGGGACTGCAGGATCGGGAACAGCTCGAAGAGCCAGGCGAGCTGCTTGGCGCGCGCCGCCGCCGGCAGGTGCTGGCCGCCGAGGTCGAGGTTCTCCCGCACGCTCATGTCGCCGAAGAGCTCCCGGGTCTCCGGGCATTGCGCGATGCCGCCGCGGGCGATGGCGCCTGCCGTCATTCCGCGCAGCTCGCGCTCCCCGAAGCGGATGCGGCCGCTGTAGGGGACGAGGCCGGAGATGGCGTTGAAGAGGGTGGTCTTGCCGGCTCCGTTCAAGCCGACGACCGAGACGAACTCGCCTTCCCGGACCTCGAGGCTGACCTTCTCCAGCGCCTGCGCCTTGCCGTAGAGGACGCTGAGGTCCTCGACCTGCAGCAACGGCGGCTTCGCCGCGGCGGCGTTCGTCTTGCGCTCGACGGCGGTGATGCTGCCGCCGAGATAGACGCGCCGCACCGTCTCGTCGCGCATCACCTCCTCTGCGGTGCCTTCCGCCACGCGCTGGCCGAGATACATCGCGAAGACCCGGTCGACCAGCGCCGCCACACTCTTCACGTTGTGATCGACCAGCAGCACGGCGTGACCCGCGGCGCGGAAGCCGCGGATCAGCTCCGAGAACACCCCGACCTCGGCGGCGGTGAGGCCCGCGAAGGGCTCGTCGATCAGCACCACGGCGGGGTCGCGCGCGATCGCCTTCGCCATCTCCATGCGCCGGAGATCGGCGAAGGGCAGCGTCGAGGGGTGGCGCTGCATGACGTCGCCGAGGCCGACGCTCTGCGCGATCTCGCGGGCGCGGCCGTCCACATGCGACTCCGCCGCCAGGCGCAGCAGCGAGTCCGGCAGCAGCGCCAGCTTGATGTTCTCCAGCACGGTCTGCCGGTGCAGCGGCCGCGAATGCTGGAAGACCAGGCCGACGCCGGCGCGGGCGATGCGGTGCGACGGCCAGCCCGCCATCTCGACGCCCTTCACCTTGACCGAGCCGGCGTTCGGCCGCTCGATCCCCATGATGAGCTTCATGACCGTCGACTTGCCGGAGCCGTTCGGGCCGATGAGGCCGAGGATCTCGCCCGGCCGGATGTCGAAGCCGATGTCGTTGACGGCGACCAGGCCGCCGAAGCGCTTGACGAGGCCGCGAACCTCGAGATAGGGCGGGTTGTTGCTCATTCCCGCTCTCCCGCACGCAGCACGTGACCCAGCAGCCCGTCGGGGAAGAACAGGATCACCGCCAGCGCCAACGCCGCCACCACGAAAGTGTTGAGCTGGCCGAGCGGCCGCAGGAACTCGGTGCCGACGATCAGCAGCACCGCGCCGAGCGCGGCGCCGAGGATCGTCCGCCGGCCGCCCAGCACCGCGGCGATGATCACCTGCACGCCGATCGAGATGTCGATGACGGTGTCCACCGAAACCGTCCCCATGTAGAAGATCAGCATCGCGCCGGAAATACCGGAGAAGAGCGCGCTGATCGAGAAGGCGGCGAGCTTGTGCTTGGTGACGTTGAAGCCCAGCGCCTGCGCCTCGACCGCGTCCTGACCGCTCGCCTGCAGGATGAGCCCGATCGCCGAGCGCGACAGGCCGAAGAGGATGATCGCGCTGACGACGAGGAAGCCGAGCGCGTACCAGTAATTGACGCCGGCGTCGATCGACAGCACGTCGGTGACAGTCATGCCGATCTCGCCGCCGGTGATCCCGGCGAAGATCACGATCGCGTTCTGCAGCAGCAGCACCGCAACCAGCGTCACCAGGCCGAAATAGGGTCCGCGCAGCTTGAGCGCCGGCACCGCCAGCAGCAGCCCGCCCACCACGGCCACCACCGCTCCGGCGGCGACGCAGATCGGGATAGGCGGCCCCCAGGCATTGTCGACCATGGCGGCGGTGTAAGCGCCAAGCCCGATGAGGAAGGTCGGACCGAAATTCACCTCGCCGGCAAAGCCGAAGAGGAGATCCCAGGACATGGCAAAGACGCCGAAGTAGTAGGCGCCAGTGAGGACGGCGAGGAGATAGGCGGAGAGCCAGAACGGCAGCACCGCGGCCACCGCCACCAGGATAAGGGCGATCCAGAACAGGCGCGAGCGGAGGAGACGAGCCATGACCCCTCTCCTAGCGCCGGCCGAGCAGGCCCTGCGGCCTGAGATAGACCACGAGCACCAGCAGCAGCAGCACCGGGATCGGCCGCAGGGTCGGCGCGATCAGATAGGCGGTGAGCGTCTCGAGATACCCCACCACATAGGCGGCGATCAGCGAGCCGGAGACGCTGCCGAGGCCCCCCAGGACGACGATCGAGAAAGCGCTCGCCGTGAGCTGACCGGCGTTGTTGGAGCTGACGCCCAGGAATGACGCGAGCAGCACGCCGGCGACACCCGCCAGCACGCCGTAAATGCTCCAGACCAGGAGGTAGATGCGCGAGAGCTCGAAGCCGAGCAGCGTCAGCCCCCGCGGGTTGATCGAGGCGGCGAGCAGCGACTTGCCGACGCGGGTGCGGTTCACCAGTAGCCAGAGGAGTCCGATCACGACCCAGCAGAGCGCCGCGATCATGATCTCGTTCCTGGGCGTGCGCACGCCGAGGATGTTGACGACGCCGCCGATCAGCGGTCGCATCGTCACCGGGTTGTCGGTGAAGAGATAGGCCATCCCCACCTGGATCATGATGCCCCAGAGCAGCGTGCCGGTGAGGACGAAGATCTCGGTCTCCTCGCGGGGAATGGAGCGCGAGCGCTGGATCGGCCGCACCACCACGAGATAGGTGACATAGGCGGCGACCAGCCCGGCGAGCACGCCGAGGAGCGTGCCGAGATAGGTCCCGAGGCCGAGCTCGCCCGCCCCGAGCCAGCCAACCAGCGCCGCCACCACCATGATGCCGCCGTGGGAGAGGTTCAACACGCCGGAAACGCCGAAGATCAGCGTGAATCCGACCGCCGCCAGCCCGTACAGCGCGCTGATGGCAAACCCGTCGATGAGGATTTGCAGCCCGATCATGTGCTCGCCATTCGTCCGGCCGCTTCGGGCCAGCTCCCTGCTCTTATCCGGACAAGTTTCGGGTCGCGACCCCCGGGGGATCGCGACCCGACATGCCCGCTCTTGCCGTTAATTGGACGCGGCCTGCAGCTTGATGAAGGCCGGGAACTTGATCTTCGCGTTGGCCTTGTCGCGCGGCCACACCGTCACCTGCTTGCCGTCCTGCCACTGCAGGTCGACGCCTTGGATCAGGCCTGGACCGTACTTGATCGCGTGGGTGAACTGATCCTTCTCGCCGTAGAACTGCACGCGGCCGATGGTGCCGACGTAGTCGGTCTTCTCCATCGCCGCCACCAGCTTGTCGGGATCGGTCGAGCCCGCGCGCTTCACCGCCTCGGCGATGATGTGCACGTCGTCATAGGCGGTGTAGCCGTCATAGGCGGGCGATACACCGTACTTCTTCGTGTAGGCCTCGGTGAACGGAATGGTGGTCGGCGTCAGCGCCACGCCCGGCGCCGCCGCGCTCGCGGTGATGACGCCCTCGGCGGCGCCATTGGTGTCCTTCCAGAAGCTGCTGGTGGTCGCCTGCGAGCTTTGACCGGCCATCGGGATCGGCACCTGCTGGTCATGCCACTGCACTGTCGGCTGCACGCCCACATGGCTGATGCCCGTGGTGATCACGTCGGGATGCTCGCCCTCGATCTTGTTGAAGATCGGCGTGAAGTCGGTGGTGTCGGGATTGAAGCGGATGTGATCGAGCACCTTGAGGCCGGCCTTGGGCAGGCATTCGAGGTAGCGCGCGTCGAGCGGCGTCGTCCAGGCGGCGTCCTCGCTCATCACCACGGTCGACTTCATGTGGAAGTCTTTGACCAGCGTGTCGTGCTCGAAGTCGCAGATCGACTGGGCGATGAAGGCGGAGGTAAGCCAGCCGTGGAAAGTGTACTTGTAGTGCGCGTAGTCGTCGTGCACGTGCTTGGAAATGTCGTTGCTGGCGGCGCCCGGAGTGATGAAGGGCATGTGGAGACGCGCCGACCACGGCTCGATGGCGAGCGCCACTTCGCTGATGTAGCTCGCGATGACAGCCACGACCTTGTCCTGATTGACCGCGCGCTGGAAGGCGCGCACGCCGTCCGCGGCCGAGGAATGGTCGTCGTAGGTGATGACCTCGATCTTGCGGCCGTCGATCCCGCCCTTCGCGTTGATGTCGTCGGCGGCCATCTCGGCGGCCTTGGTGATCGAGGCGCCAGCGACCGAAGAGGCCTCCCCGATCACGCCGATCTTGATGGGTTCCGCGGCTCGCGCGGGCGCCGGCATCGCGGCAATGGCGACCACCGCGCTGCCCAGCAGCAGCTGTGTCGCGAACCCAATGTGCTTGCATCCCCAGTTACGTTTCATCTGGCATTCCTCCTTACGTTTATCAGGTGAAAAATTGGGCAACCCGTTGTTGGTCCCATTTTGGAACGTTCGGCAGGCCAACAAACATTAATTTTAGTTCATGTCTGTGATCTTGTGCGCTTGCGAAGGCATTCAGGCGCATCCGCCGTCCACCAGCGACGCATGGTGCACAAGATGCACGCACACGACCGTGCAGCGAGAGGCTAGCCGCCGCTGATCGCCGTCATCACCAGGATCTCGGCGCCCGCTGCCAGACGGGTCTTCAGCGTCGCGCGCTCGCCATCGACGAAGATGTTGATGTGGCGCCGGATCGCCGGCGATGAATCACAGAGCCGATCGCGCATCCCCGGCCAGCGCGCTTCGAGCGCATCGATGGCCTCGCCGACCGTCGCCGCCGGCAATTCCATCCGTCGCGCGCAGCCCGGGAACAGCCGCGTCAGCACATTGGGGAGCGTGACGATCACGCTCGCCATCGCGCCTAGGCCTCGACCACCAGGGTCTCGACCGAGAGAATTGCCGGCAGGTGCTCGGCGATGCGCCGCCAACCCTCGCCCTCGTCGGCGCTCGCGTAGAGGGCGCCGCCCGTAGTGCCGAAATAGACGCCGGCGGGCGTCAGCCGATCGGTCGCCATCGCTTGGCGCAGCACGCCGAAGAACACGTTCTTCTGCGGCAACCCTTCGCGCAGCGCCTGCCAGCTCATGCCCTGGTCGCGGGTGCGCCACACCGCGGCCTTGCCGTCGGGACAGTAGCGCCCTTTGACGTCACCGTTGAGCGGCAGCAGGAAGAGCGTCGCCGGATCGACGGGGTGCGCCGCTGCCGGAAAGCCGAAGCTCGAGGGCAGGCCCGCCTCGATGCTCTGCCAGTGCCGGCCGCCGTCATCGCTGCGATACATGCCGCAGTGGTTCTGCTGGTAGAGGCGATCGGGCATGCCCGGCGCCATCACCAGATTATGGACGCACTGGCCGAATTCGGGATAGCGCTGCTCCTCCGGCAGGAAATCGCAGCGGGTGCCGGTGTTGCGCGGCTCCCAGGTCTCGCCGCCATCAGCGGTATGGAACACGCCGGCCGCGGAAATGCCGATCCAGATCTGTCGTGGGTCCGTCGGATGCGGCACCAGGGAATGCAGGATGAGCCCCGCACCGCCAGGCTGCCAGTGCGGCCGCGTCGGATGCTGCTGCAGCCCGGCGATGTGTCGCCAGGACTGGCCGCCATCGTCGCTGCGGAAGAGTCCGGCGGGCTCGACCCCGGCGTAGAGGCAGCTGCCGCAAGGCGCCACGCTCCAGACCGATTTGATCGGCGCGGCGCCCGTCTCGTAAGCGAGGCCCTCGCTGGAG
>DATJOK010000136.1:0-7044 GCA_035507155.1 Allostellaceae bacterium
CGGCAGATGCTGGAGCTGCCGAGCTATCACATGTTCCGCTTCAAGAGCCATCCGCAGGGGATCGAGCTCGCCGAGCGGCTCCTCAAGCTCTCGCCGGTGCCGATGTCGAAGGTGTTCTTCGCCAATTCCGGCTCCGAGGCCAATGACAGCGCGATCAAGCTGGTCTGGTACTACAACAACGCCCTCGGGCGGCGGGCGAAGAAGAAGATCATCGGCCGGCGCGGCGGCTATCACGGCGTCACCGTGGCGAGCGGCAGCCTCACCGGGCTGCAGCGCAACCACAGCGATTTCGACCTGCCGCTCAGCGGCTTCCTACACACCGACTGCCCGCATTACTGGCGCTACGGCGAGGCGGGGGAGAGCGAGGAGGCCTTCGCCACCCGGATGGCGGACAATCTCGAGAAGCTGATCCTCTCGGAGGGCCCGGAGACCGTTGCCGCCTTCATCGCCGAGCCGGTCATGGGCTCGGGCGGCATCATCGTGCCGCCCAGGACCTATTTCGAGAAGGTCCAGGCGGTGCTGAAGCGCCATGACGTGCTCTTCATCGCCGACGAGGTGATCTGCGGCTTCGGCCGGCTCGGCCACATGTTCGGCTGCCAGGCTTTCAACCTCAAGCCCGACATCATCACCATGGCGAAAGGATTGTCCTCGGGCTACCTGCCGATCTCCGCCGTGCTGATCTCCCAGGCGATCTACGACGCCTGCCTCGCCGAGAGCGCCAAGCTCGGCGTCTTCGGGCACGGCTTCACCTATTCCGGCCATCCCGTCTGCTCGGCGGTCGCCAACGAGACGCTCCGGATCTATGAGGAGATCGATATCGTCGGCAAGGTGCGCGCGGTGGCGCCGATCCTGCAGGAGAGCTTCCGCGGCTTCGCCGATCATCCGCTGGTGGGCGAGGCGCGCGGCCTCGGCCTGATGGCCGGGCTGGAACTGGTCAAGGACAAGGGCACGAAAGAGCCTTTCCCGCCCGAGCTCAATGTCGGCCTCTTCATCGAGCGCCGCTGCCAGGAGCACGGCGTGATCCTGCGCTCGCTCGGCGATGCGCTGACGGCGGCGCCGCCGCTCACCATCGAGCCGAAGCAGGTCGAGGAGATCGCCCGCGTGGTGGGCGTCGCCCTCGACGAGACCTTGGCTCACGCCCGCAAGGAGGGCTGGCTCTAGAGAGCGGGAACCCGCCTCACATCACCAGCGCCACCGGCCGCACCGGCGAGGCGGTGCCGCCGCGCATCTTCAGCGGCAGCGCGATGAAGAGGAATTCCTTTCCCGCGAGCTTGTCGAGATTGCAGAGCTGCTGGACCATGCAGATGCCCGCCTTGAGCCAGATGTCGTGGGTCGGCCACCACCATTCGTCGGGGTCGTCCATGCCGATGAGGTCGGTGGCGAAGAGCGTGATCTTGCGGTCGACCAGCCACTGGGCGGCGTCGGTCGGCACGTAGGGCCGGTTGGTGACGAAGCCCGGCTTCTGCCATTCCTTGTCGACGCCGGTCCAGCACAGGGTGGCTGCGCCAGGTCCGATCCTGCGGCCGGTCTTGGCCTCCGCTGCCTCGAAATCCGCGATGGTGATGGCCTCGCCGTTCTTCTTGTGGGTGAAGTCCAGGAGGTGACCCGGCAGGATCAGCTGCTCCAGCGGCACCTGGTCGACGGTCAGGCCGTCCTCGTCGAAGTGTCGGGGCACGTCGAGGTGGGTCCCGCAATGCTCCGGCATCAGGATCATCTTGCCCTCCATCGCCAGCTTGCCGCCGGTGATCTTGCGCAGGTGATCGAAGGTCTCGAGCGGCCAGAACGCGCAGTGGCTGGCTCCGAGATTGGGCATGTCGTTGTAGTACTCGTGACCGAGATCGACGATCTCCTGGAAATATTTTTTCATCGGGCGTCCTCCCTCCGATAAACCTCGCGACCGTGCTGTGCAGAGTGCAACGGGCATGCCAGCGATCTGCCTGAGAGGCGCGTGGCGGCGAGAGAGCGGCGCCGCCCCGCTGCATCTCGATTGTGCAAGGGCATCAATTCTGGGCAGTCGATCATGCGCGCTGCCTCAACGACAAGCGGGATTTGATTGCCCGATTAATCCCTCCGCATGGCATGCAACTTGCTTTCATGTCGCGCAAATAGGCTTCACCGGCACCGCGCCGACCATGGCGGCGGAGCCCGAGTGACGGCCGGTCGTCACGGTCGCGTGACCGCGCAGCTGCACAGGAAGAGGAGGGCGAGGCGATGGGTCGGTGGGATTTCTGGGGGACAGCGGTTTCGGCGGCGGCCGTTGCTTTCGTCACGATGGTGGTGCCCGGCACCGCCGCGGCGGAGGGAGCCAAATGCGAGCCGGCGAAGCTCGCGGAGAAGTATCCAAGCCTCGCCAACAAGACGATCCTGGTCGGCGCCGACGGCGAGAGCCCGCCCTACAGCATGCGCGATCCCAAGGATTTCAATCACATCATCGGCGTCGATGCCGATCTCGCGCGGGCAGCATTCAAGTGCGTGGGCGCGAAATTCGAATTCAAGCTGGGTGGCTGGTCCGGCCTGCTGCCGGCGGTGATCGCCGGTCAGGCGGACGCCATGTGGGACAATCTCTACTACACGGCGGAGCGCGCCAAGCAGGTGGACTACGTGCTCTACATGAACGCCGGCACCGGCGCGCTGGTGAAGAAGGGCAATCCCAAGAAGATCACCGGGATGGACGCGGTCTGCGGCCTTACCGCCACCGCCGGTCTCGGCACCGTGGAGGAGGCGGCGTTCCGCGACCAGAGCGCCAAGTGCCAGGCGGCCGGCAAGCCCGCGGTCAACATCCTGACCTACCCCGACATCCCCGCCGGCACGCGGCTGATCCAGAATGATCGCGCTGACATCCTGCTCAGCGACCTCGCGATGGTCGATCAGCTCGCCGCCAACAATCCCGCCGCCTTCGAGCGCGGCTTCAAGGTCATCAGCGATTTCAAGATCGGCGTCGCGGTGAAGAAGGGGAACGAGGACCTGCTGAAGGCGGTCGCCGATGCGATGGAGGTCCTGCAGGCCGACGGCACGCAGAAGAAGATCTTCGAGGAATACAAGGTGGATCCGGCACTGATCGTGCCGACCAAGATTCAGCGTTGAGCGGGGGCGGCGAACGGAGATCCGCCGCCGCATCGTGCGCCTGCCACAACACCGGGTGAGGGCGAGCTGCCATGAGGCATAGCCGATGGATCGTCGCCTTCTCGCTGCTGTGCCTCTGCGCCGCGTGGGTGGCGCCCGTGCTCGCTCAGACCGCGCCGGGCGCCGCCACCCTCAATCAGCTGGCGAGCGGCGGCACGGCGGCGACGACGGAGCCTCCCGGCTGGGCGGCGGAGCTCCTCTATTATTTCACGCTTCCCTTCCTGCTCCAGGGAGCGTGGCTCGCGGTGCAGATCTCCGTGCTCGCCATGATCGGCGGCATGGTGCTGGGGCTGGGGCTGGCGCTGATGCGGCTCTCCACCTACGCCCCGGTGCGCGCTCTCGCCTGGATCTACATCTGGTTCGTCCGCGGCACGCCGCAGCTGCTGCAGCTCGTCTTCCTCTACGACGCGCTGCCGGGCATCGGGATCCGACTCGATACCTTCAGCACGGCGGTCATCGGCTTCGCCCTCAACGAGGCGGCCTTCAGCGCCGAGATCGTGCGTGGCGGCATCGTCTCGGTGAACCGCAACCAGTCGATCGCGGCCGCCTCCCTCGGCATGGGGCCGCTCCTCACCATGCGCCGGATCGTGCTGCCGCAGGCCATGCGGGCGATCCTGCCGGGCATGGCGAACGACACCATCAGCATGATCAAGGGCACCTCGATCGCCTCGGTGATCTTCGTCAACGAGCTCACCTTCCGCAGCCAGCAGATCGTCGGCCAGAATTTCAAGTTCTTCACCGTCTTCGCGGCGGCCGGCGGCATCTATCTGGTGCTCACCAGCGCGATCTCCCTGCTGCAGGGGCTCCTCGAGCGCAAATTCAATCTGGAAGTCGAGCGCGGCGGCGGCATGCTCGCCGGCCTCAACCGGTTCCTGGGCTTCCGGCTGGCGGCTCTGCCGGCGGCGGAGAAACCGCGCGAGGCGGCCGAGGCTCCACAGGCGAGCGTGCCCGAAGCGGCGCCGGAGACCATCGATCTATCGGCCTGGCGCAAGCAGATGCAGGCCGCCAATGCCGGTCGCGCCGAGGCCGGGGACGAGGCCTTCGTCGTCTGCAAGAACGTCTGGAAATCCTACGACAAGCGCGAGGTCCTGAAGACCCTCGACCTCACCGTGAAGCGCGGCGAGGTGGTGACGGTGATCGGGCCCAGCGGCTCCGGCAAGAGCACGCTCCTCCGCCTGATCAATCACCTGGAGAGCCTCGACTGGGGCGAGATCACCGTCGATGGGAAATACGTCGGCTACGAGAAGAAGAACAACGCGCTGAAGCCGACCGGCGACCTGGCCCGCGCCCGCGCCGAGGCCCGGATCGGGATGGTGTTCCAGCACTTCAATCTCTTCAGCCACTTCACCGCGCTCGAGAACGTCATGGAGGCGCCGATCCGCGTCTATGGCGAGAAGCCGGAGGAGGCGCGCAAGCTCGCGAGCAGCCTGCTGGCGAGCGTCGGCCTCGGCCAGCACATGCATCACCTGCCGCACCGGCTTTCCGGCGGCCAGCAGCAGCGGGTGGCGATCGCTCGCGCTCTCGCCATCTCGCCGCGGCTCATGCTGTTCGACGAGCCCACCTCGGCTCTCGATCCCGAGCTGGTGGGAGAGGTGCTGGCGGTGATCCGTCGCCTCGCCGAGACCGGCATGACCATGATCGTGGTGACCCACGAGATCCGCTTTGCCCGCGAGGTGGCGGACCGCGTGGTGTTCATGGACGAGGGCCGGATCGTGGAGGATGGCGCGCCCGCCGACATCCTCGATTTTCCCAAGCAGGAACGCACCCAGCGCTTCCTGCGCCTCGTTGCCCGCGAACAGGCGTCGGTCCGTGCCTAGGCCGCTGCCCGGATCAGAAGCTTGGCGGCGTGTTGATCCAGATCACGCGGCAGCGGCGTTTGCCCTTGGCGCGGTAGAGATGGGGCTGGTCGGACCGGAAGAAGAAGCTGCCCGCGGTCTGCACGATGTAGGTCTTCCGGTTCACCACCAGCTCCAGCTCGCCTTCGAGCACGTAGCCCACTTCCTCGCCCTCGTGCTCGAAGGGGCCGCAGAACTTGCCGCCGGCGGGCAGATTGATCAGCAGCCCCTCCAGCATGGTGGTGTCGGTGAAGGGCACCATGCTCTCTGCCGTGCTGCCATCGCCTTCGGCAGCTTCCGCGCGCGCATGGGTGGGGCGGGCGGTCGGCCCGTAGATCACGACGCTCTGCGCCGCCGGCTCGGTCAGCAGGGCCGAGACGCTGGTGCCGAGCGCCTGGCAGAGCCGGTGCAGCGTGCTGAGCGACGGCGTCACCAGGTCGTTCTCGACCCGCGACAGCAGGCTCATCGAGCATCCCGCCGAGGCGGCAAGGTCGTTGAGCGTCATGCGCTTCACGCGGCGGAGATAGCGGAGCCGCTTTCCCATCGCCGGCCTGTCCCCGCTGCGCGCCGGCGGCCGCGCATTTCTCGCCGCGCCGGCACGGCGGAGAGGCCGCTTTCGATCGGATCTTGCGACGGGCTTTCGGGCCATGTTGCGCGCGGTCGGTTGATGGTGGCCGAGATGTATAGGGGCGCCGCCGCGGGAACTCAACCGGAGACATCGGCGGAAACCGTCACTTCAGGCCCTCGGAGCCGACGCTGATGGCAGCGGCCGGCGCGGCACGGGACTTCGTCGGCTATGGCGGCCAGCCGCCGCACCCGCGCTGGCCGGGCGACGCGCGCATCGCCATCAACATCAACCTCAACTACGAGGCCGGCGGCGAGAGCTCGGTGCTCGAGGGCGACGCCGGCTCGGAGCAGATGCTGACCGATATCGGCGTGCCCTCCTATCGCGGGATGCGCAGTCCGCTCGCGGAATCGATCTTCGAGTATGGCAGCCGCTGCGGCGTCTGGCGGCTGCTGCGCATCTTCGAGCGCTTCGAGGTGAAGGTGAGCGTCCTCGGAGTGGTGCGGGCGCTCGAGAGCAATCCCGCGGTGACCCGTGCTTTCGTCGCCGCCGGCCACGAGATCGTCAGCCATGGCTACCGCTGGATCGACTATCACGAGGTCGACGAGGCGACCGAGCGCGAGCACATCCGGTGCGCGGTGGCGGGACTCGAGCGGCTGACCGGCGCGCGTCCCTTGGGCTGGATGACCGGGAGGCCGGGTCCCAACACCCGCCGTCTGCTCGTCGAGGCCGGCGGCTTTCTCTATGACCGCGATGCCCTCAACGACGAGCTCCCCTATTGGGTGAAGGTCGCCGGGCGCGATCACCTGGTGGTGCCCTATTCCTACGAGACCAACGACAACCGCTTCGATCTCAACCGCGGCTTCGCCACCGCCGAGGATTGCTTCCAGTATTTTCGCGACTGCTTCGACCTCCTCTACGAGGAGGGCGCCGAGCAGCCGAAGCTGATGTCGATCGGCCTGCACGATCGTCTGATCGGCCGACCGGGCCGCGCCGTCGCCCTGATCCGCTTCCTGGAGCACGTGCGCCGGCATCCGCGGGTCTGGTTCTGCCGCGGCGTCGACGTGGCGGAGCATTGGCGCCAGCACTTTCCGCCGCCGGAGCGGAGCCCATGACGCAGCCTTCCCTCAAGCTTTCCGTCGATGTCGGCGGCACCTTCGCCGACCTGGTGGTGGAGGACGGCACCGGGCTGCTGCGCGTCTATAAATCGCCAACCACCAGCCCCGATCCGATCGACGGCATCCTCAACGTGGTGGCATTGGCGGCGGAGGATCGCGCCGCGACGCCGGCGAGTCTGCTCGCCGCCACCGAGGTCTTCATCCACAGCACCACCCGGGCGATCAACGCCGTCGTCACCGGCAGGACGGGCAGGACCGCGCTGCTGGCCACCGCCGGCCATCCCGACATCCTGCTGATCCGCGAGGGCGGCCGCACCGATCCCTTCAACTACCGCAATCCCTATCCCGATCCCTACATCCCGCGCTCGCTCACCTTCGAGGTGCCGGAGCGGGTGGGATCCGA
>DATJOK010000137.1:0-2921 GCA_035507155.1 Allostellaceae bacterium
CGGCATGAAAGTCGATCCGCCGCCGCCGACCCGACTCATGGAGATCGCCGGTCCCGATTACTTCGTCTACACGCCCGAGGCCGGCGTCTTCGAGCCGCTGGTGGAACTCGGCGACACCGTCAAGAAAGGCCAGCCCGCCGCCGCCATTCATTTCTCCCACACGCCCTGGCGCAAGCCGGAGATCGCCCGCTTCGAACGAGATGGCGTGGTGCTCTGCAAGCGCATCCCCGGCCGCACCGAGCGCGGCGACTGCCTCTTCCACCTGGGGACGGAATACAAGGCCTGAGGCGCCGAATGGTTTCAGCCTCTCGGCAACAAGCGCGATTCAGGCTGTCAGCCTGAGCTCTTCAGCTCGTCATGCCCGACCTTGAGCCACGGCTGTCCGGTTCAGCGAAATCGGTTGTCGAGGTGATAGATCGATACGCCTCTGCATCGTCGTGCCCGGCCTTGAGCCGGGCATCCACGGCTTGCCACCGCGCGACGGCAAGACGTGGATGGCCGGGACACCCCCGGACTGTGATCCGGGGGCGACCATGACGGCATCAGGCGATTGAGGCTACTCCGCGCTCCGTTCGTGTCGCGACAGGGACGACGCCGGGGCGGGAGGCGCCTCACGCCTTGCCGAACCACTCCCGGAGGATCGGCTGGTGCTGGACGGGGTTGAACTCCGTGATCCGACTGAAGCGCATCTTCTTCGCCTTGGTGAAGGGCTCCTCCGCCAACAGCGCCTCCAGCTTCTCCCGCGATTCCGCGCGCGCCAGCAGGAAACCGCCGCGCGCCGGGATCTGCGGGCCGGAGCACAGAAAGTGGCCGTCGTCGTAGCCCTTCTGCAGGAAGGCGCGATGGGGCGGAATGAGCTCCGCCAGCTCCTCGAACGGCACCAGATACTCTCCCTCCAGCAGGAAATGCTTCATCGCTGATGCCCCCCTTCGCCCGGGTTCCCGGTCGATCTCGCTATGTAACCGACCGGTTCGTTCTCCGGTGGTGACAAATACGAACCGGTCGGTTACATGTCAAGCCCGGAAGGAGATCGGCGATGACGGCAGGCTCGGCGGGGATGCGCGGCAAGCGGGAGCGGAAGCTGGCGGGCGACAAAGTGTTCGAGGTCGCGGCCGATCTCTTCTATCGCAAGGGCGTGCGCGCGGTCGGCGTCGAGGCGATCGTGAAGCAGGCCGGCGTCGCGAAGATCAGCCTCTACCGGAGCTTTCCCTCCAAGGACGATCTGGTGGTCGCCTATCTCGAGCGGCGGAACGTCGCTTTCTGGCGGCAGTGGGACGAGAGCTTCGGCAAGCACGCCGATGATCCGCGCGCCGAGCTCAGGGCCATCATGACGCATCTCGCCGAGCGCACGACGCGCCCCGGCTATCGCGGCTGTCCCTTCATCAACTACTGCGCCGAGTTCCGCGAGCCGCCATTCCCCGGTCGCAAGGTGGCGGAAGCCAACAAGCGCGAGATGCGTCGGCGCTTTCTGCGGATCGCGACGGCGCTGGCGGTGCCGCGCCCGGCGCAGCTTGCGGATGCGCTCCTGCTGCTGGTTGAAGGCGCTTATGCCGCGAGCCAGACGCTGCCGGGTCGCAAGGGGCCCGGTGCCGCGATCGTCTGGGCTGCCGACGCGCTGGTCGAGGCGCAGCTTGGGCGGCGCGCTCCGTAGGACGGCGGCGCTCGCCGCTGCACCGGCGAGATATTTCAGTTCGATGACGGCGACGGCGACGGCGAGGCGCCGGCGCTCCGATCAGAATTTTCCATCGGGCCCGATTGCGGAAAGGGACGAGCCGACTCAATTGATGGGTTGGCGGATGGGGTGGGCCGGTTTGCGGGGTCGGGTCGCGCCTGAGCGAAAGAGGGGGAAGCAACCATGGTCGATTTCAGGCGGGGCCCGGAGCTGGAGGACGCCATCATCGTCATCCTGCGGATCTGCATGGGCTGGACGTTTCTTTGGGCGGCGATCCATCATTTCGGCGATGCCGGCTTCGTCTCCGGCTTCCTGACCCATACCAAGACCTTCCACGATATCTATGCGCCGATGGCGCAATCGAGCTTCGTTCCGCTGCTGACCTTCATGGTCGAATACGGCCACCTGCTGATCGGCCTGTCGCTGATCTCGGGCCTGCTGGTGCGCGCGAGCGCTCCCTTCGCGATCCTGCTGATGCTGCTCTATTGGACCGCGCACATGGATTTCCCCTACATCGAGAACGTCAACAACCTGCTCGTCGACTACCACATCGTCTACGGCGTGGTGCTCGTCTATCTCATGCGGACGAACGCGGGCCACGTTCTCGGCCTCGACGCCTGGGCAGCGCGGCTGGCGGCGGTGCGCGACAACTCGCAGCTCGCCTGGCTGGTGGGGTGACGCCGGCGGTCACGCCCGCGCCGCGCCGGCGACGCGGGCGGCGAAGGTCCGGCCTGCCTCCGTCCTCTCCACCGGCACCTCCAGTCTGTAGCCGACGCCGCGCTCGGTCCCGATCAGGCGTGGCGCGTCCGGATCGGAGTCCAGCTTGCGCCTGAGCCGCACCACCCTGACGTCGATGTTGCGGTCGAGACAGTCCTCGTGCATCCGCGTCGCCTGGACCAGGTATTCGCGCGTCAGCGGCCGCTGCGGCGCATCGAGGAACGCCACCAGAAGATCGTATTCGCTGCGCGTGAGGACGACCGGATTCCCCGCGGGATCGGTGAGCCGGCGCATGCGGCAGTCGAGCGACCAGCCGGCGAAGCGATAGCCCCTGGCACCCGGATCCGGGCGCGGGCTGCCGCCGGCATCCGTCCGGCGACGCAGGATCGCGCGCATTCTCGCCAGCAGCTCCCGCAGGCTGAAGGGCTTCACGATGCAGTCGTCGGCACCGGCCTCGAGACGGACCACCCGCTCGGCCTCGCCGAGATCGCCCCCGATCGTCATGACGACCGGCGCGTCGGAGCGCGCGCGA
>DATJOK010000138.1:0-9938 GCA_035507155.1 Allostellaceae bacterium
GGCCGCGCGGCGCTGCAGGCGGCAGGACTCGAGGTGGTGCCGGTGCCGGTGGATGGCGACGGCATCGATGTCGCCGCCGGTATGCGTCTGCGCTCCCGCGCGCGGCTGGTGCTGGTCTCGCCGTCGCATCAATATCCGCTCGGCGTGCCGCTGAGCCTCGGCCGGCGCCTGGCGCTCCTCGACTGGGCGGTGGGCGCCGATGCCTGGATCGTCGAGGACGATTACGACGGCGAGTACCGCTATTCCGGCCGGCCGCTGGCGCCGCTCCACACCCTCGATCACGGCAATCGCGTGCTCTATCTCGGCACCTTCAGCAAGGTGCTGGCGCCGGCACTGCGCATCGGCTACCTCGTCGTGCCGCTTGCGGTGATCGACCGCTTCGTGGCGCTCAAGGCCGCGTCCGACCGCCATGCGCCGGCACTCACCCAGCGGGTGCTGGCGCGCTTCATGAGCGAGGGCCGGCTCGCCGCCCATCTCCGCCGCATGCGGACGCTCTACGCCGGCCGCCGCACGGCGCTGCTGCAGGCGCTCGCGGACGAGGCCGAAGGGCTGCTGATCCCGGAAGGCGCCAGCGAGGCTGGGCTCCATCTGGTGACCCGGCTCAAGGTCGGGGGCGATGACGTCGCCGTCAGCCGCCTTGCCCAGGCGGCACGGGTACACGCCTCGCCGCTCTCCACCTATTACGCCGGTCCCCGCCGCGGGCGAGGCTTCGTGCTGGGCTTCGCCAGCACGCCGGAACCGGAGATCCGCCCCGCGGTCCGGCGCCTGGTCGCTGCCATCCGCCAGGCGCGGTCCTGACCGGCCCCCGCGACCTACCTCTAATAGATCCAAAATATGGTTAATTACCTATGGGCTGCGGCGCTTATCGGGACAGTTCTTGATTGGTGGTATCTTCTTTCCTACTTAACCGAGGGAGGCGAAGCTCTCGAGATCGCCTGCCGCGTTAGGGGTGCCGCTCCGGGCCCCGGTTGTCTGCTCGCTCGCCCCAGAGGAGGAGGCTCGATGTCCCGACTGACCGTGTTCAACTCGCCGCTGCTGCTGGGTTTCGACCATTTCGAGCGCACGCTCGACCGCGTCGCCAAGAGCCAGAGCGACGGCTATCCGCCTTACAACGTGGAGCAGACCGGCGAGCATTCGCTGCGGCTTACCCTGGCGGTCGCCGGGTTTTCCCAGGCCGACCTCAACGTCCAGGTGGAGGACAACCAGCTCGTGGTGCGCGGACGCCAGCAGGAGGAGACCGGTCGCGTCTACCTGCATCGCGGCATCGCCGCCCGGCAGTTCCAGCGCGCCTTCGTGCTCGCCGAGGGGATCGAGGTGAAGAGCGCCACCCTCGACAACGGTCTCCTGCACATCGACCTCATACGCCCGCAACCGGAGAGCCGGGTGCGCGCGATCGAGATCAAGAGCGGCGCCTCGCGGGCGCCCCGGGAGCTCAATCTCGCCACGGATAAGGCGAGTGGGTGAAGGCGTTCTATATCGGTAGGCAGGAAATTCATTCGACACGTGCTCCGCTGCCAGGATCGGCGGAGCGGCCGGGAGAAGCTCCCGGCGGAAAGGGCAAGAGATGATCAGCACCGAAGGGCTCAAGCAGATCAGTTCGCGCGAGTTCGCCCTCCTCGGCATGAACGAGGTGGCCTACGTCAAGCGCGTCGTGGTGAAAGACGAGGTGGGTTACGCGATCTTCAGCGCCGACGGCACGCAGGTCGCGGTGATGCCGGATCGCGAGGTGGCGCTCGCCACCATTCGCCAGCACGACCTGGAGCCGGCCAGCGTGCACTGAGCGCGCGGCAACGGTTCCGGTCAAACGGGGCGGGTCGCAAATGACCCGCCCTTCGCTTTTTCCGCACACGGAGATGTGAGCGCCGGAGGTTGACCGGCGCCTCCGTCTCCGCTATTGTTCAACCGATTGGTTGAATGATCATCGGAGGGCGCGTGACCACGGCGGCAACAGAGGCGCAGCTCGATCGCACCCTGTCGGCGATCGCCGACGGCACGCGACGCGCCATTCTGCACCGGCTCCAGCGGGGCGAGGCGCGCGTCACCGACATCGCCCGTCCGTTCCGCATGTCGCTGAACGCAGTCTCCAAGCATGTGCAGGTGCTGGAGCGCGCCGGCCTCGTCCACCGCGACGTGCGCGGCCGCGAGCACTGGCTGGTCTTCGACGGCGCGCCCCTCGACGATGCGGCCGAATGGATCGAGGGCATGCGACGGTTCTGGAACGAGCGCCTCGACGCGCTCGAGCAGTTCCTGACGGCACATCCGACCGGCCGAGTGCAAGCCCCATCAAAGCGGAGGAAGCCGCATGGCCGATGACGGCGCCTGGGTGCGCGTGCGCCGCGTGATCAAGGCGCCGCGCGAGGCGGTCTTCGCCGCCTGGACGGATCCCCAGAGCATGCGAGCGTGGCTCGCCCCCTACAGCCTGACCGTCGGCGAGGTCAGCGTGGATCTGCGGGTCGGCGGCAGCTATTCGCTGATGATGCGCCGGGACGGCGAGGATCTGCCGCACAGCGGCGTCTATCGCGAGATCAAGCCGCCCGAGCGCCTGGTCTTCACCTGGAGCTCCTCGCGCACCGAGCATCGCGAGACCGTGGTCACCATCGAGCTCCACCAGCATCCGAACGGCACCGAGCTGGTGCTGACCCACGAGCGCCTGCCGAGTGCCGAGGCGATCCAGGGGCACACCGCCGGCTGGAGCAGCATCCTGGACAAATTCGCGGCCCGCTATCCCTGAGGGAGACAATCAATGGCGACGAACCTGCACGAGATCACTATCGCCGCATCGCCGGCGCGCGTCTTCGCGGCACTGACGGAGACGCCCGAGATCAAGGGCTGGTGGACCGACGACGCGCAGGCCGAGGCGAAGGCCGGCAGCATTGCCGAATTCGGCTTCTTCGGCCGGCGAACCGTCTTCCGCATGCGGATCGACGCGCTCGACGAGGCGCAGAAGCTGCGCTGGGCCTGCCTCGCCGGTCCCGAGCAGTGGGTCGGCACCGCGATCGGCTTCGATCTCGCGCCGACGGAGAAAGGCGGCACGACACTCCGTTTCAAGCACAGCGGCTGGCGCTCACGGGACGGCCATTTCCCGACCTCGAACACCACCTGGGGCCACCTCCTGCATCGGCTCAAGGCCTATGCCGAGGGCAAATCGCCGGGTCCCTATTTCGCCCGCGGCGGCATCGACGGATAGGGCGCCGCCAAGTCTCGCAGACGGGGAGGACACGCATGCCGGATCACGCCGTCGTCACGCGCCAGGAATGGACTGCCGCGCGCCAGGCGCTGCTCGCCAAGGAGAAGGAGTTCACGCGGCTCCGCGACGAGCTCAGCCGGGAGCGGCGCGCGCTCCCATGGATGCGCATCGAGAAGAGCTATGCCTTCGAGACGCCCGTCGGCCGGAAATCCCTGACCGAGCTCTTCGACGGCCGACGCCAGCTCGTGGTCTACCACTTCATGTTCGCGCCGGACTGGCAGGTTCCCTGCAAGAGCTGCTCCTTCTGGGCCGACAACTTCAACGGGATCGTCAGCCATCTGCATCAGCGCGACGTCACCATGCTGGCGATCTCCCGCGCCCCGCTCGCCAAGCTCGAGGCGTTCAAGCAGCGCATCGGCTGGAGCTTTCCCTGGATCTCGTCCGATGACGGCGATTTCAATTTCGATCTGGGCGTCTCGTTCCGGCCGCAGGATCTGGCGGCAGGCGAGGTCGACTACAATTTCCGTCGCCTCAAGACCTCGATGTCGGACCTGCCGGGGATCAGCGTCTTCTATCGCGACGACGACGGCACGGTCTTCCGGACCTATTCCTGCTATTCGCGCGGCGTGGACATGATGAATACCGCCTATCACTACCTCGATCTCACGCCCAAGGGGCGCGACGAGGATGGCCTGCCACGCAATCAGGCCTGGGTCCGGTTCCACGACGAGTACGGGGAGTAGCGGCGGCGGTCAGACCGCCGCCATGGCCCAGGCGGCAAGCGCGCCGAGGAGCACCACCGCCCAGGGCGGCACGCGCCAGAAGGCGAGCAGCAGGAAGGCGGCGACCGCGAGGATGAAGTCCGCCGGCGCATCGATGGCGCTGGTCCAGACCGGCGTGTAGAGCGCAGCGAGCAGCAGTCCGACGACCGCGGCATTGACGCCGGCGAGCGCCGCCTGCGCGCCGGGGCGGCGGCGGAGCGCGTTCCAGAACGGCAGCACGCCGAGCACCAGCAGGAATGAGGGAAGATAGATCGCGACGAGGCAGAGGGCGCCGCCAAGCCACCCCGACGGCGCCTCGCGCATGCCGGCGCCGAGATAGGCGGCGAAGCTGAAGAGCGGACCGGGCACCGCCTGCGCTGCGCCGTAGCCGGCGAGGAACGCGTCGTTGCCGATCCAGCCCGGCGGCACCACCGCCGCCTGCAGCAGCGGCAGCACCACGTGGCCGCCGCCGAACACCAGCGCGCCGGAGCGATAGAAGGCATCGACCAGCGCCAGGGCATGACTGCCGCTGGCTGCCGCCAGCACCGGCAGCCCCGCCAGCAGCAGGAAGAAGAGCGCGAGCAGCAGCGCGCCGGTGCCGTGCGCGACCGGCACCCGGAAGGGCGTTGTCGGCGCTGCGATCTCGACGCGGAACAGCCGCCAGCCGATGCAAGCACCCGCGGCGATCGCCAGGACCTGACCGAAGCTCGAGGGAACGGCGAGGGTGAGCGCCGCGGCGAGCACGGCGAGCGTCGCGCGCGGGCGGTCCGATGCCATGCTCCGCGCCATGCTCCAGACCGCCTGCGCCACCACGGCGACGGCGACGATCTTGAGTCCATGGAGCGGCGCCGAGCTCGCGACGTTGCCGAGCTCAGCGACGCCGTAGGCGAAGAGTACCAGGGCGATCGCCGAGGGGAGCGTGAAGCCGATCCAGGCGGCAAGCGCGCCCAGCGGTCCCGCACGCATCAGGCCGAGCGCGATGCCGACCTGGCTCGAGGCGGGACCGGGCAGGAACTGGCACAGCGCCACCACGTCGGCATAGCCGCGCTCGTCGATCCAGCGGCGGCGCTCGACGAATTCGGCGCGGAAATATCCGAGATGTGCGACCGGGCCGCCGAAGGAGGTGAGTCCCAGCCGCCCGAAGGCGCCGAGCACCTCGAGGGCGCTGCCGTCTCCGGAGGTGGCTGCCGCGTCGCTCAGGCGGCGTGGCTGGCGGCGTTGTGAGTGAGAAGCGCGGTCAGCGCGTCGACGCTGTCGGTACCGCGCAGCTTCTCGCACATGGCCCGGTCGCGGAAGAGCCGCGAGATGCGCGCCAGCGCCTTCAGGTGATCCGCGCCGGCGCTCTCCGGCGTCAGCAGCACGAAGATCAGATCGACCGGCCGCTCGTCCACCGCCTCGAAATCGATCGGCCGCTCGAGACGGGCGAACAGTCCCGCCGGCCGCTCCAGCCCCGGAACCTTGCCGTGCGGAATCGCCGTGCCCATGCCCATGCCGGTGCTGCCGAGCCGCTCGCGCTCCCACAGCACGTCGAAGATGACGCGCTCATGCAGGCCGGTGAGCGTGGCGGCGCGCCGCGACAGCTCCTGCAGGATCTGCTTCTTTGTGCTCGCGCGAAGCGAGGCGATCACGCTGCCGGGCCCCAGCAAATCGGCGATGTCCATACGAATGCCTCGGCCTTCTGTCAGGAGGATGCGCTGCGCCGACGCTGGCGCGGCAATCCGGGATCGATCCACCCAATATTGCCATCGCGGCGGCGATAGACAACATTGAGCGTGCCGCGCGCGCTGTTGTGGAACAGCAGCGTCGGCAGATCGGCGAGATCGAGGCGCATCACCGCCTCGCTCACCGAGAGCTGGGGGATCGGCGTGTCCATCTCGGCGATCACCACCGGCTGCGACTCGGCGCCGGACGCCTCGGGCTCGTCCGCCCCGTCCTCCGCGCGCAGCACGTAGGTGCGGCCGGGCTGCTCCTTGCGCTGGCGCTCGTCGCCGCGGCCGTGATCGCGCAGCCGGCGCTTGTAGCGCCGGAGCCGCTTGCCGATGCGCTGGGCCGCGCCGTCGAAGGCGAGGTAGGCGTCGCCCGCCTCGTCCTCGCTGCGCACGAGAATGCCGCGCCCGACATGAACCTGGAGATCGCAACGAATCAGATGCGCCTCGCGCGAGAAGACCACATGAGCCTCGATCGCATTGCCGAAATACTTGTCCGCGATGTCTTCGAGTGCCGCTTCCGCATGCTGGCGCAGCGCGTCGCCGACTTCGATCTGCTTACCGGCTACGGTGATATGCATGAAGGACCTGGACCGGATCGTTTCACGCGACGCTTACAGCTATGGCCGGTTCTCCGCGGGGCCAGACCTTAGGAGCCGGGCACTGCCAAGTCAAGCGCGCCCGGCCGCTGCGGTGCAAACGCCGGCGGCTCAGAGCCGCAGCGTCTTTTCGCGCCGCCGCTGCACCGAGGACGGGATCCGCATCGCCTCGCGATACTTCGCGACCGTGCGCCGCGCGATGTCGACGCCATCCTTAACGAGAATCTCGACGATCTGATCGTCGGAGAGAATCTTGTCGGCCGGCTCCTGATCGATGAGCGCCTTGATGCGGAATCGCACCGTCTCCGCCGAGAGCGCCGCCGCGCCGCCGGTGGCGGCGATCGACGAGGTGAAGAAATACTTGAGCTCGAACATGCCGCGCGGCGTCGAGATGAACTTGTTGCTGGTGACCCGGCTCACCGTGCTCTCGTGCATGCTGATGGCGCCGGCGATGTCGCGCAGCACCAGCGGCTTCAGGTGCTGGATGCCGTGGCGGAAGAAGCCGTCCTGCTGACGCACGATCTCGCGCGCCACCTTCAGGATGGTAGTGGCGCGCTGATGCAGCGCCTTCACCAGCCAGTTCGCCGCCTGGAAGCGCTCGCTCAGATACTCCTTGTCGGCCTTCACCTTGGCGCCGCGCGAGACGCGCGCGTAATAGACGTTGTTGACGAGGACGCGCGGCAGCGCCTCGGGATTGAGCTCGACGATCCAGCCGCCGTCGCCGTCGGCGCGCATCAGCACGTCGGGGATGACGGGATCGGCGACGACGGGATCGAAGGCGAGGCCGGGCTTGGGATCGAGCTGGCGGATCTCCGCCGCCATCGCCTGGATGTCCTCGAGATCGACGCCGCAGAGCCGCGTCAGCTCGCTGGCGTTGCGCGCCGCGAGCAGCGGCAGGTTGTCGATGAGCGCCTGCATGGCGGGATCGAGACGGTCGCGCTCGCGGAGCTGCAGCGCCAGGCACTCGCCGAGATTGCGCGCGAAGACGCCGGGCGGATCGAGGCGCTGCAGCTGCTTCAGCACCGATTCAACCGCCGGCGTTGCGGCGCCGAGCCGCTCGGCGACCTCGCCCAGGCTGCCCTGGAGATATCCGGCATCGTCGACCAGATCGAGGAGGTGGAGCGCGATCAGCCGATCGGCGGGCTCGCGGATGTCGACCTGGATCTGGTCGAGGAGATGGTCGCGCAGCGTCGTCGGCCGGGTCAGGGTCTGGTCGAGGCCGGGAAGATCGTCCGCGGCCGAGGGCTTGGCGCGCGCCGACTGCCAGGCGGCGGGATCGCCGCCGTGATCGAGGCTGCCGTCGCCCTCGCCGCCGGCGCGCTCGCTCCAGTGCTCGTGCGCCTCGGCCTCGACGCTGTCCTCGCCGCCCGCCGCCGGCGCCTCGGCGGGCTCCGCGCCGCCGCCCTCCTCGCCGGCCTCGCCGTCGCGCTCCAGCAGCGGGTTGCGCTCGAGCTCGGCGTCGACGAACGCCATCAATTCCATCTGCGACAGCTGCAGCAGCTTGATTGCCTGCTGCAGCTGGGGCGTCATTACCAGGCTTTGGCTCTGGCGGAGGTCGAGCCTTTGGGTCAGGGCCATGAGGCAGGTTATAATCCGAAAACGCGCTGGAAAGCAAAGATCGGGCCAACTTGTTTCTTTCCGGTTAAACCGGTAGTGGGTCAGTTTGAATTTTCGTGGCAAATCCGATAGTTGCGGACCTGCCACGGTAGGCATAGATTTCCCACCATGGCCACAAAACGCCTGAAAAGACCCCGGGACCCGATCCAGCTAGGGAAGCTGATCGCTGATATCGCGACGGGTCAGGTCGAGGACGCGGTAGAGGACAAACGCGACCCGGCGGCGACAGAGCTAGGCCGAAAGGGTGGCCGGGCGCGGGCGGCCAAGCTTTCTAAGAAAAAGCGTGCCGAGATCGCGCGGGCAGCGGCGGCGAAGCGATGGAACACTAAAAAGTAGATATTCTACTCGGCGCCGCTAGATTCTCGTTCCATCGCGTTAAAATTCGCCTCCGAGAACACATTCCATTTCCATTCTGCATTCGGTTTGCAGTGCTTTTTCTTGACCGCGGATGGAAAAGGACCTATGATCTCAAAGTAGAGGGGGCCGGAATTGGCATCCCGGCCCCCTCACTGATCCGATCCGAATATCTATGTCTGGCCAGATTATACGTTTATGGAGGTGTGGCTCGAGTGGTTGATGGCAGCGGTCTCAAAAACCGTACTAGGGGATCACACCCCCTAGCAAGGGTTCGAATCCCTTCACCTCCGCCGACCTGACGCAGATAAAGGAATCATGACCGAACGCCACTCCTCCTATAGCTCCACCATGAGGTAAAGCTATGTCTTATCTACTGAAACATCTCCCTTTTGTCAAGGAACAAATAGCTTTTCAGCAGCGAATGCTGGAGAAGTTTGAGGGAGACACATACCGCCAGAAGCTCCACCAAACTAGCAAGGAGCACTTCGAAGCGCTTGCCCAGGATCTTGCTGTGGCAAATGCCGAACTGGATGCTGCGCCGCAATCGCCGACTGAATCACAGTGGGTGCCACCACGCCTTATCCTGACCCTAAGCCCGAAAGAAATAGAGGGGCTTCCAGAGGAGCTGATTAAAGAGCTTAGCATCTCTGAGGGGGACAAAACTGAATTCGCAATCCTCAGTGTTATGGAGGCGGCCAGGGGAATCATTTCCTTGGATCGCCTCCTTATCGAACTATATAAAAAAACCGGAGAAATCCATAAGCGACAAGCACTTGTATCAAAACTCTATCGCATGGGGCAGAAGTCTCAGGTATTTAGCGTGCCCGGGAAAAAGGGCGTCTATTCCACAAGGCTAATTACCCCTGACGAAGCCGGCCGGCTATTCAGCGGAGAGGGCGAGCCAGAACAGACAAAGATCGACTGGACCGCATCCTGATCTTTATGCTTGACGCTAAGCATAGAAGGTCATATGCTCGTGAGCATGAACAAGCTGTCCACAGAGAAGCGCGCCCAAATCCTCGGCATGATGGTCGAGGGGAACGGCATCCGCGCAATCTCTCGGATGACTGGGGTCAGCAAGAACACGGTCGTCAAGCTGCTGGTGGACGCGGGCCGGGCCTTCGCGGCCTATCAGGACCAGGCGTTACGCGGTCTCAAGTGCCAGCGCATTCAGGTCGATGAGATTTGGTCGTTCGTCTACGCCAAGCAAAAGAACGTGCCTGCGAGCATAAAGGGGCGCGGCGATGTCGGCGACGCGTGGACGTGGACCGCACTCGACGCCGACATCAAGCTGATGGTGTCGTGGCTGGTGTCGGACCGCACCGCCGAGGCAGCAAAGGAGTTCATGGACGACGTAGCGGGCCGGCTGGTGCGGCGCGTGCAGATCAGCAGCGACGGCTTGAAGTCCTATCAGCCCGTCATCGCTGCAGCGTTCAAGAACAAGGTCGATTACGGTCAGATAGTGAAGGTGTACGGGCAGGAAGGAACCACGGTCGGCACTGGCCGCTACAGCCCGCCGGAGTGCATCGGCGCGGAGAAACAGGTCATCAGCGGTACGCCTGACCCCAAACACATCAGCACGTCATTCGTCGAGCGCCAGAACTTGAACATGCGGATGTCCATGCGGCGCTTCACGCGGCTGACCAATGCGTTTTCAAAGAAGTTCGAGAACCACGCGCACTCCGTGGCAATCCACTTCATGCACTACAAT
>DATJOK010000139.1:0-19696 GCA_035507155.1 Allostellaceae bacterium
TGCAGGTCTATCGCCACGACGGCTTGCGGGAGCGCTGATCCCGCGCGGAGCGCAGCGGCCGCCGCCGTCACCGCGCCATCAGCACCAGCTTTCCCCGCAGATGCCGCCCCTCGCTGACGCGATGAGCCTCGGCCGCGTCGGGGAGCTTGTAGCGGGCGATCTCCGGCGGGCGCACCGCGCCTGCCGCCAGCAGCTGCTTCATGCGCTCGAGATGCGCGCGGTCGCGGGCGACCTTCGGGCGGAGCACCTGGACGTCCTTGCGGCTCGGGGCGAAGCCCGCCGGCGCCGGCGCGATCCACACCAGGCGGCCGCCCGGCCTCAGCACTTCGTAGGAGCGGGCTTGAACCTCGCCCCCGACCGTATCGAACACGACATCGCAGGGTCCCGCGACCTTGGTGAAATCCTCGGCGCTGTAGTCGATGACCCGATCGGCGCCGAGCCCGCGCACGTAGTCGTGGTTGCGCGCGCTGGCGGTCGTGATGACGGTCGCGCCCAGGTGTTTCGCCAATTGGATCGCGAAGCCGGCGACGCCACCGGCGCCACCCTGGATCAGGACGGTCTCGCCGCGCTTCAGGCGCGCGGTGTCCTCCAGGGCCCAGATCGCCGTCAGGCTGGTGAGCGCCATCGCCGCCGCCTCGGCATGGCCAAGCCGCTCCGGCTTGATCGCGACGAGGGCGGCCTTGATCGCGATCTTCTCGGCATAGGCACCCTCGATGCCGGCATCGCAGACGCCGAACACCGGGTCGCCGACCCTGAGATCGTCGACATCGGGCCCGAGCGCGCCGACGGTGCCGGAGAAATCGCGGCCGGGGATATAGGGGAATTTCAACGTCGTTCCGTAGCTGCCGAGCCTGACCTTGACGTCGGCCGCATTGACGCTCGCCGCGTGGATGTCGACCACGATCTCGCCCGGCCCGGCAATCGGATCGGGGAGATCGCCGTAAGCGAATTTCTCCGGTCCGCCGTGGCCGGTCAGATAGGCTGCCTTCATCGTCTGCTCCGTCGCTTATGCCGGTGGCGCGGCCGACAGCCGGCCGGTGACGCCGTGCCGCTCGATCAGGCTGGCCACCAGTCCCGATCTCTTCGCCTCCTCGACGAAATCGCGCAGGAAGGCAAAGGCCGCGGCATTCTTCTTCGGCGTGCCGACGGCCTGCTGCACCGCGGTGAACTTCCCGTCGAGGATGCGCGAGCCCGGAAGCTTCGCCTCGAGATCGACCAGCGCCGGGCGCAGCCCGGCATAGGCGTCCATCTTCTCCCGGGCGAACGCCTCGATCGCGACGTCGGCGTTGTCGAATTGCAGCAGCTGGCCACGTTTGTAGTTGTTCTCGAGCCAGAGACCATAGGCGGTGCGCGCGACCACGGCGACGCGCCGGCCCGGCTGATCGATCTCGGCGACGGTGCGGATCGGCGAGCCGGCCGGCACCAGGTAGGTCGCCTCGATCTCGCTATAGGCGGCGGTGAAGCTGATTACCGCCGCGCGCTGCGGCTCGGCACCGATGTTGCCGATGTCCCACTTGCCGCTCTCGGCATCGTCGGCGATCTGGCCTGGCCGCGCATACTGCACGAACTTGACCGGCACGCCGAGCCGCGCGGCGATCGCCGCTGCCATGTCGGGCGACACGCCGGCCGGATCGCCCGACGGCGTCCTGCCGGTGACCAGCAGGAAATTTCCCATATTGATGGCGGCGCGGAGCGCGCCGGTCGGGGCGAGCTCCGAGATCACTTGCGGCGACGGTTGGACGGGCATGAGCTGCGCCTCCCAGTGGGCGAATGGAAGACCGTAGCGGCAGCGCTGCGCACGGGCAAGCGCGCGAGCCGCCGTCGCCAGGGTTTCGGAACTGCGGGAATATGGGCTATATGACCGCTTGCCGTTGCCGGCGCGGCAGCAAAGCTTTTTTGGGAGATGAGGGTCGGGGCATGGGGAAGAAGATCGCAATCATCGGCGCGGGCGCGGTCGGAGGATATGCCGGCGCCCATATGGCCCGAGCCGGCGAGGACGTGCTGTTCCTCGATCCATGGCCCGCGCATGTCGAGCGGATGCAGAGCGACGGTCTCCGCATCACCCATGCGGCCGATGTGCCGGAGTTCACCGTGCCGGTGCGCGCCCTGCACCTCACCGAGGCGCAGCGGCTCAGCAAGGAGGCGCCGATCGATATCGCCTTCGTCTGCATGAAGTCTTATGACACCGCCTGGGCCACCACGCTCATCGCGCAATACCTGGCGCCCGGCGGGTATGTGGTATCGCTGCAGAACTGCATGAACGAGGCGACGGTGGCGGGCGTGGTGGGCTGGGGCAGGACGCTCGGCTGCATCGCCAGCGTGATCTCGGTCGGCCTCGAGGCGCCCGGCCACGTGCATCGCGGCGCCGGCAAGGGCGGCGCCGCGCACACGGTGTTCCGCGTCGGCGAGGTGCACGGCCGCGTGACCGAGCGCGCGCAGGAGATCTGCCGTCTGGTTTCTTACGCCGACAGCGCCAAGGTCACCAGCAACCTCTGGGGCGAGCGATGGTCGAAGCTGGTGGCGAACGCGATGGCGAACGGGCTTTCCGCCTGCACCGGCCTCACCGGCAACCAGGTCCTGCAGGACGACGCGCTCCGCCGCTTCTCGGCCCGGCTCGGCAGCGAGGCGATCCGCATCGGCCAGGCGTTGGGATATGAGCTCGAGGAGATCCTGCACCTGCCGCCGGAGACGATCGCGCGGGCAGGCGAGGGAGACGCGGCGGCGATGCGCGCCGTCGACGAGCGGCGGCTTGCCGATGCCAGGAAGGCGGCGGCAGGGCAGCGTCCCTCCATGGGCCAGGACATGGCGAAGGGCCGACGCACCGAGATCGAGTTCCTGAACGGCTTCGTGGTGCGCGAGGGGGCGCGGGTCGGCATCGCCGCACCCGCCAACGCCGCGCTCACCGATATCGTCGGGCGCGTGGAGCGCGGCGAGCTCGAGCCCGATCCCCGCCACATCGTCGATCTGCGATTGAACTGAGAGCCGCGCGCTCTCCAGGCGTTGCTCGGGCGGCGTCACGTCGCCCGAGGCGGCGGCTTCCCTCGATCGACGGGGAAGCGCTCGGGTCTCTGCTATCTACCGGTTGGCTCGAGCGCCGATCGGAGGCGCGGAGCCGAAATGCCCCGATTTTTCCGACAAGCGAGAGAACGGTGATGGCCGTCTCCGCCGCCGCCATCCTCTACAATAGGCAATGCCAGCGCATGCATCAGGAGAACGACGGTGCCTGCTCCGGGCCGATGCGGCATCCTTCTCTCGGATGGGCTCCATCCACTCCCAGTTCGGAGGCTCTCGAAGGCGCGTGAATCTGCGTGGTTGGTGCGGCGTGGTGGTCTTGCTGGCAGTGGTTGCGCTCGGCATTCTTCCCCGTGAGGCGTCGGCGGCGATCAGCTACGAGACCGCGTTCGCCGGCGTCGTCAAGGGCAAGCTCAGGGATGAGCTGCGGGCGAGCTCCGAGCTCGTTGCGCGCGCGGATGCGGGCGTCGACAGCGAGGCGGCGCTCCGTCGCCGCGCCGTCGCCGATCTGCAGCGTCTGCAGACCGTCACCGATGCCGCCGGCTACTACGACGCCAAGCTCAGCTACGAGCTCGATACCGGCCGCAAGCCCTGGAAGGTGACGGTCCGGATCGATACCGGCGAGCCCTATATCCTGCGCGAGGTGCGGCTGGTGACGCCCGCGGGAGGAGCGCCGCCGCTCATCAGCGAATTCAAGCCGGCGGATGTCGGGCTCGAGATCGGCGCCCGGGCGACCTCCGCCGCGGTCGTCGATGCCGAGGCGAAGATCATCCGCTTCTACACCGATCGCGGCTGGCCGCTGGCGAAGATCGACGGGCGCCGTGCGGTGATCGACCGCGCCGATCACGGCATGCACGTGACCTACACTCTCGACACCGGCCCGGCCGCAAGCTTCGGTCCGCTCGAGGTTTCCGGTCTCGACCGGGTGAAGCTTGCCTACATCGACCGCAAGGTCACCTGGCAGGAGGGCGATCTCTACGACGGCAGCAAGGTGGACGCAACGCGCCAGGCTCTGATCGGCAGCAACCTCTTCTCGACGGTGAAGCTCACGCCGGCGGATGCGGTGGGACCGGACGGCCGCATCGCGATGCGGCTCGACGTGACGGAGCGGCCGCCGCGCTCGGTCGGCTTCGGCGCGCTCTATGATTCGACCCTCGGCGTCGGCTTTCGCGCCTTCTGGGAGCATCGCAACCTGTTCGGCGAGGGCGAGCAGCTTCATCTCGAGGGCACCGTCGGCCAGAGCCAGAACGGCGGCTTTCTCCGCTTCGTGAAGCCAGGATTCCCGCTGCGTCAGAGCGATGCGCGCAGCGAGCTCTCGGTCGGCAACGAGCTGTTCGACGCCTATGACGCGCGGCGCGAGAAGGCGTTCACCGGCCTCGACTATCATCTCGATCCGAGAGTGACCCTCGGCGCCGGCGTGCAGGTCGAGCAGGCGGAGGTCACCGACGACATCGGCACGCGCGACTACACGCTCTTCGGCGCCCCGCTCTATATCCGCCGCGATACCACCGACGACCTGCTCAATCCGACCCGCGGCAGCAGACTCGGGCTGACGACGACGCCCTATGCCTCGATCAGCGGCACGTCGCTGGGCTTCGCCAGCTCGAAGGCGACCGCCAGCGCCTATCGGGAGCTCGGAGCCACCGACCGCTTCGTGCTCGCGGGCTTCGGCGGCTTGGGCTCGATCGTCGGCTCCTCCCTGGACGATCTGCCGCGCGACAAGCGGCTCTACGCCGGTGGCGGCGGCTCGGTGCGGGGCTACGGTTATGAGCGGGCCGGACCCCTCGATGCCTTCGGCAAGCCGGTGGGCGGCCTCTCCTCCCTGGAGCTCGGCCTCGAGCTCCGCACCAAGATCACCGATACGATCGGCATCGCCAACTTCATCGAAGGCGGCAACGTCTATCCGCATTCGACGCCGGATCTCAACAAGGGGCTGTTCTGGGGCACCGGCATCGGGCTGCGCTACTACAGCCCGATCGGCCCGGTGCGCTTCGATATCGCGACGCCGCTCGACCGCCGCCCGACCGACGGCGTCGTGCAGATCTATATCAGCCTCGGCCAGGCGTTCTGACCCATGCAGCGACCGCTCCGCCTCGCTCTTCTCGGATTTGCTGGCGTCCTCGCCGCGCTGCTGGCGATCCTCGCCGGCGCCTATCTCTTCATGCAGACCGGGACGGGAAAGCGCTGGCTTGCGGCGGAACTTGGTCGGCTGCTTTCGAGCCCGGAGACCACGGTGACGGTGAGGGATCTCGCGGGCGCGCCGCCTTTCGATCTCCGGGCCGGCGAGATCCGCGTCGCCGACCGCGAGGGGCCATGGCTGGTGGTCCGCGATGCGCATCTGGCGGTCGCCGCCGGCGCCCTGCTGCGAGGAGAGCTGGTGATACCGACCCTCCGTGCCGACACGGTCGAGGTCACGCGGCTTCCGGAAGCTAGCAGGAGCGGCGCGCCGCCGGCGAGCGCCGCGCCGCTCCGGATCGAGTTGCCGCGCCTGCCGCTCGGGGTCAGGGTTGACGAGATCGCGGTCGGCAGGCTCATGCTCGACGAGCCCGTGCCCGGCGAAGCGGCGACGCTGACCTTCGACGGCGCCGCCCGCATCGAGGCGGCGAGGGCAAGCGCCCGTCTTTCTCTGCGGCGCATCGACCAGACCCCGGGCGCTGCCAGCCTGGCGCTCACCCTCGCCGGCGCGCCGGCCCGCCTCGATCTCGACGCTGAGGCGAGCGAGCCGACCGGCGTGTTGATGGACCGGCTGCTGCAGCGTAAGGATCATCCACCCCTCGCCATCGCGCTGCGCGGCTCCGGCCCGGTCGCGGACTGGCACGGCCGCCTGACGGGAAGCATCGGCACGCTGCTGTCGGGCGACGCCGCTCTCGGCATCCGCGAGGATGCCGGCTGGCACCTTTCCCTCCAGGGACAGACGAAACAGGCCGGTCTGCTGCCCCCCGCGATCGAGCCGCTGGTGGGCGACCGCGTCGATTTCGACGCCCGTGCCACGCTGGCGCCGGGCGATGTCCTCACGGTGGATCGGCTCGAGCTGCGCGCCGCCGCCGCGACGCTGTCGGCGACGTTGCGGCTCGATCAGGCGACGCAGGCGATCGCGGGAACCGCCCATGTCGCCGTGCCGGATCTTGCGCCGGCGACGGGGCTGGTCGGCGCGCCGCTCGCCGGGCGGATCGGTCTCGACGCCAGTCTCGGCGGCACCGTGCAGCAGCCGACTGCGGCGTTGCGGCTCGCCGGAACCGGCGCGCGTCTCGATACTCTCGCCATCGAGCGGCTCGGCGCCGATCTGAGCCTCGCGGCAAGGGGCGGCGGTCGCTGGCAGGTCGACGGCCACGGCGAGCTCGCGGGGCTGAGCCTGGCGAGCCGGGGCCTGCCGGCGGGCATCGGCAATGCGATGGATTGGACGCTCTCGTCCGTCGTCGATCCCGATCGCCGGGCACTCGAACTCGAGGGGCTGACGATCACCGGCGGCGGTCTCGATCTCGCCGCCGCGGGCCACCTCTCGCCCGCGGCCTCCGACGGCACGCTGCAGCTGCGCGTCGCCGATCTCGGCCTTTATGGCGGCCTGGTCGGAGTGCCGGGCTTGCGCGGCCGCGTCGCGCTCGATGGCGCGCTTGCCAGCGATGCCGACGGCAAGACGACCCTCACCCTTCGTGGCGGCACCGAGGATCTGAGCACCGGCGTCGCGGCAGCGGATGCGCTGCTCGGTCAGCACGTTGCGATCAAGGCGGATGCGGCGCGGAGCGGCGACGGCGACCTGGATCTCTCGAGCCTCTCCGTCGCCGGCGCGGCGGCGGCGCTGGATGTCAGTGGCTCCGTCAGCGCCGGCGGCGACCGGCTCGCCGGCAAGCTCGCGCTCACCGTGCCGAAACTCGCGCCGCTGCAGGCCGCGCTGGGGACGCCGGTCCGCGGCGATCTCAGGCTCAACGCGGAACTCGGCGGCGGCCTCCAGCATCCGAGTCTCGCGGCGCATCTCCTCGGTCGCGATCTCGGCGGCAAGGAAGTGCTCATCCGCAGCCTTGCCTCCGAGATCGCGGTCGGCGACCTCGCCCGGCCGGACGGCACGCTGACCGCGGACATCGACGCGGCCGAGCTGCGCGGCCGCGTCGAGGCTCGCTTCAGCCGGCCGAGCCCCGATCGCCTCAGCCTCTCGAGGCTGGTGGCGACCGCGGCAGGGGCGCGGCTCGACGGCCGGATCGACTACTCGCGCGCCAGTGGCCTCGCCTCCGGGAGGCTCACCGGCAAGGTGGCCGATCTGCAGCCGTGGTCGCGCCTCGCCGGCACGCCGCTGGCGGGCCGTGCCGATCTCGCGCTGACGCTGGGCGCCGGCGGCGGCCAGACCGCTGAGCTTACTCTCAATGGCGATGATCTTGCGGCCGGTGCCGGCGCGCAGGCGATCCGCGTGGCGCGCCTTGCGATCGCCGGCAAGGGCACCTCGCTCGAGAGCGGCCATCCGCGCGGCAGCGCCACCGTCGACGCGACCGGTCTCGGCGCTGGGACTCTCGCGCTCGCCAGCGTCCACGTCGAGGCGGCCAGCGGCGCCGGCGACACGATCGGCTTCCAGGGCGACGCCCGTGGCGACATCCGGCCGCCCGGGGTCGCCGCCGACCGTCGCGGCTTGCCGGCGAGCCTCAGCCTCGCCGGCGACTGGACCCGTTCGCGGACGGGTGAGCAGATCGTCCTGACCCGGCTGGCGGGCAAGCTCGACAAGGACACCGCGACGCTGCGGCAGCCGCTGCGCCTCGTCGTCGGCACCCGGGACTATCGGATCGAGAACCTCGCCCTCGATATCGCCGGCGGAGCGCTCAGGGGCAATGCCGCGCTCACCGGCAACGACATCGTCCTGAAGCTCGCCGCGGACCGGCTGCCGCTCGCGCCGTTCGGGCGGCTTGCCGGCAGGAGCGTGGGCGGCACTCTCGATGCCAGTGCCGACGTCTCCGGTCCGGTCGCGGCGCCGCAGGGAGAGATCAAGATCGACGGGCGGGACCTGCATCTTGCCGGCGCGCAAACCGCCGGGCTGCCGCCGGTGAGGGTCGATCTCGAGATCGTTCCCCATGACGGGCAATTGGATCTGCGTGGCGTGGTGGCCAGCCATGACGGCGAGCTGCTGCATGTCAGGGGCACGGTGCCGGTGCGCATCACCGCCGAGCCGCCTTCCGTCACCGTGCCCGAGAACCAGCGGATGGCGCTGGCGATCGACGGCGATGGCAAGCTCGAGACCATCGCGGAGCTGCTGCCGATCGGCGAGGATCGCGTCGCCGGCCATTACCAGCTCGCCCTCACCGTCGGCGGCACGCTCGATGCGCCGGTCACCGGCGGCCGGTTCACCGTCGATGGCGGCTACTATCAAAACCAGGCCTTCGGCACCGAGCTCAGGAATCTCAATGCCGAGCTCGTCGGCGATCTGAGCCGGCTGCGCCTGGTGCGCCTCGAGGCCGATGACGGTGCCGCCGGCAAACTCACCGCCGCCGGCACCGTCGATCTGGCCGCGTCGGGCAGCCTCGATCTGCAGGCGCAGCTGGTCCGCTTCCTGGTCGCCAGGACCGACGAGGCGCGCGCCATCGCGGACGCCGACGTCCATCTCGACGGGACCCTGAGCGCGCCCCGGCTCGTTGCCCGGATCCAGGTGCCGCATGGCGATTTCCGTATTCCCGATCGTCTGCCGCCGAGCGTGGTCAAGCTCAACGTGATCGAAGTCGATCACGGCCAGCCCGTCGAGGCGCCGCCAGTTGCGGCCAGCCCCGCCCTGCCCATCGCCCTCGACGTGAAGCTCGAGATTCCGGGGCAGACTTTCGTCCGCGGTCGCGGTCTCGACAGCGAATGGCGGGGGAGCCTTGCGATCACCGGCACTGCCGGCGCGCCCGCGATCAGCGGCGGGCTGCAGGCGGTGCACGGCACGCTGTCGCTGCTCGGCAAGGATTTCGTCATCCGCCGCGGCACGATCAATTTCCCCGGCGGCACACTGATCGATCCGCAGATCGACCTGCTGGCGGAGTATTCCGCCGCCGATATCACGGCGCAGATCCGGCTCACCGGCAGCGCGTCGGCGCCCAGGCTGACGCTCACCTCGGAGCCGCGCGTCTCGCAGGATCAGATCCTGTCGCGGGTGCTGTTCGGACGCGATGCCAGCCAGATCACGCCGAGCCAGGGCCTGCAGCTCGCCTATGCGGCCTCGACCCTCGCCGGCGGCGGCCCCGACGTGCTCGATCGCCTGCGCACGGCCACTGGACTGGACCGCCTGAGCTTCGGCAGCGGCTCCAACACCGGAACTCTGGGGGGAACCACGACCGCTGGAAGCGCCAGCGCCAGCAGCAGCGCCGCGGCACCGACGGTGAGCGGCGGCAAATATGTCGCCCCGGGCGTCTTCGTCGGCGTCGAGCAAGGCGCCTCCGCCCAGTCGACCCGCAGCCAGGTGGAGGTCGAGATCACGCCGCACATCACGGCGCAGAGCAGCGTGGGCGTCGACGGTTCGAGCCGCGTTGGGCTCGACTGGCGCTACGACTATTGAGAGCGGCGCGTTGCGCAGTGAAGGCCGGGCGGCCCGCGGCGGCCGGGAAGAATACTCCGGTGTTGTTCCTGTTCCCGGCCGCGCCGGAGGGGTAACCTTCCGGCGCGAGCGCTCGTGCTGGCCGAAGCAAACGGAGACCTGTCATGACCTTCCGGGATCTCATCGTGCATGTGAATGTGTCCAAGCACTGCCGGCAGCGCCTCGAGGTTGCGGCACAGCTGGCCAGGACCTTCGACGCGCATCTGACCGGCCTCTACACCAGCGCCGTCGGCGACGTCGCGTTCTTCATGATCGATGATGTCGGTGCCAAGGCTGCCGCGCCCACCATGCGCGCCTGGTGGATGGAAATGCGCGACAAGGTCAGGGCGGAGTTCGACGTGTTCTGGCGCGACGCCGGCATCGCGGTCGATTGGATCGAGGTCGGCGGCGATGTGGGCGCGATGGTGCCCCTCCATGCGCGCTACGCCGATCTCACCATCGTCGGCCAGCTCGATCCCGAGGAGCTGCTGCCGCGCCCGGAATACGAGATACCGGAGCGCGTCGCGCTCGAAAGCGGCCAGCCGGTCCTCGTGGTTCCTTATGCGGGAAGTTTCGCGAGTGTCGGGCGGCGGATCCTGATCGCCTGGAACGGCAGCCCACAGGCGGCGCGCGCGGTCCGCGACGCGCTCCCGCTCCTGAAGCGGGCGGAGAAGGTCATGGTGCTGACGCTCAATCCGGCCGGTCTCGGCAAGGGCGAGGAGACGCGGCCCGGCGACCGCCTGCTGGCGCATCTGCGGCGGCACGGCATCGAGGCCGAAAGTCACGAGCTGACGGCGGATCACATCAGCGCCGAGGATTTCATCCTGTCGCGGGCGGTCGACGAGGGGGCGGACCTGATCGTGATGGGCGCCTATGGCCACTCCCGGGCGCGGGAGGTCGTGCTTGGCGGTGCCACCCGCGGCATGTTCAAGCACATGACCATGCCGGTGCTGATGTCGCACTGATCGCGCGGACGGAGCCGCCGCCGGCGGCTTAGAGGCCGAGATAGCGGCTCATGGTGTCGTGATCGTCGAGCAGCTGCTGCGAGCTGCCGTGATACACCATATGGCCGTTGTTGAGGATATAGACGCGCTGGCAGAGCTTGAGCGCCGCATGGACGTTCTGCTCGACGATCACCATGGTCTGGCCCTGGCGGGCGAGCTCGTCGCAGATGCGCAGCAGGTCCTGCACGATGGCGGGGGCCAGCCCCTCGAACGGCTCGTCGAGCAGGATGAGGGGCGGGTTGCGGATCAGCGCGCGGGCGATGGTGAGCATCTGCTGCTCGCCGCCGGAGAGATGCCGCCCGTGCGAGCGGCGGCGCTCGGCGAGGCGCGGAAACACCTCGTAGATCCGGTCCACGGGCCAGGGGCTGCTGGCGCTGAACGCCGCCAGGCGAAGATTCTCGTCGACCGTCAGGCCGCCGAAGACGCGGCGCTCCTCGGGCACCAGCTGCAGGCCGAGGAGCGCGATCTCGTGGGTTGGCGAGCGGGTGATCGTCTTGCCGGCGAAGCGGATGGCGCCGCTGTGCGGGTGGATGACGCCGGCTGCGGTCAGCAGCGTCGTGCTCTTGCCGGCGCCGTTGCGGCCGAGGAGCGCCACCACCTCTCCCTCGCGCACTTCCATCGACACGTCGAAGAGCACATGGGAATCGCCGTAATAGCTGTTGATGCCGTCGATCTCGAGCAGGCTCATCGCGGACCCACTCCCCCGAGATAGGCCTGCTGCACCGAGCGGTCGGCCTGGATCTGCCCGAGCGTTCCGTCCGCGAGCTTGTGGCCGTCGTGCAGCACCATGATGCGCTCGGCAAGGGCGAAGACGGCGTCCATGTCGTGCTCCACCAGCACGATCGTGAGCCGCTCGTGCAGCTGCTTGATCAGCGCCGTGATGTCCTGCCGCTCCGCCGGGCTGAGGCCGGCGAGCGGCTCGTCGAGCAGCAGCACCGTCGGATCCGAGGCAAGGGCGAGGCCGAGTTCCAGCCGCCGCTTCTCGCCATAGGCGAGGGTGCCGACGAGGAGGTCGGCGCGCTCGGTCAATCCCGTCTCCTCCATGAGGGCCACCACCTTCGCCTCGACCTCCGGGATGCTCTCCGCCGCGCGGAACAGGTCGAAGCGCAGGCGGCCGCGATGCCGTCCGAAGGCGGCCACCCGGAGATTCTGCCTGACCGTGAGCTGCGGGAAGAGCTGATTGATCTGGTTGCTCTTGGCAAGCCCGTGATGGCACATGGCGGTGATCGACTCGCCGGTGACGTCGATGCCGTTCAGCAGCACGCTGCCGGTGGTGGGCGGGATCTCGCCGGAGAGGAGCCGCAGGAAGGTGCTCTTGCCGGCGCCGTTCGGGCCGATGATCGCGTAGAGCATGCCCTGCGGCAGCGCGAAGGAGACGTCCTCCACCGCATGGACGCCGTCATAGAACTTGCAGAGCCCCTGCGCCTCGAGCGCCAGCCCGTTGGCCGCCGCGGGTCGGGGCGCGCTCTGCGGTGCCGGGGCCGGGCGGCGCGCCGGCTTCGGGGCCGCCGCAGCGGCCGGCGGCGCCTCGCTCGCCGTCGTGCCGCGCCGGAACCGCAGCCAGGCGGTCTTCACCTCGCCGGTGACCCCCTTGCGCAGCACCGTCACCAGGATGACGAAGATCAGGCCGAGGACGAATTTCCAGAGATCGCCGATCGCCGGGATCTGCTGCAGCGCGTCGCGGAGATAGAGCCAGATGGCGGCGCCGACGGTGGGGCCCAGGAGCGTGCCGGCGCCGCCGATCACCGTCTGGATGACGAGCTGGCCCGAGGTGTCGAGGGAGAAGGCGTCGGGCGGCATGTAGCTCTGGAAGATGCCGAGGAGCGCGCCCGCAAGGCCGGAATAGCCCGCCGCGATGACGAAGGTGGAAAGCTTGTAGCCCTGCACGTGATGGCCGAGCGCCGCCGCCCGCGCCGGGTTGTCGCGGATCGCGGTGAGGACGCTGCCGAACGGCGACAGCACCACGAAGCGGGCGAGCACATAGCCCAGCAGATAGAACCCCGCCGTGAAGCCGTAAAGGCCCCAGCTGCCGCTCAGATCGAGGGTGAAGCCGCCGAGATGGAACACCGGCGTCGGCACGCCCGGCAGCCCGTTCTCGCCCCCCGTCCAGTCCGCCAGCGGCGAATTCTCCAGGAAGTAGGAGAGCTCGCCGAAGGCGAGGGTGATCATGGCGAAATAGATGCCGACGCGCCGGAGCGCCAGATATCCGACCACGGCGCCATAGCCCATGGCGATCAGCACGGCCAGGAGCAGCGCGAGCCAGATGCTGCTCAGGACGCCGCTGGTCAGGAGATAGGCGGCGACGAAGCCGCCGGTGCCATAGAACGCCGCCTGCCCGAAGGAGAGCAGCCCGGTGTAGCCGAACAGGAGATCGAGGCCGAAGCCGAGCAGCCCCCAGATCAAGATGCGGGTCATCAGGTCGACCGAGCCGGTCGCCGCGACGAAGCCGAAAGGGAGAACCAGCAGCGCGGCGATGACCGCGAGCTCCGGCAGCCAGCGCGCGGCCTGACGCTTCACCACCGCCGTCATTTCCGGCCCTCGGTGCCGAAGAGTCCGCGCGGCCGCACCGTCAGCACCAGCGCCATCACCGCATAGATCGCCGCCTGCGCATAGGCGGGATTGAAGAGGGTGGTAAGGCTCAGGATCTCGCCGACGACGATGCCGCCGACCACCGCGCCGGGGAAGGAGCCGAGGCCGCCGATCACCACCACCACGAAGGCCTGGACGAGAAAGGGGCCGCCCATGTCCGGCTGCACCGCGGCGAGCGGCGCGTAGATCACGCCGGCGATGCCGGCGGCGACCGCGCCCAGCGCGAAGACGATCATGAACATGCGCCGCACGTTGAGCCCCAGCAGCCCGACCATGGTCGCGTCCTCGATCCCCGCGCGCACGATGAGACCCAGCCGGGTTCGGTAGAGCACCAGATAGAAGACGAGGAGGAGCGCGGCGACGATGGCGATCACCTCGACGCGGTAGCTCGGATAGATGAAATAGCCGAAATCGACGATGCCCTCGCCCCAGCTCGGGATCGGCACGCGCTGGCTCAGATTGCCGAAGATGAAGCGCGCCGCCTCCACCAGCATGATGCCGAGACCGAAGGTCACCAGGATCTGATCCTCCGGCGGCCGGTGATAGTAGAGGCGGATCAGCCCGCGCTCGAGCACTAGGCCGATCACCAGCAGCGCCACCGCCCCGATCGCGAGCGCCGCCAGGTAGGAATGGAGGTACGAGAGCGTCACGAAGGCGGCATAGGCCCCCAGCATGAACATGGCGCCATGGGCGAAGTTCAGGACGCCGAGCGTTCCCAGGATGATGGTGAGCCCGCTGCTGACGAGCGCCAGCAGGCTCCCGAAGGCAAGGCCGTTGAACGCCTGCGAGAGAAACTGCGGGAGGGTCGGCATGGTGCTCGTCTTGGTTTCCGAATTCCGGGGTCTCTCGAGGCTACCTCGCCTCGAGGCGGCCCCGGCGGCTCGCGCGCGAAGAGTCCGTTCCCATGCAACTCGCGAGCCAGGGGACGGGAGGGGCGCCCGTTGTAGCGATGTTCGTCATCGGTTCAAAGGAAAAGCCGAGACGGAGGGAGGCCCCGATCCGTCTCGGCTCAAATCGACGCCTGCCGTTGGCTAGGCGCCATAGGGGGGCATTTGGCATCCTGTCTTGTCGATCGGCGGCAGCGTTTTCTCGCCGGGCACCAGCTCCAGGATCTTGAAGAAATCCTCCGGCCCCTTCATCTCGCCCGGCTTCTTGCCGACCATCACCGGGACCGGCCGCACCAGCTGGTGGTCCTCCTTGCGATACCAGACCTCGCCGTAGATGCTGTTGACCTTGTGCTCGGCCTCCAGCGCCTTGATCACCTCCACGGGATAGAAGGTCCCGGCGCGCTCCGCCGCGTCGGCCCACACCATCATCTGCAGGTAGACCTCGCTCGCGCCCCAGCGGGGCTTGTACTTGTACTTCTTCTCGAAGTCCGCAACGAAGATCTTGGCGAGCGGATATGTCTCCTCCTCCGTCCACCACCAGGCCTGGGTCCCGTAGGTCCCGCCCATGACGTCGGCGCCCACGGACTTCGCCTGGAATTGCGAGATGTTGGGAACGACGTATTTCATCTTCTTGAGGATGCCGAACTGCTCCGCCTGCTTGGTGGAGGCCACCGCGTCGGCGCCGAAGGCGACATTGACGAAGACGTCTGCGCCGCTGTTGGCGATGTTCAGCAGGAAGGAGCTGAAATCGGTGGTGCCGAGCGGCGCCAGCTGCTCGCTGGCCACCGTCCAGCCCTCGGCCTTGGTGAACTCGGTCATCGAGTCATAGACGCTGTGCCCGTAGGTATAGTCGGGCACCAGATAGGCGGCCTTGCGGCCCTTGCCGACCTCCTTCGCCAGCACCGGCGCCAGGCCCTTCGCCGCCATATAGGCGGAGAGCTGGGAGCGGAAGCCGTAGCGCTGGCAATCCTTGCCGGTGGTGTCGTTGGAGCCGCTGTTGCCGACCATGAAGACGACGTGCTCGCGCTGGCCCAGCTTCTCCAGCGCGATGGAGACCGCGCTGTTGACGCCGCCGGTGAGCATGATCGCCTTCTTGTCGCGGATGAAGCGGGTGGCGACCTGGATTGCCGGGTCGGGCTTGGTCTCGCTGTCGCCGACGTCGAACTCGATCTGCTTGCCGAGCACGCCCTTGCCGTGCTTCAGGGTGGGGATCTGCTCGGTGACGCCGCTGCCGTGATTGAGGTGCTCGACCGCCAGCTCGAAGCCGCGGCGCATGTCGACGCCGGAATCCGCATAGGGACCGGTGAGCGGCATGATGCCGCCGACGAAGACGCTGCTCTGCATGATGCCGGCGGGATAGGTGCCGAGCGCCGGATATTCCTTGGCTAGGGCGCGGCGCGCCGTCGCCGGCAGCAGCAGCCCCGCGGCGGAAAGCCCGATGCCGGCGCCGAGGAGCTGGCGGCGGCTGATCGCGCTGTTGGGGGATCCTCTCCTGCGTCTCATGGCGTGTCTCCTTGGTTATTTCTTTTCACTGGATCGATCCGCCGAAGGCCATGGCGCCCGGTGCCAAACATGGCGGCGCCGCGGGAGCGATGCGGCCTCCGGACGCCCCGACAGCGGCTGGCAGGCGCCGGCCGACCCTTCGCGTCTCAACCGATGGGGCAACTGGTGAACGCGGACGGGATTGTCGCACAATAGCGGCGGCGCGGAGACTTACGATTTCGTTGCGGCAACATTAACTTTCCGAAAGGTTGCGCCGCGGGGCCCCGGCAGCGCCGCCAGCAATGCCGGAACGAAGATCAGGCTGGTCGCGAGGGTACAGGCGAGATTGATCAGCAGCAGGAGCCCGAGCGACGCGGTTCCCGGCTGCTGCGAGAGAGCGAGGGAGCCGAACGCCGTCCCGGTGGTCAGGGCCGAAAACACCACCGCCCGCGCCGTCGCCGAAGCGAGCATCCGCCGCTCTCCGGCGCGCCAGTTCATGACAAAATAGATGTTGAAGGACACCCCGACGCCGAGCAGCAGCGGCAGGGCGATGACGTTGGCATAGTTGAGCGGCAGCGGCAGCAGCTCCATGACCAGGGCGGTGAGCGCGGCCGAGAGCAGCAGCGGCGCCAGCACGAGGGCGGCGTCGCGCAGCCGGCGCAAGGCGATGGTCAGCAGGAGCGCGATCGCCAGCACCGCCGAGACCATGGCGGTGCGAAAGGCGCCGAGGATGGTGGCGCTCGAGCGGGCGATGGTAACCGCGGGCCCGCCGGCATCGGGCGCGATCGACCTCACCTCTCGAACGAACCGGTCGAGCCCGCGGGCACTGCCGGCGGACGGCGTCGGCAGCACCTGCACCCGCGCCCGCCCGTCCGGCAGCAGCCAGTCACGGGTGATGGAAGCCGGCAGCGACGCGAGGCTGGCCGGCTTGGCGCCGAGCGCCGAGCGGAGGCGGGCGAGCTCCGCCGGCAGGAACTCCGTCAGCGAGCGGTTGACCGCCAGCAGCGTCGCCGCCGGAGCGGCGGCGAGCTGCTGAAGGTCGCCGGAGATGGCGGCCAGCGGATCGTCGGCAGGCAGCTTGGCCAGGGCGGGGGTGATCCCGTCGAGCGCCGTCAGCGCCGCCTCGCGGAGCGCGTCCGGCGTCACCCTCGGCGCCGTCAGGGGCGGCAGCAGCGAGGGCGCCAGGATGTCGTCCGCTTCGGCGATCTGGGCAAGCTTTCCGGCCTGATTCTGCGGCACGTAATCGTCGATCGTCAGCGCGCGGGCGACGGTAGGAAGGCGTTCCAATCGCGCCGCCAGCATGCGGGCCTGAGCCACCGAGGGCGCGAGGATATCGATGCTGAACGGATTGAGCATCGGCGCGCTCATCAGGTCGCGCAGCGTCCGCATCGCCTCGGTGTTCTGGCTCTGGGTGTCGAGCGGATCGGAGTCGAATTGCAGACGCGGGATGAGGACCAGCGCCAAGACGGCGCAGCCCGCGGAAACGAGGAGAATAGGGCGGCGCCACCTCTGCAGCAGGGAATCCAGCCGGGCTCCCGCGGCGAAGCCGATATCGCGGCGCTCCTCGCCGGGCCGGCATAGGCTGATCGCGGCCGGCAGGAACGTGAGCGTGCAGATGAACGCGATCAGCATGCCGACGCCGGCGATCAGGCCAAGCTGCGCGACGCCGCTGAAAGCCGTCGGCACGAAGGCAAGGAAACCCGCCGCCGTCACCAGCGCCGCCACCATGATCGCTCTGCCGGCGCGGCGCGTCGTCCGGAGCAGCGCGGCCGTCGGATCGGAAAGCGAATGGCGTGCGTCGCGATAGCGCACGGCGAACTGGATCGCGAAATCGACGGCGATGCCGACGAACAGCACGCCGAATGCCACCGAGATCAGATTGAGCACGCCCACCGCCGCGGTGGCGAAAAGCAGGGTGAGCATGAGCCCGAGCGCGAGCGTGCCGAGGACGGGAACGATCAGCCGCCAGCTGCGCATCGAGAGGACGAGCCAGAGCAGGATGAGCGCGACGCTGCCGGCGAGCCCGATGACGGCGCCTTGGGCTACCGTCGCAAACTCGGCGTCCGCGAGGGCGACATCGCCGGTTATGCGCACCCGCGCGGCGCCGCTGCGCACGAGGTCCAGCCTCGCTGCGGCGGCGCGGATCGCCTGCTCCGCGGCGCCGGCAGGCTGCAGGGCGCCGTAGTCGAGGTGCGGCTTCGCCAGCACGAAGCGATAGGGGCCAGCGAGCTTGACCAGGGTGCCGCTCAGCAAGGCCTGCCAGGAGAGGGGTCGCGGGTGACCTTGGAGCACCGATGCCATGGTGGCGTGGAACGCCCGCAAGGCGCCGCGGTAGGGGGCAAGATCGACATCGCCGCGCGTCACGCCTTGGCCGAGCAGCGCCAGGGCGGAGAAGAGACCGCGCGCGGTGGGATCGGCGGCGAGCTTGCCGAGGAACGGCTGCGCGGCGATGGTCTGATCGAGAAGACGGGTGAGCCGCGGCGTGGAGAGGAGCAGCAGGCCCTCCTTCGCGAGGTAGGGCGAGGAATCCGGCCGCTCTATGCTGCTGAAATGGGCGTGGTCGCTGGACAGCGCCTGCGCCAGGGCGGCGGCCGTCGCGTCCGCTTCCTCGGGCTCGCGGGCATCGACGACGGCGACCAGCAATCCGTGGAACTGCGGGAAGTCCTTGTCGAGCGCGATCTCCTGGCGCCGCCAGGGAAGCGTCGCCGCAAACATGTGGTCGGTATTGGTATCGATGTGGAGATGGCGGCTGGCGTAGAGGCCGGAGGCGGTGGCGAGCAGGATCCCGGCAAGCACGACGAGCCAGGCGTGACGGCTGCCGAGCCGCACCAGGCCGACGAGGATCCGCTGCAGCCCCGAGATCGGGACTGCCGCGCAGCCCCCGGCCCGGCGGTGACGGGGTTCTCCCGATCCCGCAGCGGTCATCCTCATGCCGTCGTGCGCCACGCTAGGCGATGGCGCCGCCTGACAGCGAGGCGACCTTCTGCTCCAGAGCGGCGGTCAGCGCCGGCGCTCCGCCCGACGAGAGCACGGCATTGAATTCCGAACGCTGGGTGGCGACCCGGCTGATGCCACCTTCGGCCAGCACGTCGACGGCCTGCCAGCCCCTGGCGCCGTCACGCATCACGTAGTCGAGCGCCACCGCCGATCCGTCGCTCCCGATGAATTTGGAATAGACGATGACATCGCCATTCCCGACCGGTCGCGTCGCGGGCTGGAGCTGAAACCGCTGGCCGTCGTAATGATCGAAGTTCGCGGTGTAGGTCGCCACCGTATAGCGCCTGAACGCCGCCGCCAGCCTCTGCTTCTGGTAGCTCGGCAGCGTCGTCCAGCGCATCCCGACCGTGATCGCGAGAATGGTGTCGAGATCGAACGTCCGCTCGATCACGGGCCGCAGCGCCGCGAAGCGCTGCACAAAGGGAGTGCCCGGCCCTGCCTTCATGGCGGCGAGCAGGGCGGCGTCGAGACGCCGGATCGGCGCCACGGGTCCGGGGCTCGCCTCCTCGGCCTCCGCCGGGCGATCCGCGATGAAGCCCGCGCACAAGGCCAGGATCATCGCTTTCAGGATGGCGCGGCGTTCCGTCACTCCGTCTTCAGTCGTCATTGCCCGTCTCCATGGCCGTCATTGTCCGGCCCGATCGGCCGCGGATGCAGATCGGGAAAGCACGAGCCGCCCGCCGGATTCAGCTCTCCGCATGCCTGTTCAGTGCGTCGATGAGCGCCGATACCCGCCCGCCGTTGCGGTCGATGATCGAGGTGAACTCGTCGCGATAGGTCTCTGCCTGGCTGACGCCGGCGACGCTTACATCGCGGATCTTGAACGTGCCGTCCCGACGTATCAGCCGCCAGGAAACCTTCACCGGAGATTGATTGCCGCCCGGGCGCAGGACCTCGGTCCGCACCAGGATCGTTCCGTCGCCCTCGCTCCGCTGGCCGAGAACACGGAATGTCTCGCCGTGATAAGTCGAGAATCTCGACCAGTAGACCCTGAGCATGTAATTCTCGAAAGATTTCCCGAACTCCTCCCGCTGCGCCGCGGTGGCGGTGCGCCAATAGGGACCGAGAACCCAGCGCGTGATGGCCGGGACGTCAAAGGCCTGTTGGACCAGCTTTCGGAACTGCTGCTCGCGCTCAGGCTCGGGCTGTCCGCTGTCGACCAGCGCCAGCACCCGATGGCCGAGATCCTTCATGAACGCGCT
>DATJOK010000140.1:0-29390 GCA_035507155.1 Allostellaceae bacterium
GCCGATCGAGATCGACGGGGCGATTTCCGGCACGGTGCGCCAATCATGGTATCCCTATACGCTGCCGTTCAACCTGTCAGGCAATCCCGCGGTGACGCTGCCCTGCGGCTTTGGTGCGGACGGGCTGCCGATCGGCCTGCAGCTTATTGGTCCGCATCTCGGCGACGCGCGGCTGTTGCGCGCCGCCGCACTTTACGAAGCAGCGCGACCATGGGCCGAGAAGCATCCGGTGCTGGACGGGTTGTAAGGTTCACGAGGCGCCCACTTTCGCTGGCAAGACGCCTACGGTGTCATTTTGGCGAAACCACCATCGTCATTTGACGGCCTTCCATGCGCGGGAACTGCTCCACCTTGGCGATTTCGTCGAGGTCACCCTTGACGCGCATCAGCACGTTCATGCCGAGCTCCTGATGGGCAAGCTCGCGGCCGCGGAAGCGCATGGTCACTTTGACCTTGTCGCCCTCCTCGATGAACTTGAGCATGCTGCGCATCTTGACGTCGTAGTCGTGGTCGTCGATGCCGGGGCGAAGCTTGATCTCCTTGACCTCGATCACCTTCTGCTTCTTGCGCGCCTCGTTGCGGCGCTTCTGCTCCTCGTACTTGTATTTGCCGAAATCGAGGATCTTGCAGACGGGAGGATCGGCGTTGGGCGAGACCTCGACGAGGTCGAGGCCGGTATCCATCGCCTTGGCGAGAGCCTCGTTGCGGGTCACGACCCCGACCATTTGTCCCCGCTCATCCACGAGGCGGACGCGGGGGCTGGAGATTTCATCGTTGATCCGCGGCCCATCCTTGGAGGGCGGCGCGGGAAGTGGTGGTCTGGCGATGTAGGTCCTCCTTCAATTGTCCCAGTAGGAAAGCTCGGCGACGCCGCGGCCAAAGAGCTAAGTCCTTGATATCGCGGGTGAATTGGGGCAGCGGTCGACTAGGCTGGAGCCGCCGCCTCCTGCTTCAATCTAGCGACGGCGGCGTCAAGCGCAAGAATTTCTTGCTCTTTTCCGCCCAGCCGGCGGAGCGCCACGGCGCGCGTCTCCGCCTCGCGCTTGCCCACCACCAGCAAGGCCGGAACCTTGGCCAAGCTGTGCTCGCGCACTTTGAAATTGATCTTCTCATTGCGGAGATCGGTCTCGACGCGCAGGCCCGCCTCGGCGCAGACGGCCGCCACCTCTTTGGCGTAGTCGTCGGCATCGCTGGTGATGGTCAGCACGCTCGCCTGCACCGGCGCGAGCCACATCGGAAAACGGCCGGCATAGTGCTCGATCAGGATGGCGATGAAGCGCTCGAAGGAGCCGAGGATCGCCCGGTGCAGCATCACCGGCCGATGGCGCTGGCCATCCTCGCCGATGTAGCTCGCATCCAGGCGCTCGGGCAGCACGAAGTCGACCTGCAGCGTGCCGCATTGCCATTCGCGACCGATGGTGTCGCGCAGCACGAATTCGAGCTTGGGGCCATAGAAAGCACCCTCGCCGGGATTGAGCGTGTAGGGAAGCCCCGCCGCTTCGGTGGCGTGCTTCAGCGCCGCCTCGGCCTTGTCCCAAATCGCGTCCGAGCCCGCGCGCAGCGCCGGCCGGTCGGAGAATTTCACCGCCACGTCCTCGAAGCCGAAATCCTTGTAGACCGAGCGCAGGAGATCGCAGAAGGCGATGCTCTCCGATGTGATCTGGTCCTCGGTGCAGAAGATGTGGCCGTCGTCCTGGGTGAAGGCGCGCACGCGCATGATGCCATGCAGCGCGCCCGAGGGCTCGTTCCGATGGCAGGAGCCGAACTCGGCAAGACGCAGCGGCAGGTCGCGATAGCTCTTCAGGCCCTGGCGGAAGATCTGCACCGCGCCCGGACAATTCATCGGCTTGAGTGCGAGGATGCGCTCATGGCCCTCGTCCTCGTCCTTCACCGTGAACATGTTGTGGCGGAACTTCTCCCAGTGGCCGGACGCCTCCCAGAGTGCCCGGTCGACCAGCTGCGGCGTCTTCACCTCCACATAGCCCGCATGCTCCAGGCGGTGGCGGATGTAGCGCTCGATGACGCGGAACACCGTCCAGCCCTTGGGATGCCAGAAGACGCTGCCGACTGCCTCCTCCTGCTGGTGGAAGAGGCCGAGCTCGCGGCCGAGGCGACGATGGTCGCGCTTCTCCGCCTCCTCGAGCTGGAAGAGATAGGTGTCGAGCTGCTTCTGCTCCGCCCAGGCGGTGCCATAGACGCGCTGCAGCTGCTGGTTCTTCGCATCGCCGCGCCAATAGGCACCCGCCACCTTCATGATCTTGAAGGCGTGGCCGAGCTTCCCCGTCGAAGGAAGATGCGGGCCCGTGCAGAGATCGGTGAAGCCGCCCTGCTTGTAGATCGAGATCTCCTCCTCGGGCGGGATCTCCTGGATCCACTCCGCCTTGTACTTCTCGCCGATCGACTTGAAGAAGCGCACGGCTTCATCGCGCGACCACACCTCGCGGGTGATCGCCTCGTCCCGGTCGACGATCTCGTGCATGCGCCGCTCGATCTTCGCGAGATCCTCCGGCGTGAACGGCTCGTCGCGGGCGAAATCGTAATAGAAGCCGGTCTCCGTCGCCGGGCCGAAGGTCACCTGGACGTCGGGATAGAGCTCCTTCGCCGCCTCTGCCATCACATGGGCGGCGTCGTGGCGCAGGATCTCCAGCGCTTCCGGCGAGGTGCGTGTGACGATCGCGACCTTGGCGTTGTGGTCGATCGTCGCGGCAAGATCCCGGGGCGCGCCGTCCACCGTGATGGCGAGCGCCGCCTTGGCGAGGCCCGGCCCGATCGATTTCGCGAGCTCGGCGCCCGAGAGCGGGCCCGCGAAGGTTCGCACCGAGCCATCCGGCAGCGTGACGGCGACGGGCGATGCGGATGCGGGCGCGGCTTTGGCCTCGGGCGACATGACAAATCCAGGAATGGAAGTGGAACGAAGGGTCCGGTTTAGCCGAAGGCGAGCGTGGCGGCAACCTCCTGCACCGGCAGCTCGGCAAGGCTCGGCCGCTGCAGGATGACGACCCGCGGTCCCCGTGGCGCGGTGAGCGCGGGATCGGAGGCCGAGGAATAGAGCACCGTCGCCGGCGCCCCCGCCGCCACCAGGAGGTGCATCGGCCCGGTGTCGTTGCCGACCGCCCAGAGCGCGCGGCGGCCGAGCGCCACGATCTCCGAGAGGCTGGTCTTGCCGGTGAGATCGCGCACACCGGGACAGCGCGCGAGGATGGCGGCGGCGGCCTCGCGCTCGGCGGCGGCGCCGATGATGACAGGCGTGATGCCGCGGCCGACGAGATCCTGCGCCAGGGCGCCGAAGCGGTCTGCCGGCCAGCGCTTCTCCGGCCGGTGCGCGGCGCCACCCGGCACCAGCACCCCATAGCGCTCGGGCAATTCGAAGCGTTCGATGCCGGCGACCACCCAGGAAAGATCCGGAGTGGGCACACTCTCGATGCCGGCAAGCCGAAGCTGATCCGCCTGGCGATCGAGGGTGTGCATCCGGTCGCGGTCCGGCGTCGCGTGGGGATGGGAGGCGCCCCGCGCGATCCCCGACCATTCCGGCCGCGGCCCCGGCCCCATCAGGCGGAAATAGAAGCTGGAACGGTCGGAGGTCTGGAGGTCGTAGACCCGGGTGAAATGGGTGGCGCGCAGCCGGTGCCGCAGGCGGAACAATCCGATCGGATTGCGCCAGCGCGGCCGGGCATCGACCCAGATCTCGTCGAAATAGGGCGCATCGGCGAGGAAGCCCGCATAGGCATCAGTGGTGAGGAGCACGATCTCGGCGCCGGGATGATGGAGGCGGATCGCCGCCGCCGGTCCCATCGCCTGCACGATGTCGCCCAGCGCGCCGAGCTTGATGACGAGAATGCGCGGCCGCTCGGTCAAGCCAAGACTGCGCCTGCCGCCGTCACGGCCGCAGGCGCCGGGAACAGGATCTCGTCATAGACCTGCAGCGTGCGGGCCGCCATGGTGAGCGCGTTGAAGTGCCGGCGTACGTGCTCGATCGCACGCTCCGCGTGGGCGATCCGTGCCTCCGGCCCGAGCGTCATCGCTTCAGCGATTGCCTCGGCGAGCGCGCGGGCGTCGCCCGGCGGCACCAGCCAGCCGGTGCGGCCCGGCACCACGGTCTCGCGGGCGCCGCCATGGTCGGTGGCGATCACCGGTCGGCCCATCGCCTGCGCCTCGACGATGACGCGGCCGAAGCCCTCGGGCTCGGTGGACGCCGAGACCACCACGTCCGCCAGCATGTAGGCCGCCGGCATGTCGCGGCAGTCGTCCACCATCTGCACCACCGCACCCAGCCCGTGACGCATCGCCCGCGCCTCCAGCTCACGGCGATAGCGCAGGTCGCCACCGCCGACGAAGAGGCAGCGGATGTCGGTCCGTCCCAGCATGGCAAGCGCGTCGATTACTACCGTATGGCCCTTCCAGCGGGTGAGCCGCCCCGGCAGCATCAGCACGAACGCGCCGTCCGGCAGGCGCCATTGGCGCGAGAGCGTGATCAGCCGCTCGGCGCCCACATGATCGGGATCGAAGCGGGTGATGTCGACGCCGCGCGGGATGACGCGCAGGCGATCGGGCCCGACGCCATAGACCTCGGCCACGTGCTCGCCGACGAAATCCGAGATGGCGATCACCCGCTCGCCCTTAGCCATGACTGAATTGTAGAGACGCTTCAGGCGCGATTGCGCGCCGTAGGCGTTGTGGAAGGTGGTGATGAAATGCCTCCCGGTGCGCCGCGCCGCCGCCAGGGCGCTCCAGGCGGGAGCGCGGCTCCGCGCGTGGACGATGTCGACGCTATGGCGCTCGATCACCTCGGCGAGCCGGCCAATATTGGCGTACATCGCCCAGGGATTCTTGGAGTCGACCGGCAGCGTGACGTGGCGGGCGCCGGCGCGCTCGACCTCGTGCGCCATCGGGCCACCGGCGGACACCACCACCGACTGCCAGCCACCGCTCACCAGCGCCTGCGCGATCTCCACGGTGCCGCGCTCGACGCCGCCGCTCACCAGCCTCGGCACCACCTGCATCACCACGGGCGCCCGGCTTCCCGCCTGCGTCTCGGCGATGCTAATCTCCAGGGTATCGGCCATCCCGGCAGAATGCGACGGCGGCGAACCAAATGTCCATGCCCGCGGCGACTCGCGATCCCCCGTCGCTTCTGCGGCGCGCCGACGGCGCGACCATCGCCTATCGCCGACGCCCGGGACGTGGCCCCGGTATCGTCTTCCTCGGCGGCTTCATGTCGGACATGACCGGCACTAAGGCGGAGGCGCTCGATCACTTCAGTGCGACCCGCGGACAGGCCTATCTCCGCTTCGACTACTTCGGCCACGGCGCTTCCTCGGGCGCGTTCAAGGACGCGACGATCGGCCGCTGGCTCGACGACGCGCTCGCCGTGCTGGACGAGCTCACGGAAGGCCCGCAGGTGCTGGTGGGATCGAGCCTCGGAGGCTGGATCATGCTGCTGGCGGCGCGGGCGCGACCCCAGCGCGCCAAGGCGCTAGTGGGAATCGCCGCGGCGCCTGACTTCACCGAGGATCTGATGTGGGCGGAATTCACGCCCGCGCAGCGCCAAGCCCTGGAACGCGACGGCTTCCTGCGCATGCCCTCCGCTTATGATCCGGCGGGCTACCTCTACACCCTCGCCCTCATCGAGGAGGGCCGCCGCCATCTCGTCATGCGGGCGCCGATCGCCATCGATTGCCCGGTGCGGCTCCTGCATGGCATGCGCGACGAGGACGTGCCCTGGCGCACCAGCCTTGCCGTCGCCGAGCGGCTCCAGAGCCGCGACGTCCGCGTGACGTTGGTGAAGGACGGCGACCATCGGCTCTCCACCAAGGCGGATCTGGCGCTGCTCGCGGCGACGCTGGAACCGCTGCTCTAGCGGCGTCAGCAGGACGACGACAGGGCCTTGGGGCAATCACTTCCCGATGCCGCATCGGCGAGCTGCCGGTAAGAATGGGACAGAAACCCCACGGTGACCGCGGCCTCGAGAAACTCGACGATGAACGGCAGTCCGCCCACCACGGCGCCGCCGAGAATGGTCCGCGCGCCGATCCTGACCTGCAACCCATGCAGGATGTCGGTGAGACCCACAAAAGGCAGCGTGCAGAACAGCCAGCCGAGCGCAAGGCGCACGCCGTTTCCCCGCCCCCGCGCCCATGCACGCCGCAGCACCGGGCCCGTCTCGTCGACGGCAATGGCAGGCAGCGCCAAGGTAAGCCGCGAGGCGAGACACCACACCGCCGGAACGATGATGACCGGGATCGCGATCGCCGCTCTCCCAAGCCGAGGCCGCAGCGCGGCCGCGATCGAGCCGGTGATGGCGAGCGCGAGATAGGCCGGCACGACGAGCAAGGCGCTGGTCAGAATGACATAGGCCAGGAAGCGCCAAGCGCGACGCCCGAAGCGCAGAGCGGCGAAGAACCTGCGCTCCTCGCCGAGCAGGATAAGCCGATGCCAGGCTAACGGAAAGGCGACGAGGCCGCCGAGAAGGAAGAGCGCCAGACCGAGCGCCGCCGCCAAGCGCACCGCCAGCGGCAGGTGCAGCACGACGCCGGCGTGAAAGCCGATGACGCCGACGAGCCAAGCGCCCGAGAACCGGAGGAACCGCCCGAGATGGGCGAAGGCACAGCCGTAGGCGGCCGTGATGATCCGCCAGAACTCGAGCTTCCCCATGCGCCTCGCGCCCCCCGCACCTCACCGATCCTGGCCCGGAATGCGTGTGCTCGCAAGGCGCCTATAATGCTTCGTGCGGGGGCAGCTCGGCGAGCAGCGCACTGAGCCCGTCTCGGTAGCTCGGATACCGGAGCATCACGCCGAGCACCTCCTTCATGCGGGCGTTGCTGACGCGCTTGCTGTCGGCATAGAAGCTGCGCGCCATCGGCGAAAGCTCGGCGCTCTCCAGCGGCACCAGCGGCGGCGGCGCGACGCCGAGAAGCTCGCAGGCATACTCGACCACCGCCTCCGGCGGCGCCGGATCGTCATCGCAGAGATTATAGATGGCACCGGGATCGGGCCTCCCCATCGAGGCGGTAAGTGCCTGCACGATGTCCTTCACATGAATGCGCGAGAACACCTGGCCCGGCTTGCACACCCGCCGCGCCGCGCCGGAACGCACGCTCTCGAGTGCGCTCCGACCGGGGCCGTAGATGCCGGCGAGGCGGAACACGTGGACGGGCAGGCCATGTCGGCGCTGGAGTTCCAGCCATTCCACCTCGGCCGCGACGCGCCGCCGGCCGCGCTCGCCAGTGGGTGCAAGCGTCGAACGCTCATCGACCCAGCCACCATCGCGATTGCCATAGACCCCGGTGGTGGAGAGATATCCGACCCAGCGGAGATCGGAGAGCGCCGCCAGATCTCGCCCATGCACGTCGAGCACGGGATCCCCGCGCTCGTCCGGTGGCACCGAGCTCAGGAGATGCGTCGCCGCGCCGAGGAGCGCCGCCGCGTTCGGCAGAGGATGCTCGCGATCGAACCGATGCGCCTCGACGCCTGCGGCAGCGAGCCGCGCACGGCCCTCCTCCGTCTGCGCCGTGCCGGCGACACGCCAGCCCTTGGCCCTGAGGGCGCGGGCGAGAAATCCCGCAGTGTAGCCGAGGCCGAAACAGAAGAGAGTGGCGGGCACGGGGCTGCTCATGAAAAGAGGCTGTCCGCTGGCATCGATCTCGCCCTCACTGCTCGATGGCGCCGCACCAGCCCGGCAGGTAATCGGCCTCCTCGCTCTTTGCGAGCGCGAGGGCATTCTCCACGGCACCCTCGAAATCCCGTTCGACCGCCTTGCGCTTCAGCCGCCGGCGCAGGAAGTCGGCCCAGAGAAACTCGCTGAATGGTGTCGTGTCCTTGGCGAAGCCGCCGACGCGGCGCAACTCGCCGGCGAGCGAGCGGAAGGGATCGTCGACCAGATCCTTCACCGATGTCGGGATGTCCTCATAGCTCCGCCGCCGCCCCCGGTCGTCGAAGGGGTGCATCCAGCTGTGATTGTCGAGCACGACCCAGAAGGCGTCGCGCTCCAAGCGATCCAGCTTGGCGATCACGGAGACGAGGATATCCTTCACCCCCTCCTCGTGGAGCGCGCGCGCCAGATGGTGATGGTCGATGACATAGTATCGGCCCTTGGGCCCGAGGATCACCGGTATCATGTGCCGACCGAGAAACTCCGCGCCTTTCTCGCCTTTCCTGATGCGCCATGCCTTGCGCTTGGCCTCGACCTCGCGCATGCCGACGGTGATCTGAGTCGGACGCAGATCGTCGATCGCCACCGGATGCAGAATGGGCTCACGGACCGCAACCATGGATTCCCCCTCTGAGAGCTGGCGCGGGAAAGTCAGCCCGGAGGCTAACGGAAGCCGGCGACGGAGGGAAACCGGGCCCGCTAATCCGCCGGTGCCGGCATCGGCTCATTTTCCAGCGCCTGCGTCAGCGCGCCCTGGCGCCAGCGCGCCCAAGCCCAGAGCGCGACGCAGATCAGGGCGCCGGCGGCGAGCGGCAAGCGGAGGCCGAATTGAGAGGAAAGCAGGCCCATCGTCAGCGCGTTCATCGCCGGTCCGCCGCGGAAGATCATGCCGTAGAGGCCCATGACGCGGCCGCGCATGGTCGGTGCCACCGCGGTCTGCACCAGGGTCTGCGCGGCGATGCCGGTCACCACCAGTCCGGCGCCAGCGACGAAGAGGCAGGGGAGCGCCAGCCAGAAGATGTCGGTGGCGGTGAAGCCGACCAGCGCCACCGCGATCAGGAGCGTGTGCGTCACCACCAGGCCGGTCAGGTGCCCGACCGGCCGGCGCAGCACCATCCAGAGTCCGCCCGACATGGCGCCGAGACCGGTCGACGCCACCAGGCCGAAGAAGCCCTGCGGCCCCACATGGAAGACTGCGCCGGCAAAGCCCGAGAGCAGCTCGATGAAGCCGCGCGCCGCCAGCGAGCTCGCCGCGAAGAGACCCATCATCGGCCCGATGCCGGGATGGCGGATGACATAGAGATAGCCCTCCAGCGTCTCCGCCAGCATGCGGCGCCGATGGGCGATCACCTGGCCCTCGCCGGCAACGCGGCCGATGCGGTGGAGCGAGACCAGGAAGGCGACATAGGTGACGGCATTCAAGGCGAAGGCGAGCGAGATGCTGCCGAGCGCCGTCACCGCCGCTGCCACCAGCGGACCGGCGAAACGCGCATTGTTGAAGACGATCGAGTTGATTGCTACTGCGGAGGGCAGGGTCTCGCGATCGACCAGGCTCGGAATGAGCGCCAGCCGCGCCGGCTGATTCATCGCGTTGACCGCGCCCAGCGTCACCGTCAACAGGAACAGCGACCAGATGTCGATGATGCCGGTGGCGGTGAACACGGCGAGCGCGATCGCCTGCGCCATGGCAATCACCTGGGTGACGCGGATCACCGCCACGCGGTCGTAGCGGTCGGCGAGGGAGCCCGCGACCGGGCTCAGAACCATCACCGGGAAGAGGTCGGCAAAGGCCACCAGGCCTAGCCAGGTGCCGGAATGGGTCAGCTCCCAGGTGAGCCAGCTCGCCGCCACCCGCTGCAGCCAAGTGCCGACGAGCGAGATCGCGTTCCCCACCGTGTAGATGCGGTAGTTGCGATTGCTGAGCGCCCGCACGACATTGCCGAAGCCGCTCGCCCTAGCCGTCCCCACGACCGCCCCGCCCGAGGTGAAGAAGGCCGCCCCGGGAGCGGGCCGCCCGCACTCGGAAATGTTACCAGAGCCTGCTCGCATGACGCCTGGACAAAACAGGAGCAGCTGCCATTCATCGCGGCAGTATGAGACATTTGCCGCTGGGGGATGCGGGCGGCAGGGATTGGCGTATAGTGATAATTAATCTGGCCTTCGTATATAATGCACTGCAATATCGGGGGACGGTCAGCGGCACCGGGCCGGGCGCCGGGGCGGCGGTAACTCTCACATGAAGCGCGTTCTCATCGCGATTGCGTTCCTGGTCGTGGTCGCCGTCGGTGGCGTCGGTTACCAGGCCTTCGTCCTGAAGGCGGCGGAGACGCCGGCGAAGGCTGCCGACACGACGCCGGCGGTGCCGGTCGTGGTGGCGCCGGTGGAGCGCGCGGCAATCCCGGTGCGCATCGACGCCATCGGCACCGTGCAGCCGATCGCTTCCGTGGCGGTGAAGTCCCGCGTCGACGGCCAGATCGCCGAGGTGAAGATCGCCGACGGTCAGAGCGTCAAGGCGGGGGATGTCCTCTTCATCCTCGACACCCGCTCGGCGCTCGCCCAGCTCAAGCAGGCGGAGGCCAATCTCGCCCGCGACCGCGCGCAGCTCGAGAACGCCAAGCGCGATGTCGCGCGCTTCAAGCCGCTCACCGAGAAAGAGTTCGTCTCGCGTCAGCAGTTCGACCAGGTGAGCACGACGGCGGCGACGTCGGAGGCGAACACGCTTGCCGACCAGGCGGCGGTCGACAATCTCCGCGTGCAGCTCAGCTACTACACCATCACCTCGCCGATCGACGGTCGCGTCGGCGTGATCTCGCTCAAGGCCGGCAACGCGGTGAAGGCGAACGACACCATCTCGCTCGTCCTCATCAATCAGATGAAACCGATCTATGTGAGCTACGCGGTGCCGCAGCGCGAGCTGCCTGGCATCCGCGCCGCGCTCGCCGCCGGCAAGGTGCCGGTCTCCGCGCTCGCGCCCTCGGACCCCGCCGGTCCGGTCAATGGCCGCCTCGACGTCATCGACAACCAGATCGACGCCACCACCGGCACCATCTCGCTCAAAGCCGTGTTCGAGAATGCCAATGAGCGGCTCTGGCCCGGCGAGTTCGTCAACGTGCAGACGACGCTCAGCACCGACCCCAACGCGATCGTGGTGCCCGCCTCGGCGATCCAGGTCGGCCAGAACGGCAGCTATTGCTACGTCGCGAAGAGCGACAACACCGTCGAATACCGTCCCGTCGCCGTGAGCCGCACCGTCGACGGCCGGAGCGTCATCGAAAAAGGCCTCGCGGAAGGCGAGCGCGTGGTCACCGACGGCCAGCTCCGCCTCACCAACGGCAGCAAGATCCAGATCCGCACCACAGCCGAGCCGACGCAGAAGGCGGAGCGCGCAACGTGAGCATGCCGGAGAGCTGTATCCGGCGGCCGGTGATGACCACACTGGTCATGATGGCGTTCGTGATCTTCGGCCTGTTCAGCTACCGCCTGCTGCCGGTGGCGGCGTTGCCGCGCGTCGACTTTCCGACCATCGTGGTCTCGGCGGACCTGCCGGGTGCCAGCGCGGAGACCATGGCCTCCTCAGTCGCGACGCCGCTGGAGAAGCAGTTCTCCACCATCGCCGGCGTCAACTCGATCGTCTCCACCAGCGGCCAGGGCGTCACCACCATCACGCTGCAGTTCGATCTCAACCGCAACATCGACGGCGCCGCCCTCGACGTGCAGTCGGCGATGACGACAGCGGCGAAGAAGCTGCCGGTGGAGATGACGACGCCGCCTTCCTTCCAGAAGGTCAACCCGGCCGACCAGCCGGTGCTGTTCCTGGTGCTGAGCTCCGCGACCCAGCCGCTCTCGACCGTCGACGAGTACGCCGAGACGCTGATCGGCCAGCGCGTCTCGCAGCTCTCCGGCGTCGCGCAGGTGCAGGTGTTCGGCGCGCAGAAATACGCCGTGCGTATCCAGGCCAATCCGGAGGCGCTCGCCGCCAAGGGCATCGGCCTCGCCGATCTGCAGAACGCGATCGCCGCGGCGAACTCCAGCACGCCGGTGGGCCAGCTCTCCGGCCCCAGCCAGAGCTTCACCATCGACGCCCCGACCGGCCTCAATGAGGCGGCGCACTACCGCGACCTCGTGGTCGCCTACAGGAACGGCGCGCCGGTGCGGCTGCGCGAGGTGGCGAAGGCGATCGACAGTGTCGAGAATGACAAGATCGCCGGTTGGCTCAACGGCACTCGCTCGATCATCCTCGCCGTGCTCCGCCAGCCCGACGCCAACACTGTCGAGGTGGTGGACAGCGTCAAGGCGCTGGTGCCGATCTTCCGCGAGCAGATCCCGCCCTCGGTCGACCTCAAGGTGCTGAACGACCGCTCGCTCTCGATCCGGCAGTCGGTGAGCGACGTCCGCTTCACCCTGGCGCTCACCGTGGCGCTGGTGGTGATGGTGATCTTCCTCTTCCTGCGCAACGTCACCGCCACCATCATCCCGGCGCTGGCGCTCCCCGTCTCGGTGATCGGCACCTTCGCCGGCATGTACGTGATGGGCTATTCCGTCGACAATCTGTCGCTGCTGGCGCTGACGCTGTCGGTGGGCTTCGTGGTCGACGACGCCATCGTCATGCTGGAGAACATCGTCCGCCACATCGAGAACGGCGAGCGCCCCTTCGAGGCGGCGCTCAAGGGCTCTCGCGAGATCGGCTTCACCATCATATCGATCACCCTCTCGCTAGTGGCGGTCTTCATCCCCGTGCTGTTCATGGGCGGCGTGGTCGGCCGCGTCTTCCGCGAGTTCGCGGTCACCATCAGCATGACCATCCTGATCTCGGGCCTGGTCTCGCTGACACTGACGCCGATGCTGTGCTCGCGGCTCCTCAAGCCGCATCAGCCGGACGAGAAGCATGGCGTGCTCTACCGCATGACCGAGGCGGGGTTCCAGGCGGTGATCGCCGGCTACGCCTGGGGGCTGCGCCAAGTGCTGGCGCACAAGTTCTTCACCCTGATGGTGACGTTCGGCACGCTCGGCCTCAGCCTGTGGCTCTACGTCATCGTTCCCAAGGGCTTCTTCCCGATCGAGGACACCGGCCTGATCTTCGCCTTCACAGAGGCGGCGCAGGACATCTCCTTCGAGGGCATGGCGGCGCACCAGAAGGAGGTGGCGGCGATCATCAAGGCCGATCCCGCGGTGCAGGACATCAACTCCTTCATCGGCGCCACCGGCTTCAGCCCGTCGCTCAACCTTGGCCGCATGTTCGTGACGCTGAAGCCGCTGGACGAGCGCAAGCTATCGGTGCTCGACATCATCCAGCGCCTGCGCCGCGAGGTCGCCGGCGTCCCCGGCATGAAGGTGTTCTTCCAGCCGATCCAGAACATCCAGCTCGGCGGCCGCCTCTCCAAGAGCCTCTACCAATACACGCTGCAGGACGGCAACATCGACGAGCTCTACAAGCTCGCGCCGATCATGCAAGAGAAGATCGGTGCCTTGCCGGGCTTCCAGGATGTGACCTCGGATCTGCAGCTGCAGAACCGCCAGGTGTCGATCGATTTCGATCGCGACAAGATGGCGCAATTCGGCCTCACCGCCGACCAGGTGAGGAATGCGCTCTACAGCTCGTTCGGGACGCGGCAGATTTCCACCATCTACATGCCCTCGAACGAGTATGAGGTGATCCTGGAGAGCGATCCGGCCTATCAGCGGGACCCGTCAGACCTTTCCAAGATCTATGTGCGCGCCGCCACCGGCCAGATGGTGCAGCTCGACGCCTTCGCCACCCTCCGCCAGTCGGTCGGCCCAGTGACGGTGAACCACCAGGGCCAGCTGCCGTCGGTGACCATCTCCTTCAACTTGGCGCCCGGCGTCTCGCTCGGCGAGGCGGTGAATGCGATCGGCCGGCTTGAGCACGAGGTCAACCTGCCGGTGACCGTCGCCACCAGCTTCCAGGGCAACGCCCAGGTGTTCCAGGATTCCCTCAAAGGCCAGGGCTTGCTGCTGTTGGCGGCGGTGATCGTCATCTACATCGTGCTAGGCATCCTCTACGAGAGCTTCATCCATCCGGTCACCATCCTCTCCGGCCTGCCCGCGGCGGGCCTCGGCGCCATCTTGACCTTGATGCTGTTCAAGCAGGACCTGAGCGTCATCGCCATCATCGGCATCGTCATGCTGATCGGCATCGTGAAGAAGAACGCGATCATGATGATCGACTTCGCGATCGAGCAGCAGCGGAGCGGCGATACCACGCCGGAGAAGGCGATCTACCAGGCCTGTCTGCTGCGCTTCCGGCCGATCATGATGACGACCATGGCAGCGATCATGGGCGCGCTGCCGATCGCGCTCGGCAGCGGCGCCGGCTCCGAGCTGCGCCGGCCGCTCGGCCTCGCGGTGGTGGGCGGCCTCATCGTCTCCCAGAGCCTGACGCTCTTCATCACGCCGGTTATCTACGTCTATCTGGAGCGCCTGCGGCACGCCTTCTCGCATCCGGCGTCGGCCGACGCGGCCGAGGCGATCGCGGAGCGGCATGTTCCCGCAGCGCCCGGGGAATAGCGCCACGCTTCGATCCGTCCTGGTTCTGGCCGGTCTGCTCGTCGCCGGCCTGATCGCGCCACCGGCGATCGCGGCGTCGGAACAGAAACCTCCACCCGCGCAGCAGAAGCCGCCGCCCCCGCCGCCGGAAAACCCCGAACAGTCCTACGAGCGCTGCATGAGCCTGGCGGCAGAGCATCCGGAACAGGCCTTCGCCCAGGCGATCCAATGGCGCAACCACGGCGGCGGCTACGCGGCGGAGCATTGCGAGGCGGCCTCGCTCTATGGGCTCCGGCAATACGACGAGGCGGCGCGCCGCCTGCACGACATCGCCGCCAGCAACACCGCCGCGGCGCCGGAAGTGCGCGTCCAGGCCTATGACCAGGCGGCGCAGGCCTGGATCATGGCGCAGCAGCCGAAAGAGGCACGCACCGAATACGACGCCGCGCTGAAGCTCGCGCCCAAGGACATTCGGCTGCTGCTGGGTCGCGCCGAGGCCGATGGCCTCTCACGCGACTACTGGTCGGCGCTCGACGACCTCAACGCGGTGCTGGACATCGACCGCAAGAACGCTGAGGCGCTGGTGCTGCGCGCCGCCGCCTATCGCCACGTGGACGCGATCGATCTGGCGGCCGACGATGCCAACCGCGCCGTGACGCTGTCGCCCAAATTCCCCGACGCCTATCTGGAGCGCGGCGCCATTGCCGCCGCCAAGGGCGACTATCCCGGCGCGCGCAAGGACTGGGACAAGGTGCTGGAGCTGGCGCCCGACAGCTATTCGGCGGAGCAGGCGCGGGAGAACCTCACCGAGCTCGACAAGATCGCGCCAGCCGGGGCGGCCGCACCGGCGCCGCCGGCGAAACCTCCCGCCAAGAAGTGATCAGAAATCGAGATCGGCGTAGTGCTTCGGCGGTGGCGCGCCGGGAATATGATCCGCCAGCAGCGGCCGGAAGCTCGGCCGCGACTTGATGCGCGCATACCATTCCTTGGTGGGCTCGTGCTCGTCCCAGGGCACGTCGCCGAGATAGTCGAGCGTCGAGAGATGCGCCGCCGCAGTGATGTCCGCCATGGAGAAATGATCGCCGGCGAGCCAGCGCCGCCGCTCCACCAGGAAGGTCACGTACTCCAGGTGATAGCCGAGATTGGATTTGCCGGCGCGGATCGCGCTGGAATTCGGCTCGCCCAGCCCCAGGAAGCGCTTCATCATCTTCTCGCCGACCAGATTCTCGGTCACCTCATGGTTCATCTTGCCGTCGAACCAGGCGGTGAGCCGTCGCACCTCCGCGCGGTCGACCGGGTTGATCCCCATCAGCAGCTTGTCGCGATAGACCTCGTCGAGGAACTCGGCGATGGCGCCGGCGTCCGCCAGCACCGTGCCGTCGGGCTCGATCAGCACCGGCACGTCGCCCGCCGGATTGAGCGCCAGGAACTCCGCCCGGCGCTCCCAGGTCTTCTCGACCTTCATGGTGAAATCGAGGTTCTTCTCCTTGAGAACGACGCGGATCTTGCGGGAGAAGGGTGACAGCCAGAGGTGATAGAGCAGGCGCATGACCGCGCCAGTCTAGCGCAGTCGCCGCCGGGATGCAGCGATTGCGAGAGCGGGCGGCGCCATTCGCCCGCCCCGTCCCCGCCCGCTGTGGCTCAGTCGTCGCCGGCCTCGGCGCGCTTCGGCTCCGTGGTGAGCGGCTGTGGCAGCCGCTCCAGCATCTCCTTCGGTACCACCTGCCAGAAATGCCGCCGCGCACGCTCCCAGTCCACCAGCAGCTGCTCGGCGAAGCGCGACTGGGTCTCGCGCACATGCTCCTCGACGAGGCCGCGCAGCACGCCGATCCAGTGCAGGGTCTGGACCCGCTGCCAGATCACGCTCTCCGGGTTGATGCGGCTGGGAAGCTCGCCCGAGGGATCGTAGACGAAGGCCATGCCACCGGTCATGCCGGCGGCGAAATTGTCGCCGACCGGCCCGAGGATCGCCGCCGTGCCGCCGGTCATGTACTCGCAGCCGTTGGAGCCGCAGCCCTCGACGACGACGAGCGCCCCGGAATTGCGCACGGCGAAGCGCTCGCCCGCCTGACCCGCCGCGAAGAGCTTGCCGGCTGTGGCGCCGTAGAGAACGGTGTTGCCGATGATGGTGTTCTTGTGGCTCTGCAGCGGCGATGAGGTCATCGGCCGGACTGTGATCGTGCCGCCGGAGAGCCCCTTCCCGACATAGTCGTTGGCGTCGCCGAACACCTCGAGCTTCAGGCCCTGGACGGCGAAGGCGCCCAAGGACTGGCCCGCCGAACCGCGCAGCCTGACGGTGATGTGGCCGGGCTGCAGACCCACCATGCCGAAGCGGCGCGTCACCATCGAGGAGAGCCGCGCGCCCACGGCGCGGTGCGTGTTGCGGATGTTGTAGGTGAGCTGCATCTTCTCGCCCACCTCGAAGAGCGCCTTCGCATCCTTGATCATCTGCGCGTCGATGGTGTCCGGCACCTCGTTCCGGCCCTCGAGCGTGCAGTAGCGCGGGTACTCGCCGGGATCGGCCTGGGCCAGGATCGGGTTGAGATCGAGATCGTCGAGATGCTGGCCGCCGCGACTCACCTGCGCCAGGAGATCGGTGCGGCCGATCACCTCGTTGAGATTGCGCGCGCCGAGCGAAGCCAGGATCTCGCGCACCTCCTCCGCAACGAAACTGAAGAGGTTCACCACCTTCTCCGGCGTACCGGTGAACTTGGCGCGGAGCTTCTCGTCCTGGGTGCAGATGCCGACCGGGCAGGTGTTGGAATGGCATTGGCGGACCAGGATGCAGCCCATCGCCACCAGCGAGGCGGTGCCGAGCCCATATTCCTCGGCGCCGAGAATCGCCGCGATCACCACGTCGCGCCCGGTCTTGATACCGCCGTCGACACGCAGGCGAATGCGATGCCGGAGCCGGTTCAGCACCAGCACCTGATGCACCTCGGAGAGGCCCATCTCCCAGGGCACGCCAGCGTACTTGATCGAGGATTGCGGGCTGGCGCCGGTGCCGCCACCATGGCCCGAGACCAGGATCACGTCGGCGCGCGCCTTGGCGACGCCGGCGGCCACCGTGCCGATGCCCGAGCGCGCCACCAGCTTCACGCAGACCCGCGCCTCCGGATTCACCTGCTTCAGGTCGTAGATGAGCTGCGCCAGATCCTCGATCGAGTAGATGTCGTGGTGCGGCGGCGGCGAGACCAGCGTGACACCCGGCGTCGAATGGCGGAGTCGCGCCAGCATCTCCGTCACCTTGAAGCCCGGCAGCTGGCCGCCCTCGCCGGGCTTGGCACCCTGAGCGATCTTGATCTCGATCTCGCGGCAGTTGTTGAGATACTCGGCGGTGACGCCGAAGCGGCCCGAGGCGATCTGCTTGATCGCCGAGGCGGCATTGTCGCCGTTCCGGCGTGGAATATAGCGCGCGGGATCCTCGCCACCCTCGCCGCTGTCTGACTTGGCGCCGATGCGGTTCATGGCGATGGAGAGCGTCTCGTGCGCCTCTGGGCCGAGTGCGCCCAGCGAGATGCCGGGCGCCACCAGGCGCTTCCTGATCTCGGTGATGGATTCCACCTCGTCCACCGAGACCGGCGGACGCTTGGCCTTGAAGTCGAGGAGGTCGCGCAGATTGATCGGCGGCAGCTTGCGCAGGCCCTCCGCATAGCGGCGGTAGGTGGCGTAGGAATCCGTCGCCACCGCGGTCTGCAGCGTGTGGATGAGCGTGCCCTCGAAGCCGTGCTGCTCGCCGCCACGGCGGTAGCGGTAGAAGCCGCCCACCGGCAGCGCCAGGAAATCCTCCGAGAAGCCGCGGCGATGCATCTCCAGCACTTTCTGCTGGATGCCCATGAGGCCGATGCCAGAGATGCGCGCGCTCATGCCCGGGAAGAAGTCGGCCACCAGCGTGCGGGAGAGGCCGACCGCCTCGAAGTTGTAGGCGCCGCGATAGGAGGAGATCACCGAGATCCCCATCTTCGACATGATCTTGAGGAGCCCGTCATCCACCGCCTTCTTGTAGCGCTGCACGCACTGCTCGAAGGTGGCGTTGGGGAAGAGGCCGCGGCGATGGCGGTCGGCGATCGTCTCCTGGGCGAGATAGGCGTTCACCGTCGTGGCGCCGACACCGATCAATACCGCGAAATAATGCACGTCGAGGCACTCGCCGGAGCGCACGTTCAGTGAAATGAAGGTGCGGAGCTGCTGGCGCACCAGGTAGGAGTGGACCGCGCCGGTGGCGAGAACCATCGGGATCGCCGCCCGGCTGGCGCCGGTGGCAGCATCCGACAGGATCACGTGCGCACAGCCGCGGCGGACCGCGTCCTCGGATTCCTGGCGAATGCGGCGGATGGCGTCGCGCAGCCCCGCCTCGCCGGCATCGGCATCGAAGGTGCAGTCGATCTCGGCGGCGGTGTCGCCCATATAGGCGCGCATCGCGGTGAACTCCGCGTTCGAGAGCACCGGCGAGTCGAGCTGCAGCAGCTGGCACTGGCTCGCATCCTCGTCGAGGATGTTGCCGAGATTGCCGAGCCGGGTCTTGAGGGTCATCACGCGCCGCTCGCGCAGGCTGTCGATCGGCGGGTTGGTGACCTGGCTGAAATTCTGCCGGAAGAAATGATGGAGGCCGCGATAGTGCCCCGACAGCACCGCGAGCGGCGTGTCGTCGCCCATGGACCCGACCGCTTCCTTCCCCTCCTCCGCCATCGGCTGCAGGATGAGCTCGAGGTCCTCGAGGCTCCAGCCGAAGGCCACCTGGCGCCGGCGGAGCGCGTCGCGGTCAAGCTCGGCGGTCTCGGTGCGGGACTTGATCAGGCTGTCGATGACGGTGACGCCCTTCACCCAATCCGAATAGGGCTTGCGGTTAGCGAGGAGATCCTTGATCTCGTGATCGCGGTAGAGCCGTCCGGCGGCGAGATCGACGCCGATCATCTGGCCGGGGCCGAGGCGGCCCTTCTCGATGATCTCCTGCTCGTTGAGGCGCACCATGCCCGCCTCGGAGCCGGCGACGATCATGCCGCCCTCGGTGATCGCGTAGCGCATCGGGCGGAGGCCGTTGCGGTCCATCCCCGCCATCACCCAGCGACCGTCGGTCAAGGCCAATGCCGCCGGCCCGTCCCAGGGCTCCATCACCGAGTTGCAGTAGCTGTACATGTCGCGATGCGCCTTCGGCATCATGCTGCGATCGGCCACCACCTCCGGCACCATCAGCAGCTTCGCCATCGGCAGCGCGCGGCCGGCGCGCACCAGCACCTCGAAGACACTGTCGAGGGCGGCGGAATCCGAGCCGCCCACCTGGATCACCGGCTTGATGTCCTCGATGGCGTCGCCGAAGGTTTCGCTCGCCATCCGCGTCTCGTGGCTCTTCATCCAGTTGATGTTGCCGCGGAGCGTATTGATCTCGCCGTTGTGCGCGAGGATGCGGAAGGGCTGCGCCAGCTGCCAGGTCGGGAAGGTGTTGGTGGAATAGCGCTGGTGATAGACCGCGAAGCTGGAGACGAAGCGCTCGTCCAGCAGGTCGGGATAGAAGGAGGTCAGCTGCTCCGCCAGGAACATGCCCTTGTAGATGATCGAGCGGCAGCTCAGCGAGCAGATGTAGAAGTCCTTCACCTGGTCGGCGATGACGCGCTTCTCGATGCGGCGGCGGATGATGTAGAGGTCCAATTCGAAGCGATCCGCCGGCACGCCGCGGGTGTTGGCGATCATGATCTGCTCGATCTCGGGCCGCGTGGCGTTCGCCTTCTCGCCGATGACGTCGATGTTCACCGGCACCTGGCGCCAGCCATAGATCGAATAGCCGAAATTCAGGATCTCGGTCTCGACGATGGAGCGGCACCGCTCCTGCCCGTCGAGATCGGTGCGCGGCAGGAAGATCATGCCGATGGCGAGCTTGCCCGGTCCGGGCTCGTGGCCGGTGTGCTTCACGTGCTCGCGGAAGAAGTCCTGCGGGATCTCCACATGGATCCCGGCGCCGTCGCCAGTCTTGCCGTCGGCGTCGACGGCGCCGCGGTGCCAGACCGCCTTCAGCGCGTTGATGCCGGCCTCCACCACCGAGCGGCGCGGCTTGCCGTCGATCGCGGCGACGAAGCCGACGCCGCAGGCGTCGTGCTCCTCGCGGGGATCGTAGAGATGCGCGGCCTCGAGATGCCCGGCGTTCTTGCGGAAGGCCTCGACGAAGCGCTCGCCCGCGTTTCTCTCCTGGGAGCTCATCGGAAACCTCCTCTCAATCCGCCGCCACGGCACGGCTCGCCGCGAGCTTGGCGTCGATATAGCGATGCATCTGCTCGGCGGCGTCGCGGCCGTCGCGGATGCCCCAGACCACCAGGGACGCGCCGCGCACGATGTCGCCGGCGGCGAAGACGCCGTCGACCGAGGTCATCATGCTGCGGTGGTCGACCTTGATGGTGCCCCAGCGCGTGGTCTCGAGCTCGGGCGTGCCGAACATCACCGGCATGTCCTCGGGATCGAAGCCCAGCGCCATGATGACGAGATCCGCCTCGAGCTCGAAATGGCTGCCCTCCACCGGCTGCGGCACCTGGCGGCCGGTCGAATCGGCGATGCCGAGATGCATGCGGAGGGCGCGGACGGCGCGCACGGTCCCGTCGCCGAGGAAGGCCTCGGGCGCGGCGAGCCAGATGAACTCGACGCCCTCCTCCTCCGCGTGCTGCACCTCGCGCTGGGAGCCCGGCATGTTCTTGCGGTCGCGGCGATAGAGGCAGCGCACGGATTTGGCGCCCTGGCGCACGGCGGTACGCACGCAGTCCATCGCCGTGTCGCCGCCGCCCACCACCACCACATGCTTGCCGGCAGCATCGAGCGCGCCGCTCTCGATCGCCGGCACCTTGTCGCCGAGCCCCTTGCGGTTGGAGGCGGTGAGATAGTCGAGCGCCGGCACGATGTTGCCGAGGCCGATGCCGGGGCAGCTCATGTCGCGTGCCTTGTAGACGCCGGTGGCAACCAGCAGCGCGTCGTGGCGCTGGCGCAGCTCGGCGAGGCTGACGTCGCGGCCGACCGCGGTGTTGAGATGGAACGCGATGCCGCCCTCGGCGAGGAGCGCGTGCCGGCGCGTCACCACCTGCTTCTCCAGCTTGAAGTTGGGGATGCCGTAGACGAGGAGCCCGCCGACCCGGTCGTAGCGGTCGTAGATGTCGACCCGATAGCCGCGGCGGCGCAGCATCTCGGCGGCGGCGAGGCCCGCCGGCCCGGCACCGATGATGCCGACGGATTGCGGGAGCTCGCGGCTCGGCGTCGGCGGCTTCACCCAGCCGTTCTTGAAGGCGTTCTCGGTGATGAACTTCTCCACCGAGCCGATCGAGACGGATTCGAAGCCCTTCTCGATGACGCAGTTGCCCTCGCAGAGCCGGTCCTGCGGGCAGATGCGGCCGCAGACCTCGGGCATGCTGTTGGTGGCCGAGGAGACCTCGTAGGCCTCCTCGAGCCGGCCGGCCGCGGTCAGCATCAGCCAGTCCGGGATGTTGTTGCTGAGCGGGCAGTGGATCTGGCAGTAGGGAATGCCGCATTGCGAGCAGCGCGCCGCCTGCTGCTCCGCCTTCTCCGGACGGAAATCGCCGTAGATCTCCTGGAAGTCGTGCCGGCGCTCGGCCGCCCGCCGCTTTTCGGGCATCGCCTTCTCGACCGAGACGAACTGCAGCAACTTCTGCGACACCGGCGTTTCCTCTGATGACAGAATATGACCCGTTGCCGCGAGCAACCGGCTTGGCGTTACCCTAAAGGGCTTCGGGGGCGGAGAACATCAGATTCCGCAAAATAGGTCAACTTATTTGACTAATTTTTTTAACCGATGCCGCTTTCACGGCCGGAGCAGATGGTTCAAGGCCTAAATCCAATGATATAGTTCCGCAAAAGGACTATTTTTCGCGTGACAGATCAGGCGGTTATCTCGTCACGCCGGCGCGTCAGGCGGTGAGCCGGTGGCCGATGTTCGGGTGGCGGCGGAAGCGCTCGAGGTAGGTGGGGAGGACCAGCTCCAGGCTGGTGGGCGTGAGCCCCAGCTCGGCGAAGCCGGGCGAGCCCGGCGCCACCACGGTATCCCGCTGCAGCAGCTTCACCTGATCGCGGGTGAGCGGCGGGTTCGGCAGCCATTCGAGGAAGGTGGCCTTGAGGCTGGCAAGGCCGAAGGGCAGGCTCATCAGGCAGCGCTTGCGGCCGATCTCCGCCAGCATCAGCGTCATCAGCTCGCGGAAGGTGTAGGTCTTGGGACCGCCCAGCTCGTAGATCTTGCCGGCCGCCTCCGGCCGATCGAGCGCCGCCACCACCGCATCGGCGACATCCCCCACATAGACCGGCTGGAAGCGGGTATTGCCGCCGCCGATCAGCGGCAGCACCGGCGAGAGCCGGGACATCGCCGCGAAGCGGTTGAAGAACTGGTCCTCCGGCCCGAACACCAGGGAGGGACGGAGAATGGTGGCGGTGGGAAAGGCCGCCCTCACCGCGAGCTCGCCGGCCGCTTTGCTGCGCCCGTAGGCGGCGGGCGAGGTGGCATCGGCGCCGATGGCGGAGATATGCACGAAATGCCGCGCGCCGGCCGCAGCCGCAAGGCGCGCCAGGCGAGCCGGCCCCTGGTGATGCACCATCTCGAAGCGCTGCCGGCCGCGCTCGTAGAGGATGCCGACGGCGGAAACCACCGCCTCCGCCCCGGCGAGCGCCCGCGACAGCGCCTGGTCGTCGCCGAGGTCGGCGTCGATGAGGGCGATCTGCCCCACGTCCCCCATGGGCGTCAGGAACAGCGCCTCGCTGGCGTGCCGGCTCGCCACGGTGATGACGGCGCCGCGCTGAGCCAGCCGCTTCACCACATAGCGGCCGATGAAGCCGCTGCCGCCGATCACCGCGATGCGCCGATATGTCATGGCAACCTCTCTGCTCTCGTCCGCGGAACCTCATACATCAGGCGGGTTTCCCTGGCGAGACCGCGACACTGGCATTGACATCGGCCGAGGTCGCCCGTAATCCAGGGCCGGCCTGCCCAGGTGGCGGAATTGGTAGACGCGCTAGATTCAGGTTCTAGTGGGCGAAAGCTCGTGGAAGTTCGAGTCTTCTCCTGGGCACCATCACAGAGCCGCGGCGCGCGGGAGCGCGGCGCGGCGCCTCGGAGACGCTACTGAGCATTCATCTCCATCGCGGCGATCTTCCCGGCGGCATCGCCTGGGGCAGTGCGGTTGCGGTCGATACCGAGACCATGGGGCTGCAGACCGCCCGCGACCGGCTCTGCCTGGTGCAGCTCTCCGCCGGCGACGGCGTCTCGCATCTGGTGCAGATCGCCGCCGGCCAGACCACGGCGCCCAACCTCATCGCTCTCCTCACCGATCCCAAGGTGACGAAGCTCTTTCATTTCGCGCGCTTCGATCTCGCCATCCTCCGGCACACGCTCGGCGTCATGCCCGGCCCGGTCTACTGCACGAAAATCGCCTCGCGCCTGGTGCGCACCTTCACCGACCGGCACGGGCTCAAGGATCTCTGCCGCGACCTCCTCAACGTCGAGCTCTCCAAGCAGCAGCAGTCCTCGGACTGGGGCGCGGCGGAGCTCACCACCGAGCAGCTTCGCTATGCCGCCGCCGACGTGCTCTATCTGCATCGGCTGCGCGAGCGACTCGACGAGATGCTGGCGCGCGAGGGCCGCACCGAGTTGGCGCAGGCGTGCTTCGGCTTTCTCCCCACGCGAGTCGAACTCGACCTCGCGGGCTGGGGAGCCGAGGACATATTCGCGCATTAAGCGATTGAATCCCAAGGCTCCGGCGACGTTTTGCCGCCCTCCCGGAAGCCCCGCCTCCGATTGACCTTTAGGGGATGGGCGGCCATAGTGCCGCCATAAAACCATGCGACTCGGGGCGTCGACGCTCATCGGGGTCGCTGTGCATTGGCGGCGGCCGCTCGCGGGCGCCGGGGACATTGCAAGGCCGCCGCCGGCGGCAGACATCGGGGACATGACGACGCTCACCAAGCCACCTGCCGGCCCGCGCGAGGACAGCCGCGCCATCGAAGCGGCGCGTCGCGTGCTCAAGGCCGAGGTCGCCGGCATCGAGGATCTCGCCGCCAGCCTCGACGGCGCCTTCGTCGCCGCCATCGAGGCGCTGGCGCGGGTCAAGGGGCGCGTCATCGTCACCGGCATGGGGAAGAGCGGCCACGTCGCGCGCAAGATCGCGGCGACCCTCGCCTCCACCGGCACGCCGGCGCAGTTCGTCCATCCCGGCGAGGCGAGCCACGGCGATCTCGGCATGATCGCCGAGGGCGATGCGGTGCTGGCGCTCTCCAATTCCGGCGACACCGCCGAGCTCGGCGACATCCTCGCCTATACCCGCCGCTTCCGCATCCCGCTGCTGGCGATGACCCGGCGCGCGGAAAGCGCGCTGGCGGACGCCGCCGACATCGCCCTGGTGCTGCCGCAGAGCGCCGAGGCCTGCCCGATGGGCCTCGCGCCCACCACCTCCACCACCATGATGCTGGCGCTGGGCGATGCGCTGGCGGTGGCGCTCCTCGAGCGGAAGGGATTCTCGGCGGAGGATTTCCAGGCGCTGCATCCGGGCGGACAGCTCGGCAAGCAGCTGCTGCGCGTCGCCGACATCATGCACGCGGGCGAGGCGGTGCCGCTGGTGGCCGGCGGCACGGCGATGGCGGAGGCGATCCTGGTGATGACCGCCAAGAGCTTCGGCTGCGCCGGCGTCACCGACGCCGGCGGCAGGCTCGTTGGCATCGTCACCGACGGCGACCTCCGCCGCCACATGGGAGGCGCGCTGCTGGCCAAGCGCGTCGACGACGTGATGACGCCGACACCGAAGACGATCCGGCCGCAGGCGCTCGCCGCCGAGGCGGTCGGCCAGATGAATGCCCAGGCGATCACCAGCCTCTTCGTGGTCGACGAGGCGTGGCGGCCGCTCGGCATTCTCCACATCCATGACTGCCTGCGCGCGGGGGTGGTGTGAGCACGCAAGCGGAAGGCAAGCGGTCGGTCCTCGGCGGCCCGTCGGTCGAATCGCTCAATGTGCGGCGCGGCATCCTCGCCCAGCGCATCGAGCGCTACAGCCGTCTCGTTGCCCGACTCAAAGTGGTGCTGCCGGCCTCGGCGCTGGCGCTGCTGCTGCTGATCGCCGCCTGGCCGCGCATCCAGAGCGCGGTCGAGCGCATCAAACTGCACGCGCCGCGCCTCGATCTCAGCGAGGCGCGCAACCTTCGCATGGTGAACCTTCGCTATGCCGGCATCGACCGGCACGACCGGCCCTTCACGGTGACGTCGGACGTGGCGCGCCAGGTGCCCAATACCGAGGATACGGTGGCGCTCGAGAGCCCGAAGGCGGACATGACCACCCAGAGCGGCACCTGGATCGCGGTCACCGCCGACAACGGCATCTACAAGCCGCAGGCGCAGCTCCTCGACCTCGCCGGCAACGTGGAGCTGTTCCAGGACAAGGGTAACGAGTTCGTCACCGACAAGGCCCATGTGGACATGGGCCGCGGCACCGCCGAGGGCAGCGCGCCGGTCGAGGGCCATGGGCCCTTCGGCACCGTGAAGGCGGAGGGCTTCCGCATCGGCGAGCACGGCGACGTCATCGTCTTTACCGGCAAGACCCACATGGTGCTGGAACCGCACGACCCCAAGATCAAGGAGCAGCCGTGAAGTCGGCCGGCGCGCGGCTGGCGCTCCCGGTGCTGCTCGCCTCCCTGCTGATCCCGACCCTGGCGCTCGCGCAGAAGCCAGCGACGAAATCCATCACCAAGCCGGCGCCCGCTGCCACCAGCAACCAAAGCGGAGCCGCCAAGAACGACACCAGCACCGGCGTCAGCCTCGGTGGTGACAACAGCGGCAAGCCGGTGACCATCGAGGCCGATCAGGGCATCGAATGGCAGCAGAACAACCACGTCTACATCGCTCGCGGCAATGCCAAGGCGTCGCGGGGCACGGTGACGGTGATGGCGGACATGCTCACCGCGCATTACCGTCCGACGGGAAATGTCGCGGGCACCACGCCCGCCGCCGACCGCGGCGATGCCTCCGGCAACACCGAGATCTATCGCGTCGACGCCGACGGCCACGTGCGCATCGTGACCGACAACCAGACGCTGACCGGCGATCACGCGGTCTATGACGTCGACAAGGCCTCGCTGGTGGTCACCGGCAAGGACCTGAAGCTGGTCAGCCCGCGCGATGTCGTCACCGCCCGCGACAGCCTCGAATGGTACGATCGCCAGCAGCTCGCCGTCGCGCGCGGCGATGCGGTGGCGATCCGCGATCAGAAAAAGGTGCGCGCCGACGTGCTGACGGCGACGGTCGAGCGCGACAAGTCCGGCACCCAGCACCTGTCCCGCGTCGACGCCCACGGCAACGTGGTGGTGACCTCGCAGGACCAGATCGGACGCGGCGACAGCGGCGTCTACAATGTCGAGACCGGCATCAGCACGCTGATCGGCAACGTGCGGCTGACGCGCGGCCCCAACGAGCTGCGCGGTCAATATGCCGTCATGGACCTCAACCACAATGTGAGCCGGCTGCTGAGCGCGCCGCCGAACGCGAAGCTGACCGGCGGCAGGGTCCCGGGTCCCGTGGAGGGATTGATCATCCCGCACGAGCAGGGTCCGCCGGTGGTGAAGCAGCGAGAATAGGAAGCAATTAGGAACAATGGGACAAGCGCGATGAAAGCAACGCCGCCCAAGCCTGCCGCCGCCCGCCCGGCCGCCGCGACGCCGAAGCCCGTCGCTCCGCCGAAGCCGGCCGCGGCGAAGGGCGAGCCGGGGCCGCGCCTCGTCGCCGACAACCAGGGGCTGATCGCCACCAGCATCGGCAAGAGCTTCAAGCAGCGCCCGGTGCTGCGTGGCGTCAACGTCTCCGTGCAGCGTGGCGAGGCGGTGGGGCTCCTCGGGCCGAACGGCGCCGGCAAGACCACCTGCTTCTACATCATCACCGGCCTCATCGCCCCCGATGTCGGCACCATCACGTTCGACGGCCACGACATCACCGAGCTGCCGATGTACCGCCGCGCGCGGCTCGGCATCGGCTATTTACCGCAGGAGGCCTCGATCTTCCGCGGCCTCTCGGTGGAGAACAACATCCGCGCCGTGCTCGAGGTGGTCGAGCCCGTTCGCGAGACCCGCGAGGCGATGCTGGACGAGCTGCTGGCGGAGTTCTCCATCACCCATCTCCGCCGCGCGCCGGCGCTGGCGCTGTCCGGCGGCGAGCGGCGCCGCGTCGAGATCGCCCGCGCGCTGGCGACCCAGCCGCATTTCATTCTGCTCGACGAGCCCTTGGCCGGCATCGATCCGATCGCGGTCGGCGACATCCGCGATCTCGTCGCGCATCTCAAGGACCGCGGCATCGGCGTGCTGATCACCGACCACAACGTCCGCGAGACGCTGGAGATCGTCGACCGCGCCTACATCCTCCATGAGGGCCGCGTCCTCATGGAGGGCAAGCCGAACGAGATCGTCGCCGACGAGGATGTGCGCCGCGTCTATCTCGGCAAGACCTTCAGCCTCTAGATCGCGCTTCCCTTGCTCTCGACGGCCACACCGGATCCCGCGGCTTTCCGGTTCGGGTTTCTGTGCCACGAGACCGAGTCAGCGCAGTGGATGTGAACCACCAGAAGACGTGGATCGCCGGGTCACGCCCACGGCTGTCCGGTTCAGCGAAATCGGTGGTCGAAGTGGTAGATCGGAAGTCAGCGCAATCCTCCGTGTCCGCGGTACCCTCCGCGGTGATGCTTATTTCCGTGAGCGACCCTCATGCCTGCGGGCAGGCATGATTCCCCCTCGCAGAATCATTCAAGACGCCATCGCCGACGGCGCGTAGCCTCGGCGAGATGAGCCTCGAACAATGCGTCGCCTTCCTGATCTTCGCCCTGGTGGCGGCAGTGACGCCGGGCCCCAGCAACGTCATGCTGGCGGCGACCGGCTCGGTGGTGGGCGTGCCGCGCGGGCTTCCGTGCCTCGTCGGCGTCTCGCTCGGCATGGGCACGCTGATCTTCAGCGTGTCGCTCGGATTGGGCCAGGTGGTGCTGGCGCATCCCCAGATCCTGCAGGCGCTCAACTGGATCGGCGCCGCCTTTCTGCTCTGGCTCTCCTGGAAGATCGCGAGCTCGGGCGCGCTGGCGGCGGGCGCCGCGCCGAAGCCGGTGGGCTTCGCCCGCGCCGCCCTCTTCCAGTGGATCAATCCCAAGGCCTGGCTGGTGGTGACGAGCGCCGCCGGCACCTATCTGCAGAGCGGCGCCAGCGCGCTGCTGCAGGCGGTCTCGCTCGCGCTCCTCTTCGTCTGCGCAGCACTGCCGAGCGGCTTCGTCTGGCTCGCCTTCGGAGCCTCGGTCAATCGCCTGCTGCGCGATCCGCGCCACGCGCGCGTCTTCAACATCCTGATGGGCGCGAGCCTCGCCGCCTCCGTCGCCTTCATTCTCTGGTGAGCGAGAGCGCGCGGAACTCCGTCGGCGAGAGGCCGTAGGCGGCGCGGAAGAGCCGCGTCATGTGCGCCTGATCGGCGAAGCCGGCATCGAGCGCCACCGCCGCCAGCGGCCGGCCGGCGCGGATCTCCGGGCGCACGAGATCGAGCCGCCGCAGCAGCAGATAGCGGTAGGGGCTGGTGCCGTGGCTCTGCCGGAACTGGCGGGCAAGGGTGAAACGGTCGAGGCCGCTCACCGCCTCGAGCTCCGCCGAGGCGACCACCCGCCGCCGCTCCGCGTCGAGGAACGCCCGCGCCCGCTCCACCGCGGCCGCGTCCGCAGGAAGCCGCCGCGGCCGCCGTGCCGAAGGGTCGGCGGCGAGCAGCCCGCGCGCCGTCGCCTCGATCAGCGCATCGACCGCGAGCGGCTCGAGCGGTGCCGGAAAATCGAGGAACGCCTCCGCGACCGCCCGCGCCAGCGCCGGCTGCGCCGCGACCGGCTCGCGGACGAAGGGAAGCGGCACCGGCCTGCCGCAGGCTGCGCGCGCGGCTTCGGCGATCCGGCCCGGCGGCAGATAGATGATGCGATAGCCGAAGCCCTCCGGCGCGGCGGCACGGCCGTCATGCGCCTCGTCGGGGTGCAGCACCACCACCTGGCCCGGCGTGCTGATCCGGGTGGCGCCGCGATAGTCGAAGGCCTGCACGCCGGCGTCCGTGAGGCAGATCGCGTAGGTGTCGTGCCGGTGCCGGGAGAAGGCGCGGCCGGCGAACCAGGCGCTGAGCCGCTCGACGCCGCCCTCCGCCCGATGGCGGATCCAGCCGCTTGCCTCCTCCAGCCCCTCGGCCGCCGTCGATCCCATGGCAGCAAGCCTAGCGGATTCC
>DATJOK010000141.1:0-2516 GCA_035507155.1 Allostellaceae bacterium
TTCGATCCCGATCGGTTCCGCACGGGCCCCGTGCGGCGGCTGGCGGCCTATTGGCTGTCGAAATGCGCGGACGGCAGGCCGCCGCGGCGCGCCGACATCAAGCCCGAGGAGATCGTCGCCGATCTTCCCTACGTCTATCTCGTCGACGTGCTCAGAGATCCCCTCGCCTTCCGCTTCCGCCTGGTCGGCACCAGGGTCACGATCTGGAGCGGCAAGGACTATACCGGCGCCCGGATCAACGCCGAGGAGTACAGCCCGAACTGGCAGATCGTCTTCGGCGCCTATCGCGACATCGTCGAGCGCAACGAGCCCAGCGCCGCCGAGCTCTTCGCCGCCTGGCGCAAGCGCGAGTTCCAGTACTACGAGCGCTTCCTGGGGCCGCTCTCGGAGGACGGCAAGACCGTCAGCATGATCTTCGGCGCGCTCCACGTGATCGAGGCGCCGAAGCGGGGCTGAGCGGCGCCAGCGGCCCGCTCAGCGCACCAGGCGGCGGAAGTAGCCGCCGAGCACGCGGAAGCGGTTCACGAAGTTGACGGTGAAGACCACAGTCAGCACGAGATCGAGGATGCCCTCGACCGGCTCGCCCTCGACGATCTTGCTGATGCCTTCGTAGAGCGCGTAGAGCGAGCAGGCGATCGAGAGCGCGATCCAGGCGCGGCTGTCGAAGAGCGCCGCGAGCGCCGCCCGCACCGCGGGATCAGCCGACCTTGACGTCCTCCCAGAAGCCGAAGCGGTTGGCGGTCTGCTGCATCCTCGGCTGCGGCGCCTCGTAGGACCAGGCGGCGCGCTGGTGACGCTTGCCGTCGAGGACGACGTCGTAGAACTGGACGCCGTGCGGGCATTCGAGGTCGGAGGCGGTCTTCGGCGATTTCTCCAGCCACTCGCGATGCACGGCGGCGGCGGGGAAATACTGGTAGCCGCCGACCTCCACCACGTCGCTGCTGTCGGCGATCACGCGTCCATCGAGGGTTGCCTTCATGGCCGATGCTCCATCCTTGGGGGTGCGCTCAGTCTTGGGGGTGCGCTCAGTCTCGGGGGTGCGGTGAATCTTGGCCCGGGGCGGGCGCCGGTCAACCCGCGATTCCGGCGAGGCGGCCATGTGGAGCGGGAAGCTGGCCCCGCGTCAGCCAATTCCTTTTGCCAAACCGCCGGTCGTGACCGATCCTGGGCGGCAGCCGAGGGGGAGCAGGCATGGCAATCTCGACGCCGCTGACGGCGCTGCTTAGGGTGACGCACCCGATCCTGCTGGCGCCGATGGATCTGGTCTCCGACGGCCGGCTCGCCGCCGAGGTGAGCCGCGCCGGCGGGCTCGGCCTGATCGGCGGCGGCTATGGCGACGAGGCCTGGCTCGCCCGCGAGCTCGACGCCGCCGGCGACGCCAGGGTGGGCGTGGGATTCATCACCTGGAGCATGGCGAAGCGGCCGCGCGTCCTGGAGATGGCGCTGGAGCGCCGGCCGGCGGCGATCATGCTTTCCTTCGGCGCGGTGGCGCCCCATGCGGAGAAGATCAAGGCGGCGGGGGCGGCGCTCATCTGCCAGGTGCAGACCCTCGCCCAGGCGAAGGAGGCCGCAGCCTCCGGCGCCGACATCCTGGTGGCGCAGGGCGGCGAGGCGGGCGGGCACGGCATCTCCCGCGGCACGCTGGCGCTGGTGCCGGCGGTGGTCGATGCGGTCGGCGAGGTGCCGGTCGCCGCCGCCGGCGGCATCGCCGACGGCCGCGGCCTCGCGGCGGCGCTGATGCTGGGCGCCGCGGGCGTGCTGGTGGGGACGCGCTTCTACGCGAGCCGGGAGGCGGCGGGCCATCCCGCCGCCAAGGAGCGCCTGGTGGCGGGAAGCGGCGACGAGACCATCCGCAGCGTCCTCTTCGACATCGCGCGGCGCAACCTCTGGCCCGCGCCCTATACCGGCCGCCTGCTGCGCAACGCGTTCACCGAGCGCTGGCGCGGCCGCGAGATGGAGCTGATGCAGCATCAGGAGACGGAATCAGAGCGCTATGCGGCGGCGCGCGCCGCCGGCGATTTCGACGTCGCGGGGGTGATCGCCGGCGAGGCGGTGGATCTCGTCAGCGACATCCCGCCGGCGGCCGAGATCGTCGGGCGGATGGCGCGGGAGGCGGAGCGGCTGATATCAGGCGCCTCCAACCGCTATCGCGTCGGCCGGACATAGAGGAGCAGCCGAGACATGAGCGACAGCCCCGAGACCGCACCGCTTCCCCGCATCGAGAGCGGATCGCGCCATCTGGTGCCCGACGCCATCGACTGGCAGCCGACCGAGGCGCCGGGCTTCTGGGTGAAGCCGCTGCTCGACGACGGCGCCGGCGGCACCACCCTGCTGATGCGGATCGATCCCGGCGCCTCCGTGGGCTCGCACAGCCACCACGAGCTCGAGGAGATCCTGGTGCTCGAGGGCGAGTTCACCGACGAGGACCGCACCCACCGCCCCGGCGACTACTGCCTGCGCGCGCCGGGCGCGCCGCATGTGGCGGGCTCGAAGACCGGCTGCACGGTGCTGCTGGT
>DATJOK010000142.1:0-3835 GCA_035507155.1 Allostellaceae bacterium
GCTCGCTCCCTGAGCGCGACGACCGCTGCGAGTAGGACACCACCGAAGATGATGCTTCGCACCGCGGCTGGCAGCAGTACCCCCGACAGTAGCGTCGACAAGGCGGTCAGCAACAACGCCCCGCCGAACATTCCGAGATAATGTCCTCGGCCGCCCGTAACGAGAGTGCCGCCGACGACCGCGGCCGCGATGGACGGCAACAGGAAGGCGTCGCCCATATCCAGTGTCGCCTGGAAACCGAAGCCGGTCAGCATTACCCCGACGAGCGCCGCGCAGAGCGCCGAGAGCATGTAGGCGAAGATCAGGATACGTCCCACCGGAACGCCGGCGAAGCGCGCCACGCGCGGGCTGTTGCCGATAGCGTAGAGCCGGCGGCCGAAGGTGGTGCGGCTCAGGAGCAGGGTCGATCCAACCACGAAGGCCGCCATCAGCCAGACGATTGGCGTGAGCCCGCCTAACTTTCCCGCCATCAGCCAGCGCAACCCGGGCGGCGCCAGGCCGAGCGGCGCGCCGTTGCAGTAGATGAGCGCCGCCGCCTGAAGCAGGCCGTTCATCGCCAGCGTCATGACGATTGGCGAGATTCCGAGACCGACGATGGCGACGCCGTTGACGAACCCGACCGCCGCGGCGACGGCCAGCACGGTCGGCGCCGTCCAGAGCATAGCCCCATTGGCGCCGCGGCTAATGCCTGCGAGCAGGATGCCGGCGAAGGTGATCATCCAGGGGATAGACAGGTCGAGACCGCCGCACAGGATCACCACCCCCTGACCCAGGACGACGACCGCGGGAAAGGATGCAAGCACAAGAAGCGAGTCGAAATATTCCGGAAAGGTCAATTGTCGACCCAGCGCCAACGCCGTCACGACCAGCACGACCGCCAGAGCCGCGTAGGCGGGCACCACGAGGTGGAGAGTTCCGCCGTGGCGGACAAGCCAGGCCTGCCAGTCGCTGCCGGGCAGCTCGTCGTCGCGCCGCTGCGGTGGGGCCGCGACCGCGAACTCTCGGCGCCGCGCCGCGCCCGCGCTGTGACCGGCGCTGGTCCGTCGCCAGCTGGCGGCGAGCGTCCGGAGATGCCCCCAGATCGGCGCGTCGCGGCCAAGCGAGGCGCCCAACACCGCCAGCACGAGCAGTAGGCCCTGGGCGGCGGTGCTGAGGAAGGCGGAGACGTTCATGACCAGCAGCACATTGACCGTGAGCATCAGCGTGAACGCGCCGAATACGGTCCCGAGGCATCCGCCGCGCCCGCCATGCAGTGGCGTGCCGCCAAGCACCACGGCGACGAAGATCGGCAGCAGCATCGGCGGTCCGACCAACGGATCGGCGGAGCCCGTTTGGGCGGTGAGAAACACCCCGGCAAAGCCGTATGCGCCGCCGGCAATGACATAGGCGGTGAACTTGACCCGCGCACCGTCGATGCCATTGGCGCGAGCCGCCTCCTCGTCGCTGCCGATTGCGTAGAGCGCCACGCCAAAGCGCGTGCGGCGCAAGAGCCCCCATAGCAGCAGCAGCCCAACCAGGATCAGGAGCGGCATCGGCACGAGGCCCGACAGCGCGTCGCCAGTGAGCGCTGCCGAATAGGCTGGCGGCACTGCGCCGCCGGGCTCTGGCATGATCAGCAGCGTTATCCCTTGCGTCATAAACATGACCGCCAGGGTGACCACGATCGGCTGGAGTCGCAGATAACCGATGAACACGCCATTGACCGCGCCCGCAACGCAGGCGGCCGCCAGGCCCGCCAGAGTCCAGGCGAGCTCCCAGCCGGGCGCGGCCGTCATGCCGCGAACGACAAGGCAGTTGGACAATGAGATGACCGCTCCGGCCGAGAGGTCGAGGCCGCCGAGGATGACCGCCAGGGTCTCGCCCATCGCGCCGATCGCCAGTGTGGTGGTGTTGCCGAGCGTCGAGGCGAAATCGTAATAGCCGAACGGCTTCGCCAGCACGAGGTTCAGGCTGCCGAAGACGACCCCAAACACTACGATCGCCATAACGAGGCCGCTGTGGCGGCGGAGCGCGGAGCGGACGGCGGCCGCGACGACGCCGCCCGCGGCGGGGCTGCCGGGACCAAAAGTCGCTGGTTGCCCCGGCTTCGAGGTGAGGGTCATAGCGCCCGCTCGACCGGCGCCGAGACGCTGCCTTGCCCCAGCGCGAAGCGCATGATCTCCTCCTCCCGCAGCGCCTCGCCTGCCAGCTCGGCATTGATCCGCCGATCATAGAGCGTGATGACGCGGCGGCAGAGGTTGACGATCTCCAGCACGTCCGTCGAATAAAAAAGCACCGCGCCGCCCGCATCGGCGAATTGGCGCACCAAGACATAGATCTCGTGCTTGGCGCCGACATCGACGCCGCGTGTCGGATCGAACAGCAGCAACACCCGGCTTTCCGCCAGCAGCCATTTCGCGATCGCGATCTTCTGCTGATTGCCGCCGCTGAAGCTTGCGCAAGGCCGATAGAGCGCGCGCGGATGCACCTGAACGCGGGCTAGCACGCGATCGACGGCGCGGCGCTCAGCCTCCAAGTCGAGCCAGCCGAACCGTGCGAAGCGATTGAGCGTCGGCAGCGAGACGTTTTCAAGGCCGGAGAGTTTAAGCGCCAGCGCCTCAGTCCCACGCTCCTCCGGCACCAGGCTGATGCCGATTCGCGCATCGATGGCGTCGCGCGGCGAGGCGATGACGACTGCCTGGCCATCGACGGCGATGTAGCCGCTGTCGGCAGGAGCAACGCCGAACAGGGCATGGAACAGCTCGTTCTGCCCCATCCCCTGAAGACCGGCAACGCCGAGGATTTCGCCTGGCCAGACCGAGAATGTAACGCCTTCGACGCGACCTCTCACGGTGAGTTTCCGTACCTCGAGCGCGGGGGCGCCCCCACGCTTTTGCGGCGCCGGCGCCGGCGGGAAGGTCGCGGCGAGCGATCGGCCGATCACCAACCGAACCACCTCGTCATGGCTGATCTCGCCGACCGCGAAGGTCCCGACCTGACGGCCGTTGCGCAAGATGGTGAGGCAGTCGCAGAACCGGCGAACCTCGGGCATGCGGTGTGTGATGAAGAGGACGGTGGCGCCGCGCGCCCGCAACTCGGCGATGCGCCGTTCGAGCCATTCGACGTCCTGCACCGAGAGCGCCGAGGTCGGCTCGTCGAGCAGTAGGATCCGCGGCTCGCGAGCGATGGCTCGGGCGATCTCCAGTTTCTGGCGCAGCGGCAGCGGGCAGTCGCGAATCTCACGCTGCGGATTGACCGAAACGAGCTCGAGCCGCGCGAGCGCCGCCTCGGTCCAGCGCCGCGCGCGGCGGCGGTCGAGCACGAACCCGAGCCGCGCCGGCGCCACGTCGAGCAGAAGGTTGTCCTGCACAGTCAGATCGGAAACGAGGGTGACCTCCTGAAAGGCGGTCGCGATCCCGAGCGCACGAGCGCCGCGCGGACCACCCACCCGGGCGCGCTCGCCGAACACCGAGATCGTTCCCGCATCTGGACGCGTCAGTCCGCTCAGGATCCGGACGAGGGTCGACTTGCCGGCGCCGTTCTCCCCGAGGAGCGCATGGATCTCCCCGCGCCCGATCGTCACCGACGCGTCATCGAGCGCCAGGGTAGCCCCGAAGCGCTTACTCAATCCGTCGATCACGAGCGCATGGGCGGCTTCCGCCGGCTTCACTGCCTGGCCCTTCCGGAAAACGTCCGCCGGCCGGGACGGTCGCGTCCCGACTGGTCGTTCTACGCGGCGCTAGTCTTTCGGTTCAGGTTCACCAAACATCGCCGCCTTGAGGCCAATTTCCGGCGTTTCGGGCGAGAAGATGTTGTCGACGTAGTCAGTATTGATGACCTTGGGATCGAAGACGTT
>DATJOK010000143.1:0-15480 GCA_035507155.1 Allostellaceae bacterium
AAAGATCGACCGCCGCGAGGCCGGCGAGTGCCAGCAGCGCCGCCACGAAATTGCCGAAGCTGCGGTGGCTCTCCCAGCGCCGGAGGCCGCTCTCGGCGCGGAGCTCGCGGGCGAGCCGCCGGGGATCGCCGAGCGCCGCCGACACGTTCTCCTCGCTGCGGCCGCTGGCGCGCGCCTCGTCGAAATAGGCGGCGTAGTCGGCGAGGATCTCGTCGATCTCGCCGGGCGGCAGGCCGTCGAGGCCTTGCCGGAGCAGTCTGAGGAACATCTCCCGATTCATTCCCGGTCTCCCAGCAGCGCATCGACCGCGGCGACGAAGCTGCGCCACTCCCGCTTCTGCGCCTGCAGCGCGGCGCGGCCGCGCGCCGTCAGGCGGTAGTACTTGCGCGGCGGGCCGCTGCTCGATTCCATGAGATGGGTCTCCACCAGCCCGTCGTTCTGCATCCGCCGCATCAGCGGATAGATCGTGCCCTCGCCCATGCCCACCGCGCTCGCCAGCGTGCTGGCGATCTCGTAGGCGTAGCTCTCCTGCCGCGACAGCAGCGCCAGCACGCAGAGATCCAGCGCGCCTTTCTTGAGCTGGACCTCGATCGATTCCGCCGCGGGCTCTCGCGCCATCGCCTACTATATAACGCAAGGTACCTTGCATTGCAAGGTACATGTGAGCGCGACGACCCGTGCCTGGCGCTAGCCCCTGTCATGCCCGGCCTTGAGCCACGAGTGTCCGGTTCGGGTTTCTTAGCCACGAGACCGAGTCAGCGCAGTGGATCTGAACCACCAGAAGTCGTCATGGCCGCCCCCGCATCACAGTCCGGGGGTGTCCCGGCCATCCACGTCTTGCCGTCGCGCGGTTGCAAGCCGTGGATGCCCGGCTCAAGGCCGGGCATGACGACAGAGAGGACAGACGAGCGACCAGATCGACCCTCTGGAACACGCTCCTTCGCTCAGAACTGGCCCTTCTTGATGCGGAAGATGTCGGGGTTGGTGGGGTCCTCGGAATAGACGACGCGGGCGAAGGGGACGCGCGGCGGCGGCTTCTCCTCCGGCTTCTTCGGCGGCGGCCACGGGATCTGGCCGTAAACCAGCTGCACCAGCCGGCCCTTCTCGTCGAGGCCCTGGAAGAGCAGGCTGCTGCCGTCCGCCATCTGGCTGTTGACGACGCGGCCCTCGGTGAGGAAGGGCTGCGCGAGGAAGTAGGTCTGCAAGAGCTTGGCGCCGGCGAGCACGCTGGTGGTGCCGGGCGCGGTGTCGCTGACGCCGGCGCCCCAGGCCAGCACCACCTGCATCAGCTTCCGGCTCTGATAGCCGAGCGTATAGGCGATCCGGACCTTGCCGACTTCTGGCAGCACGTCCTGGGCGCTGATGATCAGCACGGTGGTGAGCTCGGTCGGGTTGGTCTCGCGGGTGATCGCGCTTTCCCGCACATTGAAATCGAGCTGGATCGCGCGCCGCACCTCGGCCTCGGTCATGCCGAACTTGGCGGAGCGGAAGCCCTCGACCTGATAGGGCTTTGGCGCGGCGGGCGCCGCCGTCTGCGCCTGCGCCGCAGCGGCGACGGGCGCCCAGAGCGCCACCCCGGCCAGGAACGCGCGCCGCCTCATGCCTCGCTCCGCTGCCCGGCGGCGAGCCGCGCCAGCCGCTCCCAGGCGCCCAGCGAGAGAAGATGGGCATAGATGAGGGCGATCCAGCCCTTCTGCCGCCACTCCCGGAAGGTCTCCGCCGGCAGCTGATTGAACTTCTCCTCGTCGATCATCTTGAAGCCGGCGACCTGCACCGCCTCGCCGGGCGCCAGCTGGACGCGGGCGTCGCGCGGCGTCAGGAACTCCACCTGCAGCAGGGCGCGCATGAACTCGCGGGTCTGCTCGATCTGGCGCTCGTAGGCGAGGCAGAGCTCCAGCGGCTTCTGCATCGCGGCGGTGGGCTTGCCGTCCTTGAACAGCGGATTGCCGCCGCCGATCTCGAGGAGATCCGAGGCGGCGTCGACGCAGAGCACGAAATCGCCGCCCGCCGGCTGCCGCGCCAGCAGGAAGGGATAGCGGCGGACATGGGCGGGAACATAGGTGCCGGTGCGCCAGCCGCCGTCGGTCTCGACGAAGAGATTGGCCGCCTCGCGGATCCCCACCACCGCCACCGGCATCGGCAGCCGCTCGTCGGTGAAGACGATGGGATAGTCGCGCTGGGCGCGGAAGAACTCCGCCGTGGTCAGCGGAATGGCGTTGGTATCGCGGGCGAAGCGGTAGTCCGCCTGGGCCCGGAGCGAGACGATGCCGTGATGCTGCGACTGCAGCGCCACCGGCCGGTGATAGAAGAGCGGCAGCGCGGCAGCGGCGCGCGGGGCGGCTTGCTTGGCCATGCGTCATCATCCCCGATGCCCGCCGCCGCGCCAAGGGTCGCGCGCTCTGCGCCGAGGCGGCTACCCCGGCCGCACCGGGCCGGTCAGGAGCCGAAGAGGCCGCGTCCCGCCATCAGGCCGCCCAGCAGCAGGACGACGAAGATCACGATGAAGATGAAGAACAGCAGGCGGGCGATGTCCGCCGCCGCCGCGGAGATGCCGGTGAACCCGAACAGCGCCGCGATCAGCGAGACGACCAGGAAAATAAGCGCCCATCTGAGCATGATGACTCCTCGCAACTGACGCGCTCCCTAGAGAACGCGCGGCCGCCGATTGCGTTCCCTCGCGCCCAGCCCGCTGACGCCAAGGGCGTGGAGCGGCTAGACTGCCGGGCATGGTCGCGCCTGACACTCGCTCGGTGGTGGACTGGCTGACGGACGGCGCCCGCTCGGCGCCGGAGCCGGGCCAGGTGCTGGCGGAGATCTGCACCCGGCTGACCGCCTGCGGCATCCCGCTCTGGCGGGTGGCGGTCTTCGTGCAGACGCTCCACCCCGATACCGTCGGCCGCCGCTTCCTGTGGCGGCCGGGCGCCCCGGTCGAGATCTCGACGCTCTCCTACGCCGGCCTCGCCTCGGAGGAATTCTTCCAGAGCCCGGTGAAGCGGGTCTACGACACCGGCGCCGCGATCCGGCGGCGGGTCTGCGACCCCGGCTGCCCCGATGATTTTCCGATCCTGGCGGAGTTCCGCGCCGAGGGGATCACCGACTATCTGGCCTCGCCGCTGGTCTTCACCGACGGCGCCGTCCAGGTGGTCACCAACACCACGCGGCAGCCCGGCGGCTTCACCGACGGCGAGATCGCCGGTCTCGAGGCGATCATGGCGCCGCTGGCGCGGGTCACCGAGATCCGCAGCATCCGCCGCCTCATCGGCAATCTCCTCGATACCTATGTCGGCCATCACGCCGGCGAGCGCATCCTCGCCGGCCGCATCCGCCGCGGCGATACCGAGGCGATCGACGCGGCGATCTGGCTCTCGGACATGCGGCGGTTCACCACGCTTGCCGATCACCTGCCGCCGGCGCTGCTGATCGGACTCCTCAACCGCTATTTCGATTGCCAGGTGCCGGCGATCCTGCAGCAGGGCGGCCAGGTGCTGAAGTTCATGGGGGACGGGCTGCTGGCGATCTTCCCGCTCGACGGCGGCGCGCCGGAGGAGGTCTGCGCGCATGCCCTCGCGGCGGCGCTCACCGCGCGCGACGAAGTGCGCGCGCTCAGCGAGTCGCATGGGATCGCCGGGATGGGCGACCTCCGCTTCGGCCTCGCGCTCCATCTCGGCGAAGTCCTCTACGGCAACATCGGCGGCGGCAACCGGCTCGATTTCACATGCATCGGTCCGGCGGTCAACCTCACCGCGCGGCTCGAGAAGCTCGCCGGGCGGCTCGGCCGCACCATCCTCGCCTCCGCCGATTTCGCCGCCCGCTGCGGCCCGGGCCTGGTGCCGGTGGGCGAGTTCACGCTGGCCGGCGTCGCCGCGGCGCAGACGGTCTTCGGCCGCGCCGACGAGGCGGGGTGAGGCGCGCTTGACAGCAGAGCGGCGCCTGCGCACCGTCGCCCGGCAGGCACCAGCGAGGGACAGCCATGGCACTCACTCTCTATTATATGTCCGGCTCGCCCTATGCGTGGCGGGTCTGGCTCGCCCTCGAGCACAAGGGCATGGCCTACGATCTCAAGGTGCTCTCCTATGACGCCGGCGACTTCGAGAAGCCGGACTTCGCCCGGCTGACACCGCGGCGCAAGGTGCCGGTGCTGGTCGACGACGGCTTCGTGCTCTGGGAATCGGCGGCGATCCTCGACTATCTCGAGGACAAGCAGCCGCAGCCGCCGCTGTTCTCCGCCGACATTCGCCGGCGCGCGGTCGAGCGCCGCATGGTGCGCGAGGCGGACGAGTACGTCGCCACGGCGATGGAGGAGCTCGCCGATGCCGTGATGTTCACGCCGCCCGAGCGTCGCGTGCCGGAGCGGATCGCTTCCGCCGTCGCCGCGCTCCGGCAGGAGCTGGCGCTCTGGGAGCGGGCGATCGAGGGCGACTATCTCGCCGGCGCGCTCTCCGCCGCCGATCTCGCGCTCTTCCCCCAGCTCGCCCTGGTGCGGCGGCTGGGCGGACGCAACCCCGGGCTGCTGCCGCCGGATCTGCTGGGGCCGCGACTCGCCGCCTGGCTCGGCCGGATGGAAGCGCTACCAATCGCGCGCAAGACCTGGCCGCCGCATTGGAAGGGCTGAGCGGCCCACTTCGTCGTGGTTAATGGTGGGCAGATGCTGACCCTTTGTGGGCCGCGGGAGCGCCGCGCGAGCCCAATTGCGCGCGGCCGGGGCTCACGGTAGGGTTCTCCGAATAATAAGTGAAGCGGCAGCGGCCGGCTCTGGAGGGCCACGAGGCTGGATGTCAGCTCACCAACCACTGCAAGGGGGAACGCATATGGCGACAGCCGCACAAGCCAGAGGTGGGTTTTCCGAAGGCGTCAATCTGCCCTTCATCATCGGCGCCTCGTCGGTCGGCACGCTCATCGAGTGGTACGACTTCTATCTCTACGGCGTGCTCGCCGTCTTCTTCAGCCGGCACTTCTTCGCCTCGACCCTGGATCCGACGGTGGCTCTCATCCTGAGCCTGCTGGTGTTCTGGACCGGATTCCTGGTGCGGCCCTTCGGCGCCATCGTCTTCGGCCACCTCGGCGACCTCATCGGCCGCAAGTTCACCTTCATGCTCACTCTGCTGCTGATGGGCGGCTCCACCTTCGTGGTGGGATTGCTCCCGGGCTATGCCTCGATCGGGGCGCTGGCGCCGATCCTGCTGGTCGCCATGCGGGTGCTGCAGGGCCTGGCGCTTGGCGGCGAATATGGCGGTGCCGCGACCTACATCGCCGAGCATTCGCCCGATAATCAGCGCGGCTTCTATACCAGCTGGATCCAGACCACCGCGACCATGGGCATCGTGTTCGCGCTGCTGGTGATCCTGCTCTGCCGCCTCGGCCTCGGCGATCAGGCCTTCGGCGACTGGGGCTGGCGCATGCCGTTCCTGATCTCGGCGGTCCTGGTGCTGCTGTCGGTCTACATCCGCATGAAGCTCGAGGAATCGCCGCTCTATTCGCGGCTCAAGGCGCAGGGCAAGGCTTCCGCCAACCCGGCGATGGAGAGCTTCGGCAGCGGCAAGAACTGGGGGCTGATGCTGCTCGCGCTCTTCGGCGCCACCGCGCCGGAAGGCGTGGTCTGGTACACCGGCCAGTTCTACGCGCTCTTCTACATGACGACGGTGCTGAAGATTAACTACATCACCGTCTACATCATCATGATGATCGCGCTCACGGCGGCAGCGCCGTTCTTCATCGTGTTCGGCTCGCTCTCCGACCGCATCGGCCGGCGCAACATCATGACGCTGGGCTTCGTCCTCGCCGTGATCAGCTACTGGCCGGTCTTCACCTGGTTCGGCGCGTTCAAGGACAACCCGGTCGTGCTGACGATCCTGGTCTTCTACCTGGTGATCCTGGTCACCATGGTCTACGGCCCGATCGCGGCGTTCCTGGTGGAGCTGTTCCCGGCGCGCATCCGCTACACCTCGATGTCGCTGCCCTATCACGTGGGGAACGGCGTGTTTGGCGGCCTGGTGCCGGCGGCGGGCGCCTCGATCGCGGCGATGACCGGCGTCGCGCTGAGCGGCCTCTTCTATCCGATGGGCATCGCGCTTCTCGGCGTGGTGGTGAGCCTCGCCGGCATGCGTGAGCCTACGCACCACGTGAAGATCTGGGACGAGGTCGGCGGCGGCGGACCGCCCCTGGTGCCGGACCAGCCATAAACAATAACAACGCCTAGAAACGTCGAGGCCCGGGCAAAACCCGGGCCTCATTTTGTCGATGCCACTGTCATCGTCATGCGCGGCCACGCGCCACGACGGCCCGGTTCGGGTTTCGTCGCACCGAGAACGCTTCCCCGGATGGAGTCTGAATCATCCGAGGTCGTCATCGCCGGGCTTGACCCGCGAGTGTCCGGTTCGGGTTTCTGTGCCACGAGACCGAGTCCGTGCAGTGGACCTGTACCACCAGAGGTCGTCATGGCCGGGCTTGTCCCGGCCATCCACGTCTTGCCGTCGCGCGGTGGCAAGCCGTGGATGCCCGGCACAAGGCCGGGCATGACGAGGGAGAGGCGCAACGATCTACCACTTCGACAACCGATTTCGCTGAACCGGACAGCCGTGGGCTTGACCCGGCGATCCACGTCCCGCCGTTGCACCGCCCTAAGACGTGGATGCCCGGCTCAAGGGCATGACGATGCAGAAGCGCATCGATCTGCTACTTCGACAACCGATTTCGCTCAACCGGACAGCCGTGGACTTGATCCGGCCATCACGAGGCGCCGCGCCCGGCATCAAGACGTGGATGCGCGGGTCAAGCCCGCGCATGACGAGTCCGGGGAGCATCAACGGTTCACCCGACAACCGATTTCGCTCAACCGGACAGCCGTGAGTCAAGACTGGCCACCGCGGTTGATCGATGGCGGTGCTCACGTCTTGTGGATGGGGTCGATCCACTTCACGGTCTCCGGCTTCTCCACCGGCGCGATGTCGAGGTTCACCACGACGGCCTCGTTGTCGCTGCGCACCAGCACGCATTCCAAGGTCTCGTCGGTCGACGCGTTGATCTCCTGGTGCGGCACGTAGGGCGGAATGTAGATGAAGTCGCCGGGCCCGGCCTCGGCGGTGAATTCCAGATGCTCGCCCCAACGCATGCGCGCCTTGCCCTTCACCACATAGATCACGCTCTCGAGCTCGCCATGATGGTGCGCGCCGGTCTTGGCGTTGGGATGGATGTGGACGGTGCCGGCCCAGATCTTCTGCGCGCCGACGCGGGCGAAATTGATCGCCGCGGCGCGGTTCATCCCCGGCGTCTGCGCCGTGTTGGTGTCGAGGGAATTGCCGGGGATGACCTTGACCCCGTTCTCGCGCCAGTCGATCTGCGTCTCGCTCATGAGCGACCTCCGTCGGTATGCCGCCTCTGACTTAGGCGGAACCGCCGATGGCGGCAAGCCCGTCCTCGGTGGTGCATTGCTGCCATTCCTCGCGGACCGCCGGATCCGTCTCGCGCGGAAGATGCGCGGCGCGGGCGCTCGCCACTTCCTCCGCCTGCGCGAGGCGCGACAGCGCCCAGACCGCCATCGCCCGCACCAGCGGCGAGGGATCGGCGAGGCGCCGCCGGACTTCCGGCAGCAGCGCCGCCGCCCCGCTGTTCCCGATCGCGATCAGCACGTTGCGGAGGAGCCGGTCGCGGCCGATCCGCTTGATCGGCGAGCCCGCGAAGAGGGCGCGGAAGCCCGCGTCGTCGAGCGCCGCGAGCCTCGCCAGCTCCGGCGCCTGGAGCTCGGCGCGGGGCGCGAGGCCCGCGCCGCCGACGCTGGCGAATTTGTTCCAGGGGCAGACCGCCAGGCAATCGTCGCAGCCGTAGATGCGGTTTCCCATCAGCGGCCGGAGCGCGCGGTCGATGTGTCCCTTGTGCTCGATGGTGAGGTAGGAGATGCAGCGCCGGGCATCGAGGCGATAGGGCGCCGGGAAGGCGCGCGTGGGGCAGGCGTCGAGGCAGCGCGTGCAGTCCCCGCAGTGATCCGCCTCCGCCGCCTCGGGGGCGAGCTCGAGGGCGAGGTAGATCTCGCCCAGGAAGAGCCACGAGCCGAAGCGGCGCGAGACCAGATTGGTGTGCTTGCCCTGCCAGCCGACGCCGGCGCGGGCGGCGAGCGGCTTCTCCATCACCGGCGCGGTGTCGACGAAGAGCTTGAGCTCGGTCTTCCAGGTGTCGGCGATGAAGCGCGCGAGCACCCGGAGGCGCTTCTTGATCACGTCGTGATAGTCGCGGCCCTGCGCATAGACGGAGATCGCGCCGCGCGTCCGCTCGCGGAGCGCGGCCAGCGGATCTCCCGCCGGTCCATAGTTCATCGCCACCGCGACGACGCTTCGCGCCGCGGGCCAGAGGCCCAAGGGATCGCCGCGCTCGCCGGCGCGCGCCGCGAGCCAGCCCATGTCGCCGTGGTAGCCCGCCGCCAGATAGGCCCTGAGGTTCTCGCGCGCCTCCGGGCCGAGCGTTGCCGGCGCGAAGCCCACGGCGTCGAAGCCCAACGCGAGGGCCTTGTCGCGGACCGCCGATCGGATATCGGCGCCGCTCATCTCACCCGCGGCCGCGATAGGGCGCCACACCCTGGTCCGGCAGCCAGAGGCCGCGGGGCGGCGCGCCGGTCTGGAAGAAGACGTCGATCGGCATGCCGCCGCGCGGATACCAGTAGCCGCCGATGCGCAGCCACTTGGGCGCGAGGCGTGCCGCCAGGGTCTTGCCGATCCTGAGCGTGCAGTCCTCGTGAAAGCCGGCCGCGTTGCGGAACGAGCCCAGATAGAGCTTCAGCGACTTGCTCTCGACGAGCCAGCGCCGCGGCACGTAGTCGATGACGAGATGGGCGAAGTCCGGCTGCCCGGTGATCGGGCAGAGCACGGTGAACTCCGGCGCCGTGAAGCGCACGAGATAGAGCGTGCCCGGATGCGGATTGGGCACCCGCTCCAGCACCGCCTCTTCCGGCGACGCCGGCAGCGGCACGTCACGGCCGAGCTGGGTGAGTTTGGGAAGCTGGCGCTTGGGCATCGTTTCCGGCTGTTGCTGTTTCCTCTTCATCCCTCTTGCCCGGCCTTGTGCCGGGGCATCCACGTCTTCATGCAAGTCGATCATGGAGATCATCCCAACTCGGGTTTTCCGCGCGGATGAGCCGCACCTTCCAGGCTCGCGGCCAGCGCTTCAAGCTCTTTTCGCGCTGAATAGCCGTTCGAATGTCGTCGTGATGCTCTACGTAGACGAGCCGTTTCAGACCATACCGCTTGGTAAAGCCCTCGATCACGCCTTCACGATGCTCCCAGATTCGTCGAGCGAGGTCGCTGGTAATGCCGACATAGAGGGTTCCGTTCGCCCGGTTGGTCATGATGTAGACCCATCCACCCTGCATGACTGCAGTGTTGGCATAGAGTGTGATCGGCGGCAATGGAGCGGGATGAGCGGCTCGATCATCCTCCGGCCAGATGCGAACATCATCGAGCGTGGATCAAGACGTGGATGCCCGGGACAAGCCCACGGCTGTCCGGTTCAGCGAAATCGGTTGCCGAAGTGGTGGATCGATGCGCCTCTCCATCGTCATGCCCGGCCTTGTGCCGGGCATCCACGGCTTGCCACCGCGCGACGGCAAGACGTGGATGGCCGGGACAAGCCCGGCCATGACGACCTCTGGTAGTTCAGATCCATTGCACGGACTCGGTCTCGTGGCACAGAAACCCGAACCGGACAGTCGTGGCCTTGAGCCGGGCATCCGCGTCTTAGGGCGGTGCCGCAGCGAGACGTGGATCGCCGGGTCACCCCCGGACTCTGATCCGGGGCGGCGATGACGAGCTCAGGGCAATGAACAGATGAGAGAGCCTATCCGCCCGCCAGCGGCGGCCGGGCGCCGAAGATCGCGGTGCCGACGCGGACGTGGGTGGCGCCGAGGCGGATCGCGATCTCGAAGTCGCCGCTCATGCCCATGCTGAGATGCTCGAGCCCGTGCCGGCGGGCGATCTCGCGCAGCAGCGCGAAATGCGGCGAGGGCTCCTCCTCCACCGGCGGAATGCACATCAGGCCTTTGACCGGCAGGCGATAGCGCTCGCGGCAGGCCGCGATGAAGGCGTCGGCCTCCGTCGGCAGCACGCCTGCCTTCTGCGGCTCGGCGCCGGTGTTGACCTGGACGTAGCAGACCGGCCGCCGATCGAGCTTCTCCATCGCCTGGGCGAGCGCCTCGGCGAGCTTCGGCCGGTCCACCGTCTCGATGACGTCGAAGAGCGCCACCGCATCCTTCGCCTTGTTGCTCTGCAGGGGCCCGATGAGGTGGAGCTGCAGATCCGGGCATGCCGATTTGAGCGCGGGATATTTCCCCTGCGCCTCCTGGACCCGGTTCTCGCCGAAGACGCGCTGGCCCTCGGCGAGCGCCGCCTCGACCGCCGCGGGCCCGTGGGTCTTCGCCACCGCCACCAGCGTCACCGCGGCGGGATCGCGGCCGGCGGCGCGGGCGGCCGCGGCGATCCGAGCGCGCACCTCGGCAAGTCCGGCCTTGACGTTTGCCGCCGTCGCACTCATTGCATGATCAAGGGCTTGCTCCGCCATGGCGCGACCTTGGCGGGCGCCTTCCGCGGCGTCAAGGCCGGGCCGCCCGGGGCAAGATTTAGCGGCATTTCCGGTCGCCCCGGTGTAGGATGCGGCCGCCTGGGAAGCCGGGATTTCCAGGGGTTTCGAGGGAGAATTGCGATGGCGATCCGGACCATGGGGCTGGTAGTTCTGATGACGGTTTTCGTCGCCGGATGCGGCCTCTTTGGCGGCGACAGCAGCTCGGGCGACGTCAAGACCAGCAACCAGACGGCGACCAGCAACGGCAAATACGATCCGCGCTACGCCGATCCCAAGGACTACAATCCCAAGACCGATGCCACCAACGGCAATGACAGCACCAGCCTGATGGGCCTGCTGTTCGGCGGCCTGGGCGGCGGCTCCGGCGGCCAGGGCGGCGGACAGGCCGGCGTCGGCGTCAACAGCTACCTCTGGCGCGCCTCCCTCGACACCGTGAGCTTCATGCCGCTCGCCTCGGCGGATCCTTTCGGCGGCGTCATCATCACCGACTGGTACAGCCCGCCCGATCAGCCGGCCGAGCGCTTCAAGGTCAACGTCTTCATCCTGGGCCGCGAGCTGCGGGCCGACGGCGTGCGCGCCAGCGTCTTCCATCAGACCCGCGACACCGCCGGGCAGTGGACCGAGGCGCCGGTCGATGCCAACACCGCCACCGACATCGAGAACGCAATCCTCACCCGCGCCCGCCAGCTCCGGCTCAGCACCGTCACCAAGTCCTGACGCGCGGCTTCGCGGCGAGGGTCCTCCAGCACCTTATTCAGGGGAGCGTAAGTCCGCGCGATGGCGCGCTACAATTCGCAGGAAAACGAAGAGAAGTGGCAGCGGATCTGGCGTGAGCGCGGCGTCTTCGAGGTCGCCACCGACCCCGCGAAGCCGAAGTACTACGTCCTCGAGATGTTCCCCTATCCCTCGGGCAAGCTCCATGTCGGCCACGTGCGCAACTACACCATGGGCGACGTGGTGGCGCGCTACAAGCGCGCCCAGGGCTTCAACGTGCTGCATCCGATGGGCTGGGACGCTTTCGGGCTGCCCGCCGAGAACGCGGCGATCGCCAGCAAGATCCATCCGGCGACCTGGACCTACGAGAACATCGCCACCATGCGCGGCCAGCTGCAGCGCATGGGCATCGGCTACGACTGGCGGCGCGAGATCGCCACCTGCCATCCGGAATACTACCGGCATGAGCAGAAGATGTTCCTCGACTTCCTCAAGGCCGGCTTGGCCTATCGCCGGGAGTCCTGGGTCAACTGGGATCCCGTCGAGAACACCGTCCTCGCCAACGAGCAGGTGATCGACGGCCGCGGCTGGCGCTCCGGCGCGCTGGTCGAGAAGCGTCTCCTCTCGCAATGGTTCCTGCGCATCACCGCCTACTCCGACGACCTCCTGGAGACGATCAAGAGCCTCGACCGCTGGCCAGAGCGCGTCAGGCTGATGCAGGAGAACTGGATCGGCCGCTCCGAGGGCGCCCGCGTCTTCTTCAAGATCGCCGGCCGCCAGGAGCGGCTGGAGATCTACACGACGCGGCCGGACACGCTCTTCGGCGCCTCGTTCTGCGCCATCTCGCCCAATCATCCGCTGGCCGCCGAGCTCGCGGCGAAGGACAGGAAGCTCGCCGAGTTCGTCGCCGAATGCAACCGCATGGGCACCAGCGAGGCGGTGCTCGAGCAGGCGGAGAAGCTGGGATACGACACCGGCCTCAAGGCCGAGCATCCGCTGATGCCCGGCAAGACGCTGCCGGTCTATGTCGCCAACTTCATCCTGATGGAGTACGGCACCGGCGCCATCTTCGGCTGTCCGGCGCACGACCAGCGCGATCTCGACTTCGCGCGGAAGTACAAGCTCGCGGTCGTTCCCGTGGTGCTGCCGAAGGACGCCGATGCCGCGACCTTCGCGATCGGCGACGTCGCCTATACCGAGGACGGCACCCTCATCAATTCCGAGTTCCTGAACGGGCTCGACGTGCCGGCAGCGAAGCGCCGGGTGATCGATCGCCTCCAAGAGCTCGGCGTCGGCGAGAGCAGCATCGTGTTCCGGCTGCGCGACTGGGGCGTCTCGCGCCAGCGCTATTGGGGCTGCCCGATCCCGGTCATCCACTGCGGCAAATGCGGCATCGTGCCGGTGCCAGAGCAGGACCTGCCGGTGCGGCTCCCGGAGGATGTCACCTTCGACAAGCCCGGCAATCCGCTCGACCACCACCCGACCTGGAAGCACGTCACCTGTCCCACCTGCGGCGGTCCGGCGACGCGGGAGACCGACACCTTCGACACCTTCTTCGAATCCTCCTGGTATTTCCTGCGCTACTGCTCGCCGCGCGCGGCCGCCGCCTTCGACCGCCGGGATGTCGACTACTGGATGCCGGTCGACCAGTACATCGGCGGCGTCGAGCATGCGGTGCTGCACCTCCTCTACTCGCGCTTCTTCACCCGCGCGCTGACCCAATGCGGCTATCTCGACTTGAAGGAGCCCTTCGCCGGCCTCTTCACCCAGGGCATGGTCTGCCACGAGACCTACCAGGACGTGGACGGCAACTGGCTCTTCCCCGAGGAGGTGACGCGGGAGGGCGAGCGCCTGGTCGACGCCAAGGAGCGGCCGGTGACGGTCGGGCGCCTCGAGAAGATGAGCAAGTCGCGCAAGAACGTGGTCGGCCTCGAGGCCGTCGTCGGCGAGTACGGCGCCGACACCGCGCGGCTCTATCTTCTCTCCGACAGCCCGCCGGAGCGCGACCTCGAATGGACCGACGCCGGCATCGAGGGCGTCTGGCGCTACGTGAACCGGCTCTGGCGCCTGGTGACGGAGCCGCCGGCGCCGCTGCCGGCGACCGGGAGCGCGCTCCCCAACGAGCTCTCGCCCGCCGCCGACAAGGCGCGGCGCTTCACCCACCGCACCATCGCCGCGGTCACCGACGATCTCGAGAAGTTCCGCTTCAACCGCGGCGTCGCCCGCATCCGCGAGCTCACCAACCTGCTCGAGGAGCTGCCGGGAAGCGGCGCCGGCGAGGCGGCGGTGCTGCGCTTCGGCCTCGAGGCGGCGGTGCGCCTCCTGGGTCCGATGATGCCGCATCTCGCCGAGGAGCTCTGGGAGCAGCTCGGCCACGAGACGCTGCTGATCGACGAGGCCTGGCCCAAAGCCGATCCCGCCCTCGTCGCGCTCGAGACGGTGACCGTCGCCGTGCAGGTCAACGGCAAGCTGCGCGGCACCATCGAGCTGGCGCGCGACAGCGACAACGCCGTGGCGGAGGCGGCGGGGCTCGCCTTGCCGACGGTGCAGAAGCTGCTCGACGGCAAGCAGCCGCGCAAGGTGATCATCGTGCCGAACCGGATCGTCAATGTCGTGGTCTAGGCGGAGCCTCCTCGCCTCGGCGGCGCTGCTCACGCTCGGCGGCTGCGGCTGGCGTCCGCTCTATGCCCCCCGCGACCGCCGCGATATCGCCGTCGATCTCGCCGCGATCAAGGTGAACACGATTCCGAACCGGCTGGGCCAGCTGATGACGATCTCGCTGCGCGATGGCCTCAACCCGACCAACGCCCGGGTGCCGCAGCGCTACCTCCTGACGGTGCAGCTGGCGGAGTCCCGCGTCGATGTGGGCTACCGCTCGGACGGCACCACCTCGCGCAGCCAGATCACCATGACCGCCAGCTTCTCCCTGCATGTGATCGGCGCGGAGAAGAAGGAAGCGCTGCTCTCCGGCTCGACCCGGGCGGTGGCGGCCTTCGACGTGCAGACCGACGACTACGCGACGGTGGTGGCCCAGCAAAGCGCCGAGCAGCGCTCGCTCAACGAGCTCAGCGACGACATCCAGACCCGGCTCGCGATCTACATCAAGGACCACAAGAACATGACCGCCGCGTTGTGAGCCGATGACGCGCGGCCCATGAAGCTCGGCCCATGAAGCTCACTGGCGCCCGCATCCAGTCCTTCGTCGCGAGCTATGCCGCGAAGCCCGATCCGAAGCTCCGCGCGATCCTGATCTACGGCCCCGATACCGGGCTGGTGCGCGAGCGCGCGACGGCGCTCGCCGCCGCGGTCTCTCCGGATCTCGAGGACCCCTTCCGCGTCGCCAATCTCGCGAGCCAGACGCTAGCCGGCGATCCGGCGCGGCTCCGCGACGAGATGGCGGCGATGAGCTTCACCGGCGGCCGGCGCCTGGTGCGGGTGCGCGATGCCGGCGACAGTCTCGGCGGGCTCTTCGCCGAGTTCCTCCGGGATCCGGCGCCGGGCGACAGCGTCGCGGTGGTGGAGGCGGGGGATCTCGCCGGCCGCTCCTCGCTGCGCCGCGCCTTCGAGAGCGCCGCCAACGCCGCGGCGGTGCCGTGCTACGCCGACGGCGCGCGGGAGCTGGGCGAGCTGGTGAGCCAGGTGTTGACAAGTCATCAAATCACCGCGAGCGCCGAGGCGCGCGATTATCTCGTCGGCCATCTCGGCGCCGATCGCGGGTTGAGCCGCGCGGAGCTGGAGAAACTCGCGCTCTATGCCGGCGACGGCGGCCGCGTCGGTCTCGACGACGCCATTGCCTGCGTCGGCGACAGCGCCCAGGTCACCGTCGAGGATGCGGTCTTCGCTGCCGCCGATGGCGACAGCGCCGCGCTCGAGCGCGCGCTCACCCGCGCCTTCCAGGAAGGCGAGAGCGCGGTCGGCATCGTGCGCGCCGCCATGCGGCATTTCGATCGGCTGCACGTCGCCGGCGTCAGGATCGCGGGCGGCCTGTCGCCCGACGAGGCGCTGCGCGCGCTCCGGCCGCCGATCTTCTTCAAGCACCAGGACCGCTTCCTCGCCGAGCTGCGGCAGTGGCCGCCGCGCCGCGCGCTCGCCGCGCTCGGCCTGCTGCTGGAGGCGGAGCGCCAGTGCAAGCGCACCGGCTTTCCCGACCACACGATCTGCAGCGAGGTGCTGCTGCGCCTCGCCCGCGGCGTGAAGCGGCGCTGA
>DATJOK010000144.1:0-37582 GCA_035507155.1 Allostellaceae bacterium
TCGTAGATGTTCTGGGTCATCGATCGAACTCCGTCCGTAGTGCCGGCGGACGGGGATGAAAAAGACCCCGTCCGTCTCCGGCGGGGCCTTGGGGATTGAGCGGCGTTCTCTGGGTCTCAGCGCACACGCCATCCCGGCAACCCGCAGGGGCTGCTGGCGGCTCTGGCGACGATCCGAACGATCCGACACATCGGCTTCACATTAGGGAACGCGCCCGCCGCGTCAAGTCCGTCGGACGCGCCAGAGAGTGGCCTCCTAGGTGAAGAGGATGTCGCCGAGGACGTGGTCGCGGAGTCGGAGGCTCGCGTGCAGCAGGGCATCCGCGGCGGCTTCCAGGTGATGGGCGACGTCGCCCAGCATCAGAAGCTGGCGGCAATCGAGCGGCGCGCTCATCAATGTCATGGTTACCGCCCGGTGGCGCTCGTCCGTCAGGTGCTCCGTGGTCACCACGCTGTCCACCGCCTCGAGAAAGCGCTGCGCCGCCTCGCGCTCGCCGTCGCGCCGGACGTATTGTGCCGATTCCATCGTGCGCCGGAAGGCCTGCGCACCGTCCACCAGCAGGTCGGCGAGGGTCAGCAGCGGCTCCGGCACGTCGTCCGGCGGCGCGCTCTTGAACAGCAGCCCCGCCAGGAAGGCGGCGTCCTCCAGATGGTCGGCGGCGTCGTCGGCGGTCTCTGCCAGGCCCCGGAAGAACTCGGTGCCGGAGATGCGGCGGACGGTCGAGCGCAGTTCCTTCACCAGGTTGTCGGCGCGGCTCTCCCATTGCTTGGCGCGTGTCGCGTGCTGAGCCAGCGCCTCGCCGCGCGCGGGCCCGCCGTTGCGCATCGCGCTGCGCAGTCCGGTCGCGAGCTGCAGGATGATCTCGGCGTGGCTCGCGCATTCCGCCAGCAGGCGCTGCTCCGCGGTGCGGAAATGGGTGAAGAGCTCCGCGCGCACCCGGTCGCGGATCAGCGCCTCCGAGCGGCCTTCGAGTAGGCCGCTCGCCGTGATCTGCAGCACGAAGCGGAGATAGTCGCGCGCCACCTCGGTGCCGATCATCTCGTGCAGCAGCTCGCCGTAGCGCAGCGGCGTCTTCACCGCCTGCTCCAGCGCGTCATAGATCAGCCGCTCGCCGCCGAGCTCGAGAAAGCCGCGGTGGCCGACCTCCTGATCCGCCGCCCATTTCAGGATCTCGACCGCGGTCTCGTTCGGCACCAGCAGGTTGAGGCGCTTCCGTGCCTTGTTCCAGTCGATGAGGAAGACGATGCGCGAGCCCAGCCGCTCGAGAAACGCGTCGAGCGCATCGGCGGTCTCGGCCGCGAACTCGCCCGTGGTGAGGTAGAAGAGATCGCCGTCGCCGATGCTCACCGCCTGGCGCGAATGGACGTCGGTCCAGCTGACGCCGGTGTCGGCGCACAGCGACTGCAGGAAGCGCAGCCGCGGCAGATGGACGTCGGTATAGGTCGTCGAGACACGCAGGCCCGCCACCTTCACGACAAGCACATGGGCTTCGGTGGTACCGATATCGTTCTGGATCAGCAGCACGCCGTTGGCGCGCGCCGCCGTCGTATCGAGACCGGGATGGTCGAATTTGAGCGGCGCGGTCCGCTGGAGCCCCTTCATGAAGGCGGCGAGCGCCGCGCGGTCGTTGCCATCGAGTCCGTAGGCCTTCGCGCCCGCCACCTCCTCTGTGGCGATGGCGCCCTGCAGGCGGGTGAGCTCCTTGTGCAGGTCCATGACCAGGACATGCACGCCATCTCCCGCCTTGGGACGGCCGGAGGTGAGCGCGGCGATGGTCTCGCCGCTCAGGGCATCCTCGCTCATCTTCGGACGCGCCCGGAGCAGCCGCTCCAGGCGATCGGAGAAGCGCGCATGGAGCGCGTCGGAATCGCCGCCGTCCTTCGCAGCCGCCCGAAGCGGCGCGATCATGTCGCCGAGTGCCTCGTCGAGCACCGCGATGAGCCGTCGCGCGTTGGGGATGTAATAGTTCCCGGTGCCGTCATGCTCGGCCTGCGCGATCACCCGATCGAATTTCGCCTCGGTGATGCCGCAGGCCTCGCGATCCGCGCGCAGCGATGGCGGCGCGGTTTGCGGATTCTCCGCCTGGCTCGCCGCCATCTGCAGCAGGGTCAGCACGTACTTGGCCCGCTCGTTGGCGACGATGGCGGTGGCGAGCAGCGCCGGCATCACCAGCGCGCGCTCCCCCAGGAAATCGACGATCTCGGTTTTCGCTGTCATTGCCTTGCTCGCTGCGCGTTGCTGTCACGAAAGCGTCACGAAGCGGCCGCCGCCGCTCGCAATCACTTTTCCCACTATCGATGACGGAGCGAAGGCGGCGTTGATGTGGCTCAACGCGCATCCCGGGCTTTCCTTCCGGGCGCATTTGGCGTCAGGTGGAGATCCTGCACGACCGGTTCGGGGGGAGGCCAGCCATGCTCACGTTCTATTTCTCGCCGGGCTCGAGCTCGATGGCGGTTCACATCGGCCTCCATGAGGTGGGTGCCGCCTTCGAGAGCAAGGTGCTCTCCTTCGCACGGAAAGAGCATCGCTCGCCCGAGTTCCTGGCGATCAATCCCGAGGGCAAGGTGCCGACGCTCCTCATCGATGGGCGGCGGCTCACCGAGGTGGCGGCGATCCTCTACTATCTCGCGCGGCGGCATCCGGAGGTGGGGCTGCTGCCGCTGGGGGATCCCGAGGTGGAGGCGCAGGTGATCTCCTGGCATTCCTTCATCGCCTCGACCCTGCACCCGGCGCGCGCCCGCGGCATCGACCACGCGCGAAACGTCTGGGCGCTGGCCGAGCAGCGCCTCGGCGATCGGGACTGGACGGTCGGCCGCTACTCGATCGCCGACATCCATCTCTTCCGCCTCTACTGGCGCTTCGCCAATTCCCTCGATCTCGCGCCCGGGGAATTCCCGCGTCTCGAAGCACACCGCAAGCGCATGATGGCGCGGCCGGCCGTGCAGAAGACGATCGAGATCGAGAGCGCGATCGGCTACGAGCTGCCGGCCTGAGCCTTCGTCAGCCGGTAGATGTAGTGGGAGAGGCCGGGCCGAACGGATATGGCGACCGGCTCGCAGGCGACGGCGAAGCCGGCCGCCGCTGCGCGTGCCGCGAATTCCGGCGCCTCGAAGCCGGACCAGACCAGGAGCACGCCGTTCTTCCTCAGCGCGGCGCGCAGCGTCGCAAGTCCCTCCGCGCTGTAGAGGCAGTCGTTGCTCGCGGTCGCAAAGGCGCGCGGCCCGTTGTCGACGTCTAGGACGATGACGTCATAGCCTCCGGTGCCTGCCGCGCCGGCCACGGTCGCCACATCCGCCGTAATGAGGCGCAGGTGCGCCAGGCGCTGCGGGAACAGCGTCGGCGCCAGATAGCGCTCGAACCAGTCGATGACATCCGGCGAGATTTCGGCAACGATGATCTCGCCGGAACCGTCGAGCACCTTCGCTGCGGCGGCGAGGGTATAGCCGAGGCCGAGCCCGCCGATGAGGAGCCGCGGTTCCCGCCCGCGTTGCCGCGCCAGCGCGCCGGCCATCGCTCCGAGCGCATCTTCGGAGCCGTGATTGCGGCTGCTCATCAGCTCGAGACCGTTGGCGCGGATCATGTAGCTGCCGTCCTCGGCGCCGTAGAGCCGGAGATCGGTATCCCTTAGGGTGGTGGCAGCGAGCTCGGTCCAGGGCATGGGGGCGGGCTTAACCCAGTTCCCTTGACGGGACCAGCCCCTTGCCTTAAAAAGCGCCCTTCGTCGCCCGGCCCGGTCCGGGTGTCTTCCCATTCGTTTCAAGGCGTTAAGGTGCGGTCATGGCAAGACGGTGCGCGATCTCGGGCCGGGGCGTTCAGGTGGGCCACCTGGTGAGCCACGCCAACAACAAGACCAAGCGCCGGTTCCTGCCGAACCTGCAGGTGATCTCGCTGCTGTCGGACGCCCTCGGCGGCCCGGTGCGGCTGCGCCTCACCCCGCACGCGATCCGCAGCATCGAGGTCAATGGCGGCCTCGACGCCTATCTCCTCAGCGTCTCCAGCGCCAAGCTGCCGATCGAGGCGCGCCGCCTGAAGCGCCGCATCGAGCGCGCGGCCCAGCGCAAGGCCGCCGCCTAAGCCTTTCCCGCCGCCGAGTTGAGGACCGCGAGGAGCGCGCCGACGCTCTCCTCGATGGTTCCCGTCGTTTCGATCCGCGCGACATCCGCTCCCTCGACCGGGATGGCGCCGGAGCGCTTGAGCCGCTCGGCAATCTCGGCAGCGTTCTCGCGGCCGCGCCGGGCAAGCCGCTCCGCCAGCACCTCGATGGGCGCCCAAACCTCGACGATGCAGAGTGGCCGATAGCGCTGCCTCGCCTCGGCGATCACTGCCCGGGAGACGTTGGCGATCACGTGGCGGCCTTGCGCCAGTGCGTCGTCGATCGCGCGGGGAATGCCGTAGTGGAGGCCGTGGGCGCCCCAGGCGAGCGCGAACGCGCCGCGCGCTTCAGCCGCCTCGAAATCGGCGACGGTCATCGGCAGGTGATCCTCGCCGGTTCCCGGCGGCCGCGTCACCACGCGGCGCGGGAAGAGATAGCGCGGATCGCCGGCAAGCGCCGCCTTGGCGCCGTCGATCACCGTGTCCTTGCCGGCACCGCTCGGTCCCACAATGAGGAAGAGGGTGCCGCGCGGTGCTGGTGGGATCGGCTCCTTCACGAACCCTCTCCACCCCAGGGGGTGGAGAGGGCAGGGTGAGGCGGGGACTTGCTCACCATCAGCGTTGTTATTTTCACTGACATCGTCGCGGCCCGACCCACCTCATCCTAAATCCTTCTCCCCCCGCAAGCGGGCGGAGAAGGACTTGTTGCGTTCGACCTTATCGCAGAGCGTCAGTCCAGCGGCGCCTGTGCCGGCGGATGCGCCTTCTCATAGGCACGGGCGGCGCGCAGCACGGTCTTGTCGTCGTAGAGGCGGCCGACGATCTGGAAGCCGATCGGCAGGCCCGCGCGGGTCAGGCCGCAGGGCACGCTCGCCGCCGGCTGGCGCGTCAGGTTGAAGGGGTAGCTGAAGGGCGTCCAGTCGATCCATTCCTTCTCGACGCCGGGATCGCTGAGATCGGTGCCGACTTTGAGCGCCGGCACCGCGACGCTGGGAGTGACCAGCAGATCGTAGCGGCGATGGAAGAACTGCATGTGCCGGCTCAGATCGGCACGCGCGACGTCGGCCGCGAGATACTGGACGGCGCTGATCTTCTCACCGCGCTCCACATGGACGAGGAGGCCGGGATCGAGGCGCTTGCGCTCCGCCGGCGTCGCGGTGGCGAGCGCCTTGGCGGCGCCCGCGTACCAGAGCGTCAGCCAAGCCTCGCGCGGATCGGCGAAGCCGGGATCGACTTCCTCGACGTGGGCGCCAAGATCGGCGAGCGCGCGGGCGGCGCGCGCCACCGCCTCGGCGACCTCGGGATCGACGCGTTTCGCGAAGCCGAGCGCGGGGCTGAAGGCGATCTTCATCCCCTTGATGCCGTCCTCGAGGCCGGCGCGGTAGTCGGCGCCGTCGCGCGGCAGTGCGTAGGGATCACGATCATCGGCGCCGGTCAGCACGGTGAGGAGCAGTGCGCAATCCTGCACCGTCCGCGCCATCGGGCCGGTATGGGCAAGCATGCCGAAGGGGCTCGCGGGATAGGCAGGGACGCGGCCGAAGGTGGGCTTGAGGCCAGGAAGGCCGGTGAAGTGGCAGGGGATGCGGATCGAGCCGCCGCCGTCGGTGCCGAGCGCCAGGGCGCCGATGCCCGCCGCCGTCGCCGCCGCGGCGCCGGTGCTGGAGCCGCCGGGTGTGCGCTCCAAGTCCCAGGGGTTGCGCGAGATGCCGGTGAGCGGGCAGTCGCCGAGCGCCTTCCAGCCGTATTCCGGCATGGTGGTCTTGCCGAGGATCACCGCGCCGCTCTCCTTGAGTCGCGCCACCGGCGGCGCATCCTCTTCCCAGGGCTGATCGCGCTTGGTGAGGGTTGAGCCGCGCAGAGTGGGCCAGCCCTTGGTGAGGAAGAGATCCTTGATGGTGGCGGCGACGCCATCGATCGGACCCAGGGGCTGGCCCTTCTGCCAGCGCGCCTCGGAAGCCTGCGCCGCCTTCAGCGCGCCCTCCGGATCGCGCAGCACGAAGGCGTTGAGCTTGGGCTCCAGCCGCTCCATCCGCGCCACGACCGCCTTCGTCACCTCCACCGGCGACAGCTTCTTCTGACGGAATTTCTCCACCTGCTCGGAGGCGGACAGGAAGGCAAGCTCGCGCTCGGTGCTTGTCACGATCGATCTCCCGGAGGGTCGGCGACGTCTCCTGCACTATCGGGCAAAAGCGCTGATGTCGCAAATGAGGTTCCGAGGGATGCTCTCGCTCAGAGTCCCTCTCCCCACCGGGGAGAGGATAGGTGAGGGGGTAGCGGGGAAAGATGTTGCAGCCGCCGCTCGAGTTTTCCATGCTCGCGAGAAAAGAGGGGTGGGCCATGAAAGCACTTCGGGCGGCGATACTGGGATTTGCGGCAGTGGCCGTGTGCTGCGCGCAACCGGCGCGGGCGGAAGACGGCACCACGCTCCGCTTCATCCCGCAGGCGGATCTGCGCGTGCTCGATCCCGTCTGGAGTACCGCCTATATCACCCGAAACCACGCCTACATGATCTACGACACGCTCTTCGGCATGGACGAGAATTTCAAGCCGCAGCCGCAGATGGTGGAGAGCTGGAGCGTCAGCCCGGACAAGCTCACCTACAAGTTCACGCTGCGCGACGGGCTCAAGTTCCATGACGGCGCGCCGGTGCGCGCCGAGGATTGCGTCGCCTCGCTGCTGCGCTGGATGAAGCGGGACGCGATCGGGCAGAAGCTGGCGGACGCGCTCGGCGAGATCAAGGCACTCGACGAGCGGAGCTTCTCGATCGTGCTGAAGCATCCCTTTCCGCTGCTGATCGACAGCCTCGGCAAGCTCTCGGGCAATCCCTTCATCATGCCGGAGCGGGTGGCCAGGACCGACGCGAACGAGCAGATCAAGGACTATACCGGCTCTGGCCCCTTCATCTTCGACGTCAAGAGCTGGAACCCCGGCGACAAGGCGGTCTATCGCCGCAATCCCGACTATGTACCGCGCAAGGAGGCGCCGGACTGGACCGCCGGCGGCAAGGTGGTGAAGGTGGATCGCGTCGAATGGGTCTATATCCCCGATGCCACGACGGCGGCGAACGCGCTCGTCTCCGGCGAGGTCGACTGGTGGCAGCAGGTGCCGACCGACCTGGTGCCGCTCCTCAAGAAGAACGACAAGATCCACGTCGCCGCCTCGGATCCCCTCGGCTACCAGGCGATCCTGCGCTTCAACCAACTGCAGCCGCCGTTCAACAACGTCAAGCTGCGCCAGGCGGTGCTGACGGCGATCGACCAGAAGGAATACATGCAGGCGGTGGCGGGCGATCCCGCCTATTGGCGCACCTGTTATTCCTTCTATGCCTGCAAGACGCCGCTCGCGACCGAAGCCGGCGCCGAGGCGCTGATGGGAAGGCGCGAGATCGAGAAGGCGAAGGAGATGGTGAAGGCTTCCGGCTACAAGGGCGAGCGCGCGGTGATCCTCGACGCCACCGACTATGCTGCCGTCCATGCGGAGGCGCTGGTCACCGTCGACCTGCTGAAGCGGATCGGCATCAACGCCGAGCTCGCCACCAGCGACTGGGGGACGGTGCTGACCCGGCGCTCGAAGCGCGGGCCGGTGGAGGAGGGGGGCTGGAGCATCTTCCACACCTCCTTCCAGGGTCCCGATGCCACCACGCCCGCGAACAATGACGGTCTGCGCGCCAACGGCGAGAAGGCGTGGTTCGGATGGCCGACCGATGCCGCGATAGAGGCGCTCCGCAACCAGTGGGTGGTGAGCGAGAGCCTGCCGGAGCAGAAGCACATCGCCGCCGACATCCAGCGCGAGGCGTTCCAATCGCTGCCCTATATCCCCCTGGGCCAGTTCGCCATTCCCACCGCCTGGCGCGACAGCCTCACGGGTGTGCTGACCTCGCCGGTGCCCGAACTCTGGAATGTCAGCAAGAAATGAGGGCGCTTGGCATGGCTTTCGCAATGCCGGGCGAGGCCCTGGTGGGGGAGTGTCGCCGCCAGCCGGAATCGCGTAAGGTGCGCGCCAACCGGCCGTAACGGCCCAGAACACGGGAGGTTGTTCGGATGACCGCTGCGCGAGGCCTGACCGGCCGTGACGCGCCCTGCAGCGCGCCGGCCGCATGGCGGGCGCCGTCGGCAAGGCATGCCCAATCCGCCGGCAGGTCGCTCAAATTTCTTCCTGTTGCGGGCCAGCGCGCGACCGCGCGGGCGCCGAGCGTCGTTTCTTAAAGGTCTGGGAGCCTCCGTGTTCGCCTATATCGTTCGTCGGCTGATCGCGACCATTCCGGTCATGGGCATCGTCGCGATCTTCGTCTTCTCGCTGCTCTATATCGCGCCCGGCGATCCCGCGGCGATCATCGCCGGCGATCTCGCCACCGAGCAGGACATCGCGCGCATCCACCATCAGCTCGGCCTCGACGAGCCGTTCCTGGTGCGCTTCGGCAAGTGGGCCTGGGGCGTGCTGCACGGCGATCTCGGCATCTCGATCTTCACCAACCTGCCGGTCTGGACGCTGATCCAGCAGCGGCTCGAGCCCACGGTCGCGCTCACCGTCAGCACCCTCATCCTCTCGATCCTCTTCGCGGTGCCGATGGGCGTGGTGGCGGCCTGGCGCGTCGGCACCTGGGTCGATCGCGCGGTGATGGGCTTCGCGGTGCTGGGCTTCTCGCTGCCGGCCTTCGTGCTGGCCTATCTGCTGATCCTGGTCTTCTCGGTGGAGTTCGACTGGCTGCCGGTGCAGGGCTACGTCAGCATCCGCGACGGCATCGTGCCGTTCCTGGAACATCTGGTGCTGCCGTCGACGGCGCTCGGCCTCATCTACGCGGCGCTCATCGCCCGCATCACCCGCACCAGCATGCTGGAAGTGCTGAGCCAGGACTATATCCGGACCGCCCAGGCGAAGGGCCTCGCCACCAAGGACGTGCTGGTGGGCCACGCGCTCAAGAACGCGGCGGTGCCGATTGCCACCATCATCGGCATCGGCGTGGCGCTGCTGATCAGCGGCGTCATCGTCACCGAGACGGTGTTCGCGATCCCCGGCATCGGCCGGCTCACCGTCGACGCGATCCTCCGGCGCGACTATCCGATCATCCAGGGCATTATCCTGCTGTTCTCCGCCGCCTATGTGATCGTCAACCTGCTGGTGGATATCAGCTACACCTTCCTTGATCCGCGCGTGAGGTATTGATCCCATGACCATCGCGCCGATCGATATCGATGCCGCGCTCATCGCCCGCCGCCGCGCGCGCGGCTGGTTCGCCGAGGCGGTCCGACGCCATCCGACGGTCGCGCTGGGGACGGCGCTGCTGGCGTTGATGGTGCTGATGGCGATCCTTGCTCCCTACCTCGGCACCGTCGATCCGCAGGCGCTGTCGCCGATCAAGCGCCTGCGCTTCCCGCAGGAGGCCTACTGGTTCGGCACCGACATGCTGGGTCGCGACGTCTACAGCCGCGTCATCTACGGGAGCCGCATCTCGCTCATCGTCGGCCTCAGCGTCGCGCTCTGCAGCACGGTGATCGGCCTCGCGATCGGCCTCGTCACCGGCTTCAACCGCATCGCCGACGCGGTCGTCATGCGGGTGATGGACGGGCTGATGTCGATCCCGCCGGTGCTGCTGGCGATCGCTCTGATGGCGCTCACCAAGGCGAGCGTCGGCAACGTGATCTTCGCCATCACCGTCTCCGAGGTGCCACGGGTGACGCGGCTCGTCCGCGGCGTGGTGCTGAGCCTGCGCGAGCAGCCCTTCGTCGAGGCGGCGACAGCGGCAGGCACCGGCTTCGTCAAGACGCTCCGTCGCCACATCCTCCCCAACACCATCGCGCCGATCCTGGTGCAGGGCACCTACATCTGCGCCTCGGCGATGATCACCGAGGCGACGCTCTCCTTCATCGGCGCCGGCACGCCGCCCAACATCCCGAGCTGGGGCAATATCATGGCGGAGGGGCGGAGCCTGTTCCAGGTCGCCTACTACATCGTGCTGTTCCCCGCGGCTTTCCTGTCGGTGACGGTGCTGGCGGTCAATCTGGTTGGCGACGGGCTCCGCGATGCGCTCGACCCGCGTTTGGCGCGGCGGATGTGAGGTGAAGCCGATGACCGTCGCTGCCCTCGACACCCGCGCGCCGAAGCCTTCCGAGGCGGTGCAGCCGTTGCTGGAGATCGAAGATCTCCGCACGCATTTCTTCACCCGCGACGGCGTGGTGCGCGCCGTCGACGGCGTCTCACTCAACGTGAAGCCGGGCGAGACCCTGGCGGTGGTGGGCGAGTCCGGCTGCGGCAAGAGCGTCACGTCACTCTCGATCCTGCGCCTCATCCCTAATCCGCCCGGGCGGATCGTCGGCGGTAGCATCCGCTTCCAGGGCACCGATCTCCTGACCTTGCCGGAAGCGGAGATGCGCAAGATCCGCGGCAACGAGATCTCGATGATCTTCCAGGAGCCGATGACCTCGCTCAACCCGGTGCTGACGGTGTCGCGGCAGATCAGCGAGACCCTGATGCTGCATCAGGGATTGGATGCCCGGCAGGCGGCAAAGCGCGCGGTGGAGATGCTGCGTCTGGTCAAGATTCCGGAGCCGGCTCGGCGCGCGCAGCAGTATCCGCACGAGATGTCCGGCGGCATGCGCCAGCGCGTGATGATCGCTATGGCCTTGGCCTGCAATCCCAAGCTGCTGATCGCCGACGAGCCGACGACGGCCCTCGACGTCACCATCCAGGCGCAGATCCTCGACCTGATGCGCGAGCTCAAGCAGAAGATCGGCGCCGCCATCATCCTCATCACCCACGACCTCGGCGTCGTCGCCGAGATGGCGGAGCGCGTCGTCGTCATGTACGCGGGCCGCAAGGTGGAGGAGGCGCCGGTCAAGGACATCTTCCGCCGGCCGCGCCACCCCTATACGGCGGGGCTCCTCAACTCGATCCCGCGGCTGGGCGCCACCCGCGGCCGCGCCGAGCCGCCGCGCCTCACGGAGATCCCGGGCATGGTGCCCTCGCTCAAGGACGAGATTGTCGGCTGCGCCTTCGCGCCGCGCTGCCCCTATGCCACCGAGCGCTGCCGGCGCGAGGCGCCGAGTTTCGACCTCAAGGCACCGCAGCATTTCGCCGCCTGCTTCGAGTCCGAGCGGGTGACCCGCGCATGAGACCCGCCACCGCTCCCGTCCTCGAGGTCGACGGGCTGAAGAAGCATTTCCCGGTGAAGAAGGGGCTGCTCTCCAGCACGGTCGGCTACGTCTACGCGGTGGACGGCATCAGCTTCACCCTCGGCGAGGGCGAGACGCTGGGGCTCGTCGGCGAATCCGGCTGCGGCAAGTCGACGGCGGGGAAGGCGATCCTGCGGCTCATCGATCCCACCGCCGGCACCGTGAAGCTCCGCGGCAAGCGGATCGACAATCTGAGCCGCTCGGAGATGCGGCCCTACCGGCGCGAGCTGCAGGTGGTGTTCCAGGATCCCTATTCCTCGCTCAACCCGCGGCTCTCCGTGGGCGAGATCGTCGGCGAGCCCCTGGAGAATTTCGGCATCGCCAGCGGCAGCGCGCTCAAGGAGCTGGTGGTCGGCGTCTTCGCCAAGGTGGGGCTGCGCGAGGACGCGCTGCAGCGCTATCCGCACGAGTTCTCCGGCGGCCAGCGGCAGCGCATCGGCATCGCCCGCGCGCTGGCCTTGCAGCCGAGCGTCATCGTCTGCGACGAGCCGGTCTCCGCGCTCGACGTCTCGGTGCAGGCGCAGGTGATCAATCTGCTGCGCGACCTGCAGGAGGAGTTCCGCATCTCCTACCTCTTCGTCGCCCACGACCTCGCCGTGGTGGAGCACATCAGCCACCGCATCGCGGTCATGTATCTCGGCAAGATCGTCGAGCTCACCGACCGCGATTCGCTGTTCGCGACGCCGCTCCATCCCTATACCGAGGCGCTGCTGTCGGCGGTGCCGGAGCCGGATCCCGAGGCGAAGCGCGAGCGGATCATCCTCACCGGCGACGTGCCGAGCCCGATCAACCCGCCCTCCGGCTGCCGCTTCCACACCCGCTGCCCCTATGCGGAGCCGCGCTGCAAGGTGGAGGAGCCCCAGATGAAGGAAGTGCGGCCCGGCCATCACGTCGCCTGCCATCTGCGCGAGATCGATCCCGCCTTCGCCGCCGCCGCGCCGAGATGAGCACGCATGAGCCGTTTCGCCATGTCTCGAACGGGCGGGTCGAGCACGAGGTGCCCTACCCGCGGCAGCTCGAAAGGATCCTGAGCGCGGCGGAGTTCGCGGCGGCGCGCGAGGAGATCGCGAGCTGGCCCGGCTATGCACCGACGCCGCTGCGCGGTTTCGCCGGGCTTGCCGGGCGGCTCGGGCTCGGTGCGGTCCACTACAAGGACGAAGCCCTGCGTTTCGGCCTCAAGAGCTTCAAGGCGCTCGGCGGCGCCTATGCCGTGTTGCGCCAGCTGCAGCGGCAGGTCGCCGCCGCGACGGGCAGCACGCCCTCCTCGCGCGATCTCATCGCCGGGAAGCATCGCGACATCGCCCAGCGCCTCACGGTCACCTGCGCCACCGACGGCAATCACGGCCGCTCGGTCGCCTGGGGCGCCCGGCTCTTCCACTGCCGCGCCGTGATCTTCGTCGGCGCCGGCGTCAGCGAGGGCCGCCGCGCCGCCATCGCCCATTACGGCGCCGAGGTGCTGCGCGTCCCCGGCAGCTACGACGATGCGGTGCGCCACGCCGCGGCGGAGGCGCGGCGCCATGGCTGGACCGTGGTCTCCGACACCTCCTATGCCGGCTACACCGACATTCCCCGCGACGTCATGCACGGCTACGGCGTGATGGCGGGCGAGGCCTTCGAGCAGATTTCCGAGCGGCCGACCCACATCGTCATGCAGGCCGGCGTCGGCGGCGCCGCCGCGGCGGTGGCGGCGCTCAGCTGGCAGCGCTGGGGCGTGGAGCGGCCGCGGCTCATCGTGGTCGAGCCGCTGCGGGCCGATGCGCTCTTCCGCAGCATCGAGACCGGCAGGCCGGTCGCGGTCGGCGGCGACCTCGAGACGGTGATGGCGGGCCTCTCCTGCGGCGAGGTCTCGCTGCTGGCCTGGGACGTCCTGCGGCTCGCGGTCGACGACGTGATCGCGATCTCCGACCAGGCGGCGGTCGATGCCGTGCGGCTCCTCGCCGAGGGCGGCGCCGGCGATCCGCCGCTGGTCGCCGGCGAGACCGGCGTCGCGGGGCTCGCGGGCCTCCGCGAAGCGATGCCGGATGCCGCGCCGGCGACCGCGCTCGGCCTCGACAGCACCTCGCGGGTGCTGCTCTTCGGCACCGAGGGCGCTACCGATCCGGAGATCTGGACCCGCCTCGTCGGCCGGAGGCCCGAGGAGGTGGCGTGAGCGCCGGCAACCTCCGCATCAACTGGCCGCGCCTCCAAGGCCGTCTCGACCGGCTCGCCGAGATCGGCGCGGGGGAGAACGGCGCCTGCTGCCGCCTCGCGCTCACCGACGACGACAAGGCAGGGCGCGATCTCGTCGTCGACTGGATGCGCGAGCTCGGCCTCGACGTATCGGTGGATGCCGTCGGCAACATCCTCGGGCTGCGGAAAGGTCGCGAGGACGGGCCGCCGGTGATGAGCGGCTCCCACATCGACACCGTCCGCACCGGCGGCCGCTATGACGGCAACTATGGCGTGCTGGGCGCGCTCGAGGTCATCGAGACGCTGAACGAGGCCGGCGTCGTCACGCGCCGGCCGCTGGCGGTGGGCATCTTCACCAACGAGGAGGGCGCCCGCTTCCAGCCCGACATGCTGGGCTCGCTCGTCTATGCCGGCGGCATGGCGCTTGCCGAGGCGCTCGACGCGCGCGCCATCGACGGCGCGCGGCTCGGCGACGAGCTCCGGCGCATCGGCTATGCCGGCGAAGCGACGCCGGGCGCCGTCAGGCCGCTCGCTTTCGTCGAGTTGCACATCGAGCAAGGGCCGGTGCTCCACGCCGCGGGCGTCACCATCGGCGCGGTCGAGAACCTCCAGGGCATCTCCTGGCAGGAGCTCCGCATCACCGGCCAGTCGAACCATGCCGGCACCACGCCGATGCGGCTGCGACGCGACGCCGGCTATGCCGCCGCCGCCATCGCCGCTTTCGTGCGGCGGCTTGCCAGCGAGATCGGCGGCAATCAGGTGGGCACCGTCGGCGCGATCGAGCTCCATCCCAACCTCATCAACGTGATCGCCGCCCGCGCCAAGCTCACGGTCGATCTCCGCAACACCGATGAGACGGCGCTCCAGGAGGCGGAGCGGCGCCTCGCCGAGTTTCTGGTCGAGCTCGGCCGGTCGGAGACCGTCGGGATCGAGAGCCGCCGGCTCGCCCGCTTCGAGCCGGTGAGCTTCGACGCGCGCATCGTCGAGGTGGTGGAGAGGACCGCCGCTGATCTCGGCCTCTCGCAGCGCCGGATGACCTCGGGCGCCGGGCACGACGCGCAGATGATGGCGCGGCTCTGCCCCACCGCCATGATCTTCGTGCCGAGCGTCAAAGGAATCAGCCATAATCCCGCCGAGCATACCGAGCCCGGCGATCTCGAGGCCGGTGCCAACGTGCTGCTGCACAGCCTGCTGGCGCTGGCGGAATGAACGAGGACGCGACCCCATGACCCGCATCGTCACCGTCGGAGCGGCCCAGGTCGGGCCGATCAACCGCAACCACTCCCGCGCCCAGGTGGTGCGCCGGCTCATCGATCTGATGCGGCAGGCGCACGGCATGGGCTGCGATCTCGTGGTCTATCCGGAGCTCACGCTCACCACTTTCTTTCCGCGCTGGTTCATGGAGGAGCAGGCTGACATCGACGCCTTCTTCGAGCGCGAGATGCCGGGGCCGGAGACGCAGCCCCTCTTCGAGAGCGCGGCCAAGCTCGGCATCGGCTTCTGCCTGGGATATGCGGAGCTCGCACAGGAAGAGGGTCGTGTCCGGCATTTCAACACCGCGATCCTGGTCGACAAGGCCGGCCGGATCATCGGCAAGTACCGCAAGGTGCATCTCCCCGGCCACGCGGAGCACGAGCCCTGGCGCCAGTTCCAACACCTGGAGAAGCGCTATTTCGAGGTCGGCAATCTCGGATTTCCCGTCCACCGCACTATGGGCGGGATCATGGGCATGTGTATCTGCAACGACCGGCGCTGGCCCGAGGTCTATCGCGTCATGGGGCTGCAGGGGGTCGAGATGGTGCTGGTGGGCTACAACACGCCGATGCACAATCCGCCGGCGCCGGAGCACGACGCCCTCTCCAACTTCCATAATCATATTGTCATGCAGTCCGGTGCCTATCAGAACGGCACTTGGGTGGTGGGTGTCGCCAAATGCGGCGTCGAGGAGGGCGTGATGCAGATCGGCCAGAGCGCGATCATCGCGCCCTCGGGCGAGATCGCCGCGCAGGCGACGTCGCTGCAGGACGAGCTCATCGTCGCCCGCTGCGATCTCGACGCGACGCGCTCCTACAAGACGACCATCTTCAACTTCGAGAAGCACCGCCAGCCCGAAGCCTACCGGCTGATCGTCGAGCGCAAAGGCGCGGTGCCGCCGCCGTGAGAACCGGCGCGACGGACTCAGCGCCTGTGGCGTTTCGCGCGACGACCCGCTATTCACTTCGCCGGAAATACCGTTAGGAGCTCATGGGGATGACCGATCTCGGACCGAATGCGCATCTGATCGGGGTGGCGGGATCGCGTGCGTCTCTCGATACGCCGGCGCTGATCCTCGACCTCGACATCATGGAGCGCAACATCGCCTCGATGGCCGCCCACGCCCGCGGCGTCGGCGTCAACCTCAGGCCGCACGCCAAGACCCATAAGTCCGTGAAGATCGCCGAGCTGCAGGTGCAGGCGGGCGCGCTCGGCGTCTGCTGCGCCACCCTCGGCGAGGCTGAGGTGATGGTGCGGGCCGGCATTCCCGGTGTCCACATCACCTCGCCGCAGGTGACGCTCTCCAAGATCGAGCGGCTCTTCGCCCTCAACGCCCATGATCATCATGGATTCTCGGTGGTGGTGGACAATCCCACCAACCTGACCGCGCTCGCGGCTGCCGCCCAGGCCGACGGCAAGCCGCTCGACGTGCTCGTCGACTTCTACGCCGGCCACGGCCGCACCGGCGCCCAGACCGAGGAGGCGGTGTTGGAGCTCGCTTGGGGCATCGGCGCCTCGCGCGTGCTGCGCTTCCGCGGCCTCCAGGCCTATGCCGGCAACCTGCAGCACCTGGCGAAGCGCGAGGAGCGGCGGGCCAGGACCCTCGACGTGCTGAAGCGGCTCGCCGCCATCGTCGAGCGGCTGAAGAAGGAGGGCATTCCCGTGCCGATCGTCACCGGCGCCGGCACCGGCACTTTCGATCTCGATCCCGAGGCGCATGTCTTCACCGAGCTGCAGGTCGGCTCCTACATCTTCATGGACGTCGACTACAACAACGCGCTCCGCGAGGGCCGCAACACGCTCCCCTTCGAGACCTCGCTCTTCGTGCAGACCGCGGTCGTCAGCACCAACGCGCCGGGCTATGTCACCTGCGACGCCGGGCTCAAGGCCTTCGCCACCGACGGGCCGAAGCCGGAGATCGCCCGCGGCGCGCCGGAGGGCGCCACCTACACCTTCTTCGGCGACGAGCACGGCAAACTGATCCTGCCGGAGGGCGCGCCCCGGCCAGAGATCGGCCATCGCCTGGAATGCGTGACGCCGCACGACGATCCCACCGTCAACCTCTACGACGTCTACCACGTGGTGCGCGGCGACACGCTCGTCGACATCTGGCCGGTGGACGCGCGCGGCAAGCGATAAGGTGCTAGGCTGAAAGCCCAGCGTCGAAGGGCGCGGGATATCGATCTGGGAGGAAACGGCCGTGAGCGGCGCAGCACCGCCGGAATTCGACGCGGCGTTTCGCGGCAAGCTTCTCGAGCTGCTCACCTGGCGGCGCGACGTGCGGCGCTTCCGGCGCGATGCCTTGCCGGAAGGGTTGGTGGACGAGCTGCTGGCGGTCTCGGTGCTCGCACCTTCCGTGGGGCTGAGCCAGCCCTGGCGCTTCGTGCTGGTGGAGGATCCGGTGCGGCGCCACGCCGTGCGCGACAATTTCGAGCGCGCCAATGCCGAGGCGCTGGCGGCGCATGAAGGCGAGGAGGCGAGGCTCTACGCCAGCTTGAAGCTTGCGGGGCTCGACGAGGCGCCGGTGCACCTCGCGGTCTTTGCCGATCGCGAGACCCTCCAAGGCCACGGGCTCGGCCGCCGCACCATGCCGGAGATGATCGAGTACTCCACGGTGACCGCGATCCACACGCTCTGGCTCGCGGCGCGCGCCCATGGCGTGGGGCTGGGCTGGGTCTCGATCCTCGATCCCGCCGACGTCGCGCGCACCCTCGAGGTTCCGCCGGGATGGCGCCTCGTGGGCTATCTCTGCCTCGGATATCCCGAGCGGGCCGACGACACGCCGGCGCTGGAGCGCGCGGACTGGGAGCGGCGGCGTGCGGCGAAGACCTTCCTGATCCGGCGGTGACGCCCGCCCGTCAGGCGGCGGCACGCTCCTTCTGCATCGCCTGGCGGCGGAGCGCTCGCCCCGGCCGCGCGCCGGTGGCGGCGCCGTCCTGCCAGACGATCGTGCCGTTCACCAGCACATGGGCGATGCCGGCGGCGGGCGTCATCGGCGCCTCGAAGCTCGCGCGGTCGATCACCGTCGCCGGATCGAAGACGCAGATGTCGGCGTAGGCGCCGGGGGCGATCCGGCCGCGGTTCGTGAGGCCGAAACGGTCGGCGGAGAGGCTGGTCATGCGGCGGACGGCCTCCTCCAGCGGGAACAACTTCTCCTCTCGGCAGTAGTGGCCGAGAACGCGCGGGAAAGTGCCCCAGAGGCGCGGGTGCGGGTGGAGGTCGTGCGGCAGCCCGTCGGAGCCGATCATGGTGTGCTCGAAAGCGAGCACCCGCTTCACGTCTTCCTCGTCCATGGTCCAGTAGACCGCGCCCGCCGGCTGCAGCCGGTCGCAGGCCTCGGCCTCGCTCACCTTCCACTCGGCGGCGATGTCGCTGAGATAGCGGCCGGCCATCTCCGGCGCGCGTTTCGACCAGGTGACCAGCACCTTGAGCGCGAACGGCACCATGAACGGCCTGAGCACGGTCGAGGAGGCGACATAGGGATAGCAGTCGAGGCCGACGCTCTGGCGCGTCATCGCCGATTTGATGACCGGCAGCGTTTCCCGAGTGCGGCCGAAATTCGTCTTGCCGACCACCTTGTGGTGAGAGACCACCACCGGCACCTCGGCGGCGCGGCCGACCGCGAAGGTCTCGTCGAGGCTGTCGAGCACATGGTCGGCCTCGTTTCGCATATGGGTGGTGTAGAGCGCGCCCGCCGGACGCAGCAGCTCCGCCAGCGCGATCACCTCCTCCTTGGGGGCGGCGCTGGCGGGGTCGTACCAGAGGCCGGTGGAAAGGCCGATGGCGCCGGCGTCGAGCGCCTCGGCGAGGCGCTTGCGCATGGCCTCGATCTCGGTCGCGCTCGCAGCGCGGTCGAGCTTCGTCATGGTCCCGACCCTGAGCGAGGAATGGCCCACCAGTGCCGCCGCGTTGAGCGCCGGCGGATGCGCGTCCACCTCGGCGAGATAATCGGCAAAACGCGGGAAGCGGTAGCCCTCGCGGTCGGCGATGAGGTCGAGGGGCGGCGGCGGCGCGCGATCGAGGGTGAGCGGGGCCAGCGACACGCCGCAATTGCCGGTCACCACGGTGGTGACGCCCTGGCTCACCTTCGCCGCCATCTCGGGCGTGGCGAACAGCGCACGGTCGTCGTGGGTATGGACGTCGATGAAGCCCGGCGCCACCGCGAGGCCGCTGACATCGATCTCGCGCTTGCCGCTGCCGGCGGGAAGGCGCTCGACCGCGGCGATGCGATCGCCGGTGACGGCGACGTCGAGGGTCTTCGAGGCGCCGCCGATGCCGTCGATCAGGCGGCCGCCGCGCAGGACCAGGTCGTAACGTGCTGTCATCTTGTGCTCTCCAGTGCTGCCCGCTTCACGCTCTCACCGCGAATTCTCGCGGCGGCGCCAAGCTCCACCCGCCATCTCGTCGCGCATCCTTCATTCCTACCGATAGTTGTTCCACGGCAAGATTCTCGCAACAAATCAGGCGGGCACTTATTTGTGGGGGAAACATGCGGATTTTCTATCGGCGTCCTCGGCAGTGGGCATTTCTCTTGGGCTTGGGATTGCTCCTGTCAGCCTGTGCGACCGATCCCTCGGCACCGACTTCGGTCCAGGCGATTCCCGACGGGCAGAAATCGACGATACACATCGCCGACGTCTCGGCGGAAGCGAAACCCGGCGTGTTCGTGGCATCGTATGAGCTGGAGAGGATCAGTGGAATGGTGAAGGCGGAGCTTCAGAAGGAGGTTCCGGCAGTCGTCGTCGATGCCAATGCGCCGGCCGGCGACCCGCCGGCGAAACTCAAGCTGATCATCACCCAATATGACGAAGGGAGTGCGTTCGCCCGCTTCATGCTGGCGGGGCTGGGCCAGATCAAGCTCGACGCCGACGTCCTCGTCATCGACGGCGCGTCCGGCCAGGTGATCGGCAAGTACCAGGTCTCGAAGCAATTCGCCTTCGGCGGAATATACGGAGGCAGCACGCAGATGAAGGACGTCGAGCAAGGATTTGCCAAGTCGGTGGCGCAGATCTTCTTGGAGAAGAAGAAAGCCTAGCTTCTCTGTATGGCGTGCCGGTTGCGCGGATCTTCTCGCTTCGCAAGAACAAGAAAAAGGCGATCCGCGACACCGGCGCGGCGGCCTGATCGCAGCTCCTAGGCTTTCGCCGCCACTGCCTCGACCTCGACCAGCAGGCCCAGCAGCGCCAGCCGCTTGATCACCACCAGCGTCGAGGCGGGCTTGTGCTCGCCGAGGTGCTGGCCGCGCACCTTGCGGAAGCCGTCGATGGTGTTCTCGTCGGTGAGGAAGGTGGTCACCTTCACCAGGTTCTCGATCCCCATGCCGGCGGCGGCGAGCACCGCCTTCAGGTTCTCGAACACCTGCTGCGTCTGCGCCTCGATGCCGTCCTTCATCTTGCCGTCGGGGCCGACACCGATCTGGCCGGAGATGTAGAGCCAGCGCGCGTTGGGCGGCACCTCGATGCCGTGGCTGTAGGTGGGGGCGCTGTGAACCGTAGGCGGGTTGTAGATCTTCATGGGCGACCTCCGTTTCCCTGGGGCCCGGAGGATAGCGCAGGTGTCACCGGACAGGTCACGGTATTGTCGCAGCTTCGGTGTGATTTTCAGCACAAGTTGTCCCGCCCCGAGGGAGCTAGGATGGCCTTCCTTCGGCGGCCGTTTATAGCCGCCGGCGCTCGGTGATCGAGGATGGAAGAGCTCGATGGTTGATCGTCTCGATACTTGGCAAACCGCCAAGACCCTCGTCGATCGATACGGGAGCACAGGGGCGACCCTACTCGCGATGCTTCGCGCCGACCGGCTGCACAAGAAGGGCGACATCCGCGGCTCCGCCGTCTGGCAGCAGGTCCTGCGCACCGTCAGCGAGCTCACCAGGACCGAGCATCGGACCGACGAGCCGGTAAGCTAGGCGCCGTCGAGCGGACGCCGGTCATCGACCGGCTACGTCGGCCCACCCGGTCCGGGGTTGTTGGACAGCGCGACATCGGCGCCAAGGAAGGCGTGCTCGAGGATGCCGCTCGCTCTGAGCGCGCCGGGCGTGCCGGCGCCGGCGATGTGTCCGCGGCGCAGCGCATAGACGCGATCGGCGAGGGCCAGCGCCCGCGCGACGCTCTGCTCCGCGAGCAGCACCGCGGTGCCGCGCCGAGCGAGGTCGCGGACGCGGTCGAGCAGCTCCTGCACCAGCATCGGCGCCAGCCCCAGCGACGGCTCGTCGAGCAGCAGCAGAATGGGCGCCCCCATCAGCGCCCGGCCGATCGCCAGCATCTGCTGCTGGCCGCCGGAGAGCTGCCAGGCCGGCGTCGCGAGGCGCTCCGCAAGCGCGGGAAAGACCCCCAGCACTTCGTCGAGCCGCTGCCGCGCGGCGTCGCGGCCGGCGAGGGAGCCCACCAGCAGATTGTCCCGCACGCTCATGCCGGCGAAGAGGCGCCGGCCCTCCGGGACATAGCCGATGCCGCGACGCGCGCGGGCGGCCGGCCCGGACCCGGCGAGCTCGCGGCCGCCAAGGCGAAGGCTGCCGCAAGCAGGCACCATCCCCATGATCGCCCGCAGCAGGGTCGACTTGCCGGCGCCGTTGGCGCCCAGCAGCGCCACCACCTCGCCGGCGCCGACCGCGAGCGAGACGTCGGCGAGCGCCACGCCGGCGTCGCCTTCGGTGCCGAGATGCTCCACGGCCAGCACCGTCGCCGTCATGGCGCATCGCCCTCCGCGCGGCCGAAATAGGCGGCGATGACGGCGGGATGGCGCCGGATCTCCGCCGGCGCCCCATGGGCGATGACGCGGCCCTGGTCGAGCGCCAGCACGCGGTCGGCGATCGGCAGCAGGAACTCCATGTCGTGCTCGATCACCATCAGAGCAAGCCCGTCATGGGCGAGCGCCGTGAGCAGCGCCGCAAGATCCCGGCGCTCGCCGTCGCCGAGACCGGCAGCGGGCTCGTCCAGGATGAGGAGGCGCGGCTCCAGCGCAAGGGCGCGGGCGATCTCCACCAGGCGCGCCTCCGCCGGGCTCAGCTCGGCGCAGCGGCGCGGCGCGACGCCCTGAGCGCCGAGCTGGCTCAGCAGCCCCAGCGCTTCCGCCTCGATCTGCGCCCGCCGCTCGCCGGCGTCCCGTCCTGCGAGCGCCGCGCCGATACCGACGCAGGCGAGGCGGCTGGCGCGCGCCACCGCCACCGCCTCGAGCGCGCAAAGATCCGGCGGCAGCGCCGGTGTCTGGAAGCTGCGGACGAGACCCGCGCGCGCGATCGCGGCGGCATCGGCATCCTCCAGCGGCCGGCCGGCGAGACGGATGGTGCCCGCATCCGCCACGGCGAAGCCGGTCAGGAGATTCGCGAGCGTGGTCTTGCCGGAGCCGTTCGGGCCGATGATGCCGAGGAGCTCGCCCGGCGCCAGCGTGACGTCGACCGCCGCGAGGGCGAGGATGCCGCCGAAGCGCTTGGTGAGCCCGCGCGCCTCCAGCACGCTGTCGCCCCAGCCGGCGACGCGGCGCGACGGTAGCGGCAGCGGGGCCGGTCGCGCGGGCGGGCGAGGGCGCGAGGCGGTGCGCGCGAGCAGGCCGGCGATGCCCTCCGGCGCCAGGATGATCGCCGCCAGCAGCGCCGCGCCGTAGGCGAGGAGCGCGTAGCCCTGCAGGAAGCGCAGCCACTCCGGCAGATGCACCAGCAGCAGCGCGCCCAGGAAGGCGCCGACGATCCGGGTGCTGCCGCCGATCACGGTCATCGCGAGGCAGGTGACCATGACCGGGAATTCCAGCGCCTCGGACGAGACGACGCCGATGGTGTGCGCCGATAGCGCGCCGGCGGCGCCGGCATAACCGGCGCTCAGCAGGAACGCGGCGAAGCGCAGGCGCGGGCGATCGAGGCCAATGGCGTCCGCTGCCATCGCGTCGCCGCGCAGCACGCCATAGGCGCCGCCGCTGAGGCCGCGCGTCAGCCGATGGGAAAGCCAGGCGCCCAGCGCGACGACCACCCAGACAAGCGTCGCCAGTGGCAGGCCGCGGGGCAGCGTCCAGCCGAGGACGGCAATGGAGGGCACGCCGGAAATGCCGAGGGCGCCGCCCGTGAGCTCGCCGCCGTTGACGGCCGCCAGCAGCACCACCTGCGCGAGACCGAGGGTCGCCAGGGCGAAGTAGTGCGAGGAGAGGCGCAGCACCGGCGCCGCCACGAGCGCGGCGAGCGCTGTCGGCGCGGCGATCGCCAGCGGAAACGTCAACGGGAAGCTCCAGCCATAGCTGACGCCGAGAATCGCCGCCACGTAGGCGCCGATGCCGTAGAAAGCCCCCTGCGCCAGCGAGAGCGCGCCCGCATGGCCAAAGACGAACTGGTAGCCCAGCACCAGCAAGACCTGGGTGCCCGCGAAGGCGAGGACGCGGAGCTCATAGCGGGACGCGAAGGCGATGGCGTAGAGGGCGAGGAGGGCGGCGGCGATCACCCAGGCCGCGGCGGCGCCGCGGCGCGGTCGGTGGCCGGTGTCGAGAAAAGCCGCCGTCATGCCCGCCGGCCCGCCGCCTCGCCGAGCAGGCCTTGCGGCCTGAGAAAGAGGATCGCGAGCGTCGCGCCGTAGAGCAGCGCCGAGGCCGCGGTGTAGGAGAGCGCCGCCGCCACCACGGTCTCGAAGAGCGCGATCAGCAGCGCACCCAGCACCGCGCCCTCGATCGAGCCCCAGCCACCGATCACCACGGCGATATAGGCCTTGAGGATGAGGTTGCCACCCTCGGTCGGCGTCAGGAAGAACTGGTTGGCGAGCAGCGTGCCGGCGGCGCCGGCGAGTGCCGCGCCGATGGCGAAGGTGAGGGCGATCATGCCGTAAACGCGGATGCCGAGCGCCGCCGCCATCTCGCGGTCCGCTGCGGTGGCGCGGAGCTGGCGGCCGAGCCGGGTGTGACGGAAGACGAGGCGCTGCCCCAGCACCAGCACCGCCGCCACCGCGATGATGGCGACGCTCTGGCGGGAGAGGGCGAGGGCACCCAGCGTGACTTGCCCGCCGCTCCACAGCGGCGGCGCGCTTCTGAGCCCGGGACCGAAGAGGTGGAGCGCGCCGTTCTGCAGCAGCAGACCGATCGCGATGGTGCTGATGAAGACCGCGCTCGGCGGCCGCCGCAGCAGCGGAAAATAGGCGAGCGCCGCCACGGCGAGACCGAGGATCGCCATCAGCAGCATCACCACGGGCAGCAGCACGATGCCGGGAAGCGGCAGGAAGCCGGCGAGCACCGCCGCGCCGTAGCCGCCGGCCATCACCAGATCGCCTTGCGCGAAATTGACGGCGCCCACTGCGTTCAGCACCAGCACAAAGCCCAGCGCCACCAGCGCGTAGGCAGCGCCGAGCGCCACCCCGTCGAGGACGAGTTGCGCCGCGGTGATCAACGAGAACCACCCCTGGACAGGATCGCCTCTCCCTCAGCGTTACGGTGCGGTGTCGACGCCGTCGTAATGCGCGACCACCGCCGGGATGCGGGTCTTGCCGTCGTAGCAGAGGATGATCGCGGAATGCGCCATGTTGCCGCGGCCATCCGACTTGTAGGTCATGGCGAGCCCCTGATAGCTGTGGCTCGCGAGCCAGTCGCGCACCGCCTGCGGCGTCGTGGCGCCGGCTTTCACCGCCGCCAGCACCATCTCGGTGCCGTCGTATTGCGCCACGGCATAGGCGTCGGGCTCGAGGCTGAATTCGTGCCGATAGTCGGCGACGAACTTCTCCATCGCCGGCGAGCCGCCTGATATCGGCGAGGAGGCGCTCTCGGCGCAGACGCCCTTGAGCTCCGTCGGCTCCAGCAGCGCGGCGGTGGAGGGCTGGTGGATCGCCGAACCGGCGACGATCGGCAGTTCCAGCCCCATGCTCGCCGCCTGGCGGATGATGAGCGCGGTCGAGGGCGCGTGCAGCTGCACCACCAGCACGTCGGCGCCGGCGGATTTGACGCGGGTCAGCACCGGCAGCAGATCCTTTACCGAGACGTCGACGCCTTCCTGCAGCACCGGTGTCACGCCGAGGGTCTTGAAGGTCTCCTCCAGCACCGCGCGCCCGCCCTGGCCGTAGGCGGTGGTCTGATAGACGATCGCCGGATGCTTCGCCTTCAGCGTCTCGACGACGTAGCGCGCCTGCGCCACCTTCACCACCGCGTCGCTCGGAAAGAAGCGGAAGACATAGGGGTTCTTCTGCTGCGTCACCTGCACCGAGCCGGAGATGGTGATGAGCGGCACCTTGTGCTCGGCGCCGACCGGCAGCATGGCGAGCATCTGCGCCCCCAGCATGGACGCCACCACCGCCGTCGCCGGCCGGTCGAGCGCCTTCTCCAGCGCATTGACGGCGAGCTCCGGCGCGGTGCCGGTATCGGCGATCTCCCAGCTCGGCGTGACGCCTGCCGGCGGCTGCTTCAGCGCCAGCACCGCACCGTTGCGCTGGCTGGTGCCCTCGAGGGAGAGAAAGCCGGTGAGCGGCACCAGCACGGGGATGCGCGCGTCCTGGGCGTGCGCGGGAGTGGCGAGAAGGAGCGCGGAGAGCAAAAGGATCCGGGATCGCCCGATGTGCGTCCTTCGAGACGGTCGCTCGCGCGACCGCCTCAGGATGAGGTGCTTTCTTACTGCCATCCCATATCTCCCTCATCCCGAGGAGCGCGCGCCAGCGCGCGTCTCGAAGGACGCGAGATGTTTCTGTGGCGCACCGCTCTATCCCCGCGTCGGCTGCTGCCGCAAAAAATCGAAATCGCAGCCGCGGTCGGCCTGCAGGATCTCCTGGCGGTAGAGGCGGCGGTAGCCGCGCGGCGGGAGCGGTGGCACCGGAGCCGGGCGGCGGGCGAGCTCGGCGGGATCGACCAGCAGGTCGAGCTTGCGCTCGGCGACCGAGAGGTGGATGCGGTCGCCGCTTCTGACCTTGGCGAGCGGGCCGCCGCTCGCGGCGTCGGGTGCCACGTGCAGCACCACGGTACCGTAGGCGGTGCCGCTCATGCGCGCGTCGGAGATCCTCACCATGTCCTTGACGCCCTTGCGGGCGAGCTTGCCCGGGATCGGCAGGTAGCCCGCCTCCGGCATCGCCGCGTCGCTGGTGGGCCCGGCGTTCTGCAGGATCAGGAAATCATCCGGCGTCACGTCGAGCTCGGGGTCGTCGATGCGCTGCGAGAGATCCTCGAGCGAGGCAAAGACCACCGCGCGGCCCTCGCGCTCGAAGAGCCGGCTGTCGGCGGCAGCGCGCTTCAGGATTGCGCCCTGGGGCGCCAGCGAGCCGAAGAGCGAGACCAGGCCGCCCACCGGCAGCAGCGGCTCCTTCAGCGTTCGGATGACCGAGCGGTCGACGAAAGGCTCGCCATTGGCCTCGAGCCGCTCGCCCAGCGTCTCGCCGGTGACGGTGCGGCAGTCGAGATGGAGGAGCGGCCGGAGCTCGCGCAGCACCGCGCCGATGCCGCCGGCGGCGAACAGATCCTCCATATAATGAGGACCGGTGGGCTTCAGGTCGACGATGACCGGCGTCCCATCGCTGAGCTCGTTGAGGCGCTTCAGCGAGATGTCGACGCCGACGCGGCCGGCGACCGCGGTCAAATGCAGGACCGCGTTGGTCGAGCCGCTGATCGCCAGCAGCACGCGGAGCGCATTCTCCACCGATTTCGCGGTGATGACCTCGCTGGGCCGGATGCGGGTTTGCGCCAGCCGCACCGCGGCGGCGCCGGTCGCCTCGGCCGCGCGCAGACGGTCGGCATGGACGGCGGGGATCGCGGCGGTGCCCGGCAGCATCATGCCGAGGGTCTCGGCGATCGAGGCCATGGTGCTGGCGGTGCCCATCACGGCGCAGGTGCCTTCGGTGGTGGCAAGCCCGCCCTCGACTTCCTCGATCTCGTCCTTGCGGATCTCGCCTGCACGGTAGCGTGCCCAGAAGCGGCGGCAGTCGGTGCAGGCGCCGAGCCGCTCGCCCTTCCAGCGGTTGGTCATCATCGGCCCGGTGACGAGCTGGATCGCCGGCACGTCGGCCGACGCGGCGCCCATGAGCTGCGCCGGCACCGTCTTGTCGCAGCCGCCGACCAGCACCACCGCATCCATCGGCTGGGCGCGGATCATCTCCTCGGTGTCGATCGCCATCAGGTTGCGGAAGAGCAGGCTGGTCGGGTTGAGGTAGACCTCGCCCAGCGAGATGGTGGGGAAATCGATGGGGAGCGCGCCGGCGGCGAGCACGCCGCGCTTCACCGCCTCGACCAGCTCCGGCACCCCGCGATGGCAGTTGTTGAAGCCGCTCGCCGTGTTGACGATGCCGATCACCGGCTTCTCCAGCATCGCCGTCGAATAGCCCATGGAGCGGGCGAAAGAGCGGCGCAGGTAGAGGGCGAAGTCGCGGTCGCCGTAGTGGGTAAGGCCGCGGTGGAATCCTATGGGATCGGTCATCGAAGTCTCACAGGGCGCGCCGACTCGCGGCCTGATTGCCGTTCGAGTCTCGCGCCGGGCTAGAGCTAACAGGGGTGTCGGTAGCGCTGTCAATCGAGCATGGATGGCATCCGTTGCGCTAGCGCTTGGGCCAATGCCGCCCGGCGGGTATACTGGCGGAAAATGACCGGGGCACTTCACGCGAGGAGCGACACATGAAATCGATCCTGGCGGTGGTTGGGGACGGGGCGGCGCGGTCGCTGCTGGAGACCGCTTTGCTGGTGGCCAAGCGCTTCAATGGCCGCATCGTCGGCCTCAACACCCTCACTACCGAATACGCCGTGGTGTTTGGCGGCGAGATGGGGTTCTCGATCTCCTCGGAGGTCGATCGCACCCTCGAGCGCGAGGGGCAGGAGCGGCGCGAGGCCGCCCGTGCCCTGTTCTCCTCCTTCATGCGCGAGCACGGCCTGCCGGTCGGGCCCGCGGCGCCGGGCGAGCTCAGCGCCGAGTGGCGCGAGGAGACCGGCCGGCAGAATGCGGTCGCCGGCAGTTTCGGCCGCATCTTCGATCTCGTTCTGGTGGAGCGGCCGGAGAAGCTCGCCTCGCTCGCCGAGGCGACGCTGGAGGACGCCCTCTTCGAGAGCGGCCGGCCGGTGATGATGGCGCCGCCGACGCCGCCCGCCACCATCGGCGAGCGCGTCTCGATCGCCTGGAACGGCAGCACGGAGACGGCGCGGACGGTGGCCTTCGCCATGCCGTTCCTGGAGCGCGCCAAGGAGGTCGAGGTGGTGAGTGTGGAGGAGGGCATGACGCCCGGCCCTGCCGGCGAGGAGCTGGCGCGGAGTCTGGCGCTGCACGGCATGCCGGTGACGGCGCGCCATGTGCAGGCGCGCGGCCGCACGCCAGGCCAGGCCTTCCTCGACGAGGCGAAGGCCTTCAACGCCGACCTCCTCATCAAGGGCGCCTACACCCAGAGCCGGCTGCGGCAGCTCATTTTCGGCGGCGCGACGCGCCACATCATCATGGAGGCGACGATACCGGTTCTGCTGGCGCATTGAGGTGGCGCCGGCACAGGGCGTCAGAATTCGGCTGACGCTCGCAGCGGTTCTGCCATAGAATCAGTGGCAGAAAACGGCGGGGCGGCGCGCACGGGGAGTAGAGGTCGCGCAAGCCTGCGCGGAACATAAGGGGGAACGCATGAAGCCAATCCGGCTGACGGCCGCGGCGCTGGCGCTGGCGACGGTGGGAATCGGGGGGGCAAAGGAGGCGGGGGCATCGGGCTTCGCCATCCGCGAGAACAGCGCCGAGGCGCTCGGCACCGCCTTCGCCGGCAACGCGTCCTCCGCGACCTTCCTCTCGACGATCTTCAACAATCCCGCCGGCATGACGCATTTCACCGGCGACCGCGCTCAACTCGACGCCAGCTTCATCTTCCCCTCATCGCGCTTCGAGGGGAGCTCGACCCAGACGATCACCGGCGTCGGCACCTTCCCAGTCACCGGCAGCGGCAGCGGCAATGCCGGCCAAGCCGCCTTCGTGCCGGCGGGCTATTACCTGCACAGCTTCAGTCCCGATCTCAAATTCGGCCTGGCGCTGACCTCGCCCTTCGGCCTCGAGACCAAGTATCCGACCGACTGGGTCGGCCGCTATTTCGGCATCAAGTCGAGCCTCGAGACCATCGACGTCAATCCGAACCTCGCCTATCGCGTCAACAACTGGCTGTCGGTTGGCGCCGGCGTTTCCGCGCAATATCTCAATGCCGATCTCACCAGCGCCATCAACCAGACCGCCTTCAGCGCCGGCGACGGCAACCTCCGCCTCACCGGCGAGGATTGGGGCTTCGGCTACAATGCCGGCATCCTGGTCGAGCCCTGGGACAGCACCGCCTTCGGCCTCACCTACCGCTCGCGCGTGCGGCACGACGTGCAGGGGCAGGCGGACTTCACCAACATCTCGCCGGGCCTCGCCGCCGCGGGTGGCGCCACGGTGCAGACCTCGAATGCCGAGGGCACGGTGGTGACGCCCGACAGCATCGACCTGAGCGTGACGCAGAAGCTGACCGACAAGCTGCGTGTCGCCGGCGATCTGCAATGGACCAACTGGAGCGTGTTCCAGACCTTGGGCTTCATCCGCACCAGCGGTGGCGCGGCGGGCACCAATATCGGCAATCCCACGCTGGAGCATTTCCGCGATACCTGGTTCGTGTCGCTGGGCACCACCTACAACATCGACGACAACTGGACGGTCCGCAGCGGCATCGCCTATGACCAGACGCCGGTCACCGACTTCTACCGCACCGTCCGCCTGCCGGACAGCGACCGCTACTGGCTCGCCCTCGGTGCCGGCTACAAGTTCAGCGAGGGCTTCTCCGTCGATGTCGGCTACTCCCATATCTTCATGCCGAACGCCAGCATGAACGGCAGCGTGAACGGCACCACCACCATCGCGGGCGGCACCACCAGCATCGCCGGCAGCTACAAGAACCAGATCGACCTGATCTCGCTGCAGACGCGATTCCGCTTCTAGGCGCGAGCAAGCCGCGCGACGGCGTTGCAGGGGGCGGCTGCTGCCGGTACGGTTCGGCCGACCGTCAGCAGCAGGGGTGTCGGACCGCATGGAGACCGGCGCTAGGCCGTGGCTCAAAGCCTATCCGCCGGGGATCCGCTGGGACGCCAGTTTCCCCGAAGAGCCGGTGACCCGCGCCCTCGAGCGGAGCGTCGAGCGCTACCCCGATCGGCCGTGCCTCGATTTTCTCGGCAAGCGCTACTCCTATCGCGAGGTCGGCGATCTCGTGCGGCGTGCCGCCAAAGGCTTCTCGGCGCGGGGCGTGCGCGTCGGCGTGCGCGTCGGCCTGATGCTGCCGAACTGCCCCTATTACGTGATCGCCTATTACGGCGTGCTGGCGGCCGGCGGCACCGTGGTGAACATCAATCCGCTCTACGCGGAGAAGGAAGTCCGTCACCTCGTCAGTGACGCCGGCTGCAGCATCGTGGTGACCCTCGATCTCAAGCTCACCTACGACGTGCTCGCGCGCCTGCACGACGGCAATCCGCTGAAGACGCTGGTCATCTGTCCGATGGCGGAGATCCTGCCGTTTCCGAAGAATCTGCTCTACCGCGCCTTCAAGCGCGGCGACACCGCCGAGATCCCGACCGGCCGCGAATGTATCCGCTTCGCCGAACTCGTCGCCAACGACGGCGCGATGCCGCCGGTCGATATCGACGCGGTCCGGGATGTGGCGGTGCTGCAGTATACCGGCGGCACCACCGGGCTCCCCAAGGGCGCCATGCTGAGCCACGCCAACCTGGTGGCGAACATGCGCCAGTGCCTCGCCTGGTTTCCCGCATTCCGGCCCGGCGAAGAGCGGGCGATGGCGGTGCTGCCGTTCTTCCACGTCTTCGCCATGACCGTGGTGATGAACCTCTCCCTGGCGGTGGGCGCGGAGATCATCCTGATGCCGCGCTTCTCCTTGAAGGATCTTCTGCGCACCATCCATCGCAAGAAGCCCACCACCTTCCCGGGGGTGCCGACGCTCTTCACCGCGATCAACAACGCCCGGGATCTGCGCCGCTACAATCTGCGCTCGATCCGCTCCTGCATCTCCGGTGGCGCGCCGCTGCCGGTGGAGGTCAAGGCGCAGTTCGAGGCGCTCACCGGCTGCGTGCTGGTGGAGGGCTACGGCCTCAGCGAGGCGTCGCCGGTGGTCTGCTGCAACCCGCTGGAAGGCGCCAACAAGCCGGGATCGGTGGGACTGCCGCTGCCGGGAACCGAGATCGAGATCGTCGCGCTGGAAGGGCCCGAGCGTCTCCTGCCGGTGGGCGAGCGCGGCGAAGTGGTGGTGCGCGGGCCGCAGGTGATGCTGGGCTACTGGCGCAATCCCAAGGCCACCGCCGAGGTGCTGAGCCACGGGCAGCTGCGCACCGGCGACGTCGGCTTCCTTGACGCCGACGGCTATCTCTTCCTGGTCGACCGCATCAAGGACATGGTGATCGCCGGCGGCTACAAGGTCTATCCGCGCATCGTCGAGGAGGCGATCTACCAGCATCCGAAGGTGCGCGAATGCATCGTGCTGGGCCTTCCCGACCCTTATCGCGGCCAGACCGTGAAAGCGTATGTCGTGGTGCGCGAGGGCGAGCAGCTCGAGGAGGCCGAGCTGGTCGATTTCCTGAAGCCGCGGCTCTCGGCGATCGAGATGCCGAAGCTCTTCGAATTCCGGACCAGCCTCCCTAAGACGTTGATCGGAAAGGCTTCCAAGCAGGCGCTGCTGGCGGAGGAGGCGGCCCGCGCTGCCGGCCGGCCGCTCTCGGGTTGACAGTCGGGGGCCTGCTCATTACGTTCCCGTAAGACACCTGACGTAAACGTAAGGTCATGGGCGGAAACACGGCCAGAAGCCGGGCGGCGGGCGAGGAGCCACAACGCCTCTATTCCATCGGCGATCTCGCCGAGGAGTTCGGCGTGTCGGCGCGCGCCATCCGCTTCTACGAGGATCAAGGGCTGCTGGCGCCGCAGCGCCTCGGCAACAACCGCGTCTACACCCAGCGCGACCGCGCGCGGCTGATCCTGATCCTGCGCGGCAAGCGACTGGGCTTCAGCCTCGGCGACATCCGCGAGCTCCTCGACCTCTACGACGCCGACCGCCACCACCTGACGCAGCTCAGGACGACCCTCGCCAAAGGCCGCGCCCGCATCTCCGAGCTGGAGCAGCAGCACGCCGAGATCATGCGCACCTTGAAGGAGCTGCGCGAGATCGAGGGCATCATCGTCAATCTCATCCGCGAGAAGGAAGCCGCGCGCGGCGCGCCCTCCGCATCCGCCGGAAAGAAAGAAGGAGCCACTCCATGAAGAGCGTGGTCATCGCGGGCTATGCCCGCTCGCCGTTCACCTTCGCCAAGAAAGGCGCGCTCGCCCGGGTGCGCCCGGACGAGCTCTGCGCCCAGGTGATCACGGGGCTCCTGGAGCGGGTGAAGATCGATCCCGCCAGCATCGAGGACGTGATCGTCGGCTGTGCCATGCCCGAGGGCGAGCAGGGCCTCAACGTGGCGCGGCTCATCAGCTTCCTTGCCCATCTGCCGATCACGGTGGCGGGCACCACGGTCAACCGCTTCTGCGGCTCCTCCATGCAGTCGATCCACATGGCGGCGGGCGCCATCCAGCTCGACGCCGGCGAGGCCTTCCTCTGCGCCGGCGTCGAATCCATGACCCGAGTGCCGATGGCCGGCTTCAACCCGATGCCGCATCCAGGCCTCGCCCATGATTTCCCCGCCGCCTACATGTCCATGGGGCAGACCGCGGAGAACGTCGCGCGCAAGTACCAGGTGACGCGCGCCCAGCAGGACACCTTCTCCGCCTTGAGCCAGAAGAAGGCGGCAGCGGCGCAGAGCGCCGGCAAGCTCAGGGGCGAGATCGTCGCCATCAAGGGCAAGGCCGGCACGGTCGAGGAGGACGGCTGCATCCGCGCCGACACCACGCCGGAGATCCTCGCCGGCTTGCAGCCCGCCTTCGATCAGAGCGGCACCGTCACCGCGGGGACCTCCTCGCCCTTGACCGATGGCGCCGCGGCGGTGCTGGTCTGCACCGAGGATTACGCCAAGCGCAACAAGCTCGAGCCGCTGGCGCGGGTGAAGTCGATCGGCGTCGCCGGCTGCGCCCCCGACATCATGGGGATCGGCCCGGTAGCGGCGAGCCAGAAGGCGCTGAAGCGCGCCGGGCTTGCGATCAAGGACATCGACGTCATCGAGCTTAACGAGGCCTTCGCCTCCCAGGCGATCGCCTGCATCCGCGAGCTCGGTATCGACGAGGCGAAAGTCAATCTCGACGGCGGCGCCATCGCCCTCGGCCATCCCTTGGGCGCCACCGGCGCCCGCATCACGGGCAAGGCCGCGCAGATCATGAAACGCGAGGGCAAGCGCTATGCGCTCGCCACCCAGTGCATCGGCGGCGGCCAGGGCATCGCCACCATCCTCGAGAGCCTCTGAGTCGGGGAGGGCAGGCCCATGACCGAGATCCGCAAGGCGGCCGTCCTCGGCTCCGGCGTGATGGGAGGCGGCATTGCCGCTCACATCGCCAATGCCGGCGTGCCGGTGGTGCTGCTCGACATCGTCCCCAAGGGGGCGAAGAACCGCAACGAGGTGGCGGAGAAGGCGATCGACCGGCTCCTGAAGCAGGATCCCGCCGCCTTCATGCATCCCTCCGCCGCGAAGCTGGTGACAGCGGGCAATCTCGAGGACAGCCTCGATCTCCTCAGGGATTGCGACTGGATCATCGAGGCGGTGCTGGAAGACCCCGCGGTGAAGCACGCCGCCTACGAGAAGGTGGAGCAGCACCGCAAGGACGGCTCCATCGTCTCCTCCAACACCTCGACCATTCCCTTGGGCGATCTCGTCCAGGGCATGCCCGAGCGCTTCCAGCGCGATTTCTGCATCACCCATTTCTTCAACCCGCCGCGCTACATGCGGCTCCTCGAGATCGTCAAGGGCCCGAAGACCCGCGCCGACGCCATCGCGGCGGTGGAGGCGTTCTGCGACGTGCGCCTCGGCAAGGGCGTCGTCCACTGCAAGGACCGGCCGGGCTTCATCGCCAACCGCATCGGCGGCATGTGGATCCAGTCGGCGCTCGGCGCGGCGATGGATCTCGGCCTCACGGTGGAGGAGGCGGACGCCATCATGGGTCGGCCCTTCGGCATCCCGAAGACCGGCGTCTTCGCGCTTCTCGATCTGGTCGGCATCGACCTCATGCCGCACGTCGCCGCCAGCATGAAGCGGACGCTGCCGCCGAGTGATCCCTATGTGGTGAACCTCCGCGACCCCGAGCTCATCCGCAAGATGATCGCCGAGGGATATACCGGCCGGAAAGGCAAGGGCGGCTTCTTCCGCCTGGTGAAGACCGAGAGCGGCCGGAGCAAGGAGGCGATCGACCTCAAGACGGGCCAGTACCGCCCCACCGAGGAGCCGCAGCTCGACAGCATCCGCGCCGGCAAGCGCGACCTCGGCGCGCTGCTCGGCAGCGCCGATCGCGGCGGCGAGTTCGCGCGGCGCGTGATGGCGCTGACGCTCTCCTACGCCGCGGCGCTCGTTCCCGAGATCGCCGACGACATCACCGCCGTCGACGAAGGCATGCGCCTCGGTTACGCCTGGAAGTGGGGACCGTTCGAGCTCCTCGACCGGATCGGCGTCGATGCCTTCATCGCCGGGCTCGAGAAGGCGAAGCTGCCGGTGCCGCCGCTCCTCGCCAAGGCCAAGGGCCGCTCCTTCTATCGCGTGACCGACGGTGTGCTCGAATACCTGGGCACCGACGGCAACTACAAGAAGGTCGAGCGCCGGCCGGGCGTGCTGCTGCTTGCCGACATCAAGCGGAAGTCGAAGCCGGTGATCCGCAACGGCTCGGCGAGCCTCTGGGACATCGGCGACGGCGTCTACTGCCTGGAGTTCCACACCAAGATGAACGCCCTCGACGGCGACATCATGGATCTGCTCTCGAAGTCCCTCGACACCGTGAAGAAATCCGGCAAGGCGCTCGTGGTCTACAACGAGGGCAGCAACTTCTCCGTCGGCGCCAACATCGGGCTCGGCCTCTTCGCCGCCAACCTCGCGCTCTGGCCGATGATCGAGGAGCTCGAGACCAAGGGCCAGACCGTCTACAAGGCGGTGAAGTATGCGCCCTTCCCCGTGGTGGGGGCGCCCGCCGGCATGGCGCTGGGCGGCGGCTGCGAGATCCTGCTCCACTGCGCCGCCGTGCAGGCCCATGCGGAGAGCTACCTCGGTCTCGTCGAGGTCGGCGTCGGCCTCGTGCCGGGCTGGGGCGGCTGCAAGGAGATGATCACCCGGGCGACGCTCAATCCCAAGCGGCCGGGCGGCCCGATCCCGCCGCTCTCCCAGGTGTTCGAGACCATCGGCCTTGCCAAAGTGTCGCGCTCGGCGGCGCTGGCGCGCGACATGCTGGTGCTGCGCGAGGGCGACGGCATCACCATGAACCGCGACCGCCTCCTCGCCGACGCCAAGGCGAAGGCACTGGCGCTTGCCAAGGACTATCAGCCGCCGAAGCCGCAGCCGATCAGCCTCGCTGGCCCCACCGGCGCCGCGGCGCTGGGATTGGCGCTCAACGACCTGCGCCTCGCCGGCAAGGCGACCGAGTACGACATGGTGGTGGCGGGAAAGCTCGCGCGCGTGCTCTCGGGCGGCGATACCGACATCACCGAGGAGATCACGGAGGATCGCCTGCTGAAGCTGGAGCGCGAGGCCTTCCTTGCACTCATCCGCGAGCCGCGTACGCTCGCGCGCATCGAGACCATGCTGGAAACCGGCAAGCCGCTCCGCAACTGAGCGGCAAGGAGACAGAGATGACCCAGTACAAGGCCCCGCTCCGCGATTTCCGCTTCGTGCTGACCGAGCTCTTCGACGTCGGCGAGGTGGCGAAGCTGCCGGGCTACGAGGAGGCGACGCCGGAGCTCTTCGCCACCGTGCTGGAGGAGGGCGGCAAGCTCTGCGAGGAGGTGCTGCTGCCCTTGAACCGCAGCGGCGACGAGGAGGGCTGCCTCTTCGAGAACGGCGTGGTCCGCACGCCCAAGGGCTTCAAGGAAGCCTACAAGACCTTTCGCGAGGGCGGCTGGACCGCGCTCGCCTGCGATCCCGAGTATGGCGGCCAAGGCCTGCCGCGCACGCTGCATTTCCTCCTGGAGGAGATGATCTGCTCGACCAACCTCTCCTTCGGCGCCTATCCCGGCCTCACCTACGGCGCCTACAACGCCATCAAGGAGCACGGCAGCGACGCGCTGAAGCAGCGCTACCTGCCGAAGCTGGTGGCGGGGGAGTGGAGCGGCACCATGTGCCTCACCGAGCCCCATTGCGGCACCGATCTCGGCCAGATCCGCACCAAGGCGGAGCCGGACGAGAACGGCACCTACAAGATCACGGGCACCAAGATCTTCATCTCCGCCGGCGAGCACGATCTCACCGACAACATCATCCACCTGGTGCTGGCAAAGATCCCCGGCGGCCCGCCGGGCACCCGCGGCATCAGCCTCTTCGTGGTACCGAAGTTCCTGGTGAAAGAGGACGGCAGCGTCGGTCCGCGCAATGGCGCCCGCTGCGGCTCGATCGAGCACAAGATGGGGATCAAGGCCTCCGCCACTTGTGTCATGAACTTCGATGGCGCCGAGGGCTACCTCGTCGGCGAGCCGCACAAGGGCATGCGCGCCATGTTCACGATGATGAACGGCGCCCGGCTCGGCGTCGGCGTTCAGGGCCTCGGGCTCGGCGAGACCGCCTACCAGACCGCCCGCGCTTATGCGGCAGAGCGGCTGCAGGGCCGCTCGCTTTCCGGCGCGAAATTCCCCGACAAGCCCGCCGATCCCATCATCGTGCACCCCGACGTCCGCCGCATGCTCTTCACCATGCGCGCCTGGAACGAGGCCGGCCGCGCCCTTGCCGGCTGGGTCGCGATGGAGCTCGACCGTGCCGCCAAGCACCCGGATCCGGCGATGCGCGCCGAGGCCGATGATTTCGTCTCGCTGATGACGCCTGTCGTGAAGGCGATGTTCACCGACAACGGCTTCGCCACCACCAACCTCGCCATGCAGGTGATGGGCGGCCACGGCTATATCCGGGAGCACGGCGTCGAGCAGCTGGTGCGCGACTGCCGCATCGCCCAGATCTACGAGGGCACCAACACCATCCAGGCGCTGGATCTCGTCGGCCGCAAGATGCCCATGCATATGGGCCGGCTGCTGCGCAGCTTCTTCCACCCGGTCGACGCCTATGTCCGCGAGCGGCTGGAGAAGCCGGAGCTCGCCGAGTTCGTGCTGCCGCTCGCCAAGGCCTTCGGCCGCCTGCAGCAGGCCTCGGCTCTCCTGGCGCAGAAGGGCCTCGCCGATCCCGAGGAGGCGGCGGCGGGCGCCACCGACTATCTCCGCCTCTTCGGCCTCGTCACCTACGCCTATCTCTGGGCCCGGATGGCGGAGCTCGCTCTGGCCAAGACCGAGGGCGACGACGGCGCCTTCTACAAGGGCAAGCTCGCCACCGCGCGCTTCTTCATGGCGCGCCTGCTGCCGGAGAGCTCCGCGCTCTTCGCGCAGATCGGCGCCGGCGCCAAGTCGCTGATGGGGCTCGAGGCGGAGGCGTTCTAGAGGAGCGCGCAACAACGCTTACGCGGGCGAGGAGGGTTGGTGTGGCGGCTCCTCGCCCGCGGAAAATCAAGGAGGGAACCCGATGAACGACACCATGCTCTATCAGGCGGCGGACGGCGTCGTCACGCTCACCTTCAACCGGCCGAAGGTGATGAACGCCATCGACAGCGCCATGCGCGAGGGCTTCGAGGCGGCGGTCGATCGCATCGAGACCGATCCCTCGGCGCGCGTCGTCGTGCTGAAGGGCGCCGGCAACGGCTTCATGGCGGGCGGCGACATCAAGTTCTTCACCGAGATCACGCCGCTCCCGCCGGAGGAGCGGTCGCGCCGCTTCGAGAGCTTCATCCACCAGGTGCATCCGCTGATCCTGCGCCTCCGGCGCCTCAGGCAGCCGCTGATTGCCAGCGTGCACGGGCCGGTGGCGGGGATCGGCATGAGCTTCCTGATGGC
>DATJOK010000145.1:0-4946 GCA_035507155.1 Allostellaceae bacterium
CCTCGGCGACCGCGCGATGCGCGCGTGGCGGGTTCAGCGGCTCTTGCGCCGCGCCACGGAATCCGCGACCACGCAGAGGATCTCGTACATCAGGGTGGCGCCGACCAGCGCGGTGTTGCCGCTGGGATCGAAGGGCGGCGAGACCTCGACCACGTCGCCGCCGACGAGGTTCAGGCCCTTGAGGGCGCGCAGCATGATCTGCGCCTCCACCATGGTGATGCCGCCGCATTCCGGCGTGCCGGTTCCGGGCGCGAAGACCGGATCGAGGCCGTCGACGTCGAAGCTGATGTAGGTGGGGCCGTCGCCGACGATGCGCCGCGCCTCCTCGATCACCGACTTGGGCCCGCGCTCGTAGAACTCCTCCATGTAGACGACGCGCATGCCGCTGTCGTGGCTGAACTTCCAGATGTCGGGATCATTGACGCCGCCACGGATGCCGATCTGCACCGTGCGCTTGGGATCGAGGAGCCCCTCCTCGACGGCGCGGCGGAACGGCGCGCCGTGATGGAACTTGGATCCCAGATAATCGTCGCCGGTGTCGCAATGGGCATCGAAATGGATCATGCCCACGGGCTGCTCGCGGGCGATGCCGCGCATCACCGGAAGCGTCACCGAATGATCGCCGCCGGCGGAGACCGGCACCACGCCGGCCTCGTGAAGCTCGGCATAGAAGCCGGCGATCTCGTTGAGGGCGCCGGTGAGCTCGAAAGGTTTCTCCACCCAGGCGTCGCCGACGTCGTGGACGCGGCAGAGCGCGTAGGGGTCGATGCGGCTCGCCTGGTTCACCCGCCGCATCAGGCTCGACTGGTTGCGGATCTCGCGGGGGCCATGGCGCGCGCCCGGCCGGTTGGTGACGCCGCCGTCGAACGGAATGCCGGCGAGACCGATATCCACCTTGGAGAGATCCTCGGCGAAGGGCGTGCGCATGAAGGTGGGGATGCCGAGATAGCGCGGCCGCACCATGGGATCGGCGAATTCGGGATAGGCATACTCTCGCTTCATGGCAGGCGCCCTTCCGCTGCGAAGGAAGAAGCGGCCAGCATACGCTGGCGCGGCAGAGAGCGGCGAGCGGAATCCATCTTCCGCTCCGCGCCGGCGGGCGGCATGCTCGGCGGCAACGGACCATCGAGGCAACCATGACCACTGCATCCTCCAATCAGCGTCAGGTGCGCGCGCCGCGCGGCCCGAAGCTCACCGCCAAGAGCTGGCTCACCGAGGCGCCGCTGCGCATGATCATGAACAACCTCGATGCCGAGGTGGCGGAGCGGCCGCAGGATCTCGTAGTCTATGGCGGCATCGGCCGCGCCGCCCGCGACTGGCAGAGCTTCGACCGCATCGTCGGCGCACTCACCGATCTCGGGAGCGACGAGACCCTGCTGGTCCAATCGGGAAAGCCGGTCGGCATCTTCCGCACCCACGCGGATGCGCCCCGCGTCCTCATCGCCAACTCCAACCTGGTGCCGGCCTGGGCCAACTGGGAGCATTTCCACGAGCTCGACCGCAAGGGCCTGATGATGTACGGCCAGATGACCGCGGGCTCCTGGATCTATATCGGCAGCCAGGGGATCGTGCAGGGCACCTACGAGACCTTCGTCGAGGCCGGCCGCCAGCACTACGGCGGCGATCTCTCCGGCAAGTGGATCCTCACCGGCGGCCTCGGCGGCATGGGCGGCGCGCAGCCGCTCGCCGCCACCATGGCGGGCGCCTCGCTGCTCGCCGTCGAATGCCAGCCCTCGCGCATCGAGATGCGCCTCAAGACGCGCTACCTCGACGTCGCCGCCAAGACGCTGGACGAGGCGCTGACGATCCTCGCCCGCGCCGGCGAGACGCGGCAGCCGGTGTCGATCGGCCTGCTCGGCAACGCCGCCGAGATCTATCCCGAGCTGGTCCACCGCAACATCCGGCCCGACATCGTCACGGACCAGACCTCGGCGCACGACCCGCTCAACGGCTACCTGCCGGCGGGCTGGAGCATCGCCGAGTGGGAGGCGCGCCGCGCGCAGGACCCGAAGGGCGTGGCGGAAGCGGCGAAGCAGTCGATGGCGGCGCAGGTGCGCGCCATGCTCGCGTTCCATCGCGCCGGCGTTCCCACCGTCGACTACGGCAACAACATCCGCCAGATGGCGCGCGACGTCGGCGTCGCCGACGCCTTCGACTTCCCGGGGTTCGTCCCCGCCTATATCCGGCCGCTGTTCTGCCGCGGCATCGGGCCCTTCCGCTGGGTCGCCCTCTCGGGCGATCCCGAGGACATCTACCGGACCGACGAGAAGGTCAGGGAGTTGCTGCCGGAGAGTCCGCATCTCCATCACTGGCTCGACATGGCCAGAACGAAGATCTCCTTCCAGGGCTTGCCGGCGCGGATCTGCTGGATCGGCCTTGGCGACCGGCATCGCGTCGGCCTCGCCTTCAACGAGATGGTGGCCAAGGGCGAGGTGAAGGCGCCGATCGTCATCGGCCGCGACCACCTCGATTCCGGCTCGGTCGCCAGTCCCAACCGCGAGACCGAGGCGATGCGCGACGGCTCCGACGCAGTCTCCGACTGGCCGCTCCTCAACGCGCTCCTTAACTGCGCCAGCGGTGCCACCTGGGTCTCGCTCCATCACGGCGGCGGCGTCGGCATGGGCTACTCCCAGCACGCGGGCATGGTGATCGTCTGCGACGGCACGCCCGAGGCCGCCCGCCGCATCGAGCGCGTGCTCTGGAACGATCCCGCCTCCGGCGTGATGCGGCACGCCGACGCCGGCTACGATCTGGCGCGCGACTGCGCGCGGCTGCATGGGCTGAAGCTTCCCTCGATCGACCGTTGAGGACGGCGCGGACAAAAATTGCCTCGACTGTCCGCGCTGCCGCGCCCCGTTGGGACGATAGGATGTCCGATGGGGTGGTGAATTGCCTCCTTTTTGCGCGGCGATCACAGCTTGGCCACATTCGTTTCATGGGCGGGCCACATTCCCTGGCCATCGTCGACGGCACCTGTTGGCAAGAGGAGGGTGTCGAGCCATGACCGATCAGATGACCGAGATTGCGGGAACTCCATCTCCTGCGCTCAGCGCGCCACTCGTGACGCCGCCTGTGGTCCGCTCAACGCGGATCGTGCTGGTGGATGACGAGGACGACTTCCGCGAATCCCTGGGTCTCAATCTCGAGGATGAGGGCTTCCAGGTCGCGAGCTTCGGCACCGCGGCGGCGGCGGTCGAGCATCTCGCCTCCGGTGGCAGCGCCGACGTCATCCTGCTCGACTGGCGCATGCCCGAGGTGAACGGGCTCGAGATGCTGCGCGAGCTGCGCCAGCGCGACATCACCACGCCGGTGATCTTCCTGACCGGGCTCGGCGACGACGTCTACGAGGAGGCGGCGCTCGCCGGCGGCGCGGTCGACTTCATCGACAAGTCGCGCCGGCTCTCGATCCTGGTGAAGCGCATCGAGATCATCACCGACGGCCAGCGTCCGCTGCCCGAGGCCGCGCCACAGGCGAGCGAGCCCGCTCAGCTGCGGCTGGGTCCGCTGGAGCTCCGCTTCGACATCAGCCGCGCGTTCTGGCGCGGCCGGCCGGTGGAGCTCACGCTGACCGAGTTCCGCATGGTGGGGCGTCTCGCCCTCAAGCCCGGCGAGGACGTCTCCTACCGCGAGATCTACGATCTCGTGCACGGCAAGGATTTCGTCGCCGGCAGCGGCACCGACGGCTATCGTGCCAATGTCCGGACCTTCATCAAGCGCATCCGCAAGAAGTTCCGCGACCTCGATGCGGAGTTCGCGCTGATCCACAACTACCCCGGCTTCGGCTATCGCTGGGTCCCCGAGTAGAACCGGCGTCCACGCTCGGGAAAGCGGCGCCCGGGGCCGCGCGCTCGGGGCGCCGTTTCTTTTGTCAGCGCTGCGCGGCGATCAGCAGGAAGGGCGGCCGCCGATGCTCGTCGGCGAGGTTGGGCCGGGCTGCGATCTGCTCCGCCGTCGGGCCCCACTCCTCGAGACGGGCGAGGGTGAAACCCGCGCGCAGCAGCAGATTGACGTAGCCGGCGATCGTCCGGTGCTGCTTGATCACGCCTTTGGCGAGCCAGTCGGTGGAGCGCGGTCCCTCGTCGAGGTAGCCGTCGACGGGCCAGCTCTTGCGGCCGGCGGCATCCGTCGACCAGCCGGGCGCGCTGGGTGCCGTGTAGATCGGATGCTCCACCGAGAAGACGAGCCGGCCGCCGGAGACCAGCGCCCGGTGCACCGCCGCCAGCAGCCCGTCGAGCGCGGCGATGTAATGGAGCGCGAGCGAGCTGTAGACGAGATCGAACGCTGCCGGCGCCAGTTCCGGCCGCTCCAAGTCGACCCTGGCATAGGTGATCGCGGCGTCGCTGGTTTCCGCCCTGGCGCGCGCCAGCATCCTCTCGGAGACGTCGATGCCCAGCACCATGGCGGCGCCGCTCTCCCGCGCCCAGCGGCAGAACCAGCCAAAGCCGCAGCCGAGGTCCAAGACCCGGAGGCCGGCCAGCGGCGGCAGCAGGGCGCGGAGCGCCGGCCATTCCGGCGCCGCCGCCAGGCCCTCGACCGAGCGGGGCAGGCGGCTGTAGCCGGCGAAGAACGCGTCGTCATCGTAGATGTTCTGGGTCATCGATCGAACTCCGTCCGTAGTGCCGGCGGACGGGGATGAAAAAGACCCCGTCCGTCTCCGGCGGGGCCTTGGAGATTGAGCGGCGTTCTCTGGGTCTCAGCGCACACGCCATCCCGGCAACCCGCAGGGGCTCCTGGCGGCTCTGGCGGCGATCCGAACGATCCGGCACATCGGCTTCACATTAGGGAACGCGCGCGCCGCGTCAAGTCCGTCGGACGCGCCGGAGAGTGGCCTCCTAGGTGAAGAGGATGTCGCCGAGGACGTGGTCGCGGAGTCGGAGGCTCGCGTGCAGCAGGGCATCCGCGGCGGCTTCCAGGTGATGGGCGACGTCGCCCAGCATCAGAAGCTG
>DATJOK010000146.1:0-22209 GCA_035507155.1 Allostellaceae bacterium
CACCGCGCCGGGCCCTTTCGCATTTTGGGGAGCGACGGATGCGGAAGCCACGGTCTCACCTGCTGCCGCGGCAGCGGATGTTCGTCGAGGAGTATCTCGTCGATCTCAATCCGGGCGAGGCCGCCAAGCGCGCCGGCTACAAGGACAGGAACCCCAGCAACGCCGCCAACGCGCTGCTGCAGCGGCCGCTCATCGTCGAAGCCGTCCGCAAGGCGATGGACGAGCGCGCCAGGCGCACGCAGATCGATGCCGACCGCGTGCTCAGGGAATTCGCCCGCATCGCCTTCGCCGACATCCGCAGCTTCACCGAATGGGACGCCAACTCCGGCCTCAAGGTGAAGTCGCTGAGCGATCTCTCCGAGGACGAGACGGCGGCGATCGCCGAGGTGAAGGACGGCCCCACCGGCGGGAAGAAGATCAAGCTGCATGACAAACGCAAAGCGCTCGAAAGCATCGCCCGGCACCTCGGCCTCTTCGGCAAGGTCGCCGACCGCAGCGAAAGCCCGGCGCTCGCCGCCGAGCGGGTCCGCGAGCTCATTCGTCGCAAAGTGGCTGCGCTCGCTCGATCCGACGACGCTGAATGAGTTTCTGCACGAGCTCTCGGGCGATGACCTGGCGGCGCTCGCCTACGACTTCCGGGTCTGGGGCCGCACCAGCCAGGTGACGCCGCCCGGCGACTGGCGGGTCTGGCTGATGCTGGCGGGGCGCGGCTTCGGCAAGACGCGGAGCGGCGCCGAGTGGGTGCGGATGCTGGCGGAGGAGAAGCGGGCGATGCGGATCGCCCTGGTGGCGCCGACCGCCGCCGATCTCCGCAACGTGATGATCGAGGGCGAGAGCGGCATCCTCGCGATCTCGCACCCGGCCTACCGGCCGGATTTCCATCCGGCGCAGCTCAAGCTCGAATGGCCGAATGACGTGGTGGCGCTGGGCTTCTCCGCCGAGGAGCCCGATCGCCTGCGCGGGCCGCAGCACGACGCCGCCTGGTGCGACGAGCTCGCCGCGTGGCGCTATCCCGAGGCCTGGGACATGCTGATGCTGGGCTTGCGCCTCGGCAGCGATCCCCGCGTCATGGTGACGACGACGCCGAAGCCGACGGCGCTCATCCGCCGCCTGGTCGGCGATCCCGCGACGCTGGTGACCCGCGGCAGCACCTGGGAGAACGCGGCGCACCTGGCGCCCGCCTTCCTCGCCGAGATCGTCAAGCGCTACGAGGGGACGCGATTGGGCCGCCAGGAGCTGGAGGCGGAGCTCCTCGACGACACGCCGAACGCGCTCTGGACCCGCGAGCGGATCGAGGAGAGCCGCGTGCGCCAGGCGCCGCTGCTCCGCCGGGTGGTGGTGGCGATCGATCCCGCCGTCAGCACCGGCCGCGATTCCGACGAGACCGGCATCATCGTGGCGGGGATCGGCGAGGACGGGCTCGGATACGTGCTGGAGGACGGCTCCGAGCAGCTTCGGCCGGACGCCTGGGCGGGCCGCGCGGTGGCGCTCTATCGCCGGCACCAGGCCGACCGCGTGGTGGGCGAGAGCAACAACGGCGGCGATCTCGTGGAGGCGACGCTCCGCGCCGTCGACCGCGCGGTGAGCTACAAGAGCGTGCGCGCGAGCCGCGGCAAGGCGGTGCGCGCCGAGCCGGTGGCGGCGCTCTACGAGCAGGGCCGCGTCAAGCACCGCGGCGCCTTTCCCGCCCTCGAGGACCAGATGTGCGCCTTTGCCAGCGACTTCGACCGCAGCCGCGCCGGCTACTCGCCCGACCGCGTCGACGCCCTCGTCTGGGCCTTGACCGAGCTGATGATCGCCCCCGCCGACACCGGCCTCCTCGACTACTACGCCGAGCTGACCAAGGCGAAAGCAGACTCGAAACCCTAGACCCTCACCCTCCCGGTGCTCCGCACCGGGCTCCTCCCCTTCCCGCTTCGCGGGCGAGGGGCTCGACCAGCCCCTCTCCCATGCCAGGGGAGAGGGAGGGACCCGGCGCGTGTGCGCCGGGAGGGTGAGGGTGCCAGACGACAGATCTCAGACCGCAGGAACCCCCGCATGACCGACGCATCGGCGAAGCCGCTGGCACCGGGCCTCATCGCGCGGGTGGCGGCGGGGCTGCGCTGGATCGCCGGCGGCGATCCGCCGGACTGGTTCGGGCCGCTGCAGCCGCTGCCGCCGATGGCGCCGCCGGCGATCGCTGGGCGCAGCTTCGACTTCCCGGTCGGCGTCAACCTCCGGATCGGGCCGCGCCCCGACGAGCCCATCAGCTTCGCGGAGCTCCGCGCGCTCGCCGAGCGCTACGATCTCCTCCGCCTGGTGCTGGAGACGCGGAAGGACCAGATCGCCAGGCTCGACTGGTCGGTCCGCAAGCGCATCGGCCGCGCCGACAGCGCCGGCGCCGGCGACGCGCGCATCGACGCGGTCGAGGATCTCCTCCGCCGTCCCGACCGCGAGCACGATTTCGCCACCTGGCTCCGCCTCCTGCTGGAGGACCTGCTGGTGATCGACGCCCCCACCCTCTACGTGCGGCGGGATGGCGGCGGCGCCGTCTACGCATTGGAAGTGGTGGACGGCGCCACCATCAAGCGCGTCATCGACGAGCGCGGCCGCACGCCGCTGCCGCCGCAGCCCGCCTATCAGCAGATCCTGAAGGGGATGCCGGCCATCGACTACACCACCGACGAGCTGATCTACCGCCCGCGCAATCCCCGCCCGCACAAGATCTACGGCTTCTCGCCGGTGGAGCAGGTGGTGATGACCGTCAACATCGCGCTCCGCCGCCAGGTGGCGCAGCTCCAGTACTACACCGAGGGCAACGTGCCGGAGGCGATGATCGGCGTTCCCGAGAGCTGGAGCCCGGACCAGATCCGCCAGTTCCAGGACTACTGGGACGCGCTCCTCGAGGGGAACACCGCGGCCCGGCGCCACGCCAAGTTCGTGCCGGGCGGCATGACGCCCACCTTCACCCGCGAGCCCGTGCTCAAGGACGACTGGGACGAGTGGCTGGCGCGCGTCGTCTGCTTCGCCTTCTCGGTGGCACCGACGCCCTTCGTGCGCGACAGCAACCGCGCCACCGCGCAGACGACCCAGCAGGCAGCGCTCGCCGAGGGGCTCTCGCCGCTGCTGCGCTGGGTCAAGGGCCTCCTCGACGAGGTGATCCACCGGCACCTGGGCTTCGCCGATCTCGAATTCGCCTGGGGCCTGGGCAAGGACCAGGATCCGCAGCAGCAGGCGGCGATCGACGACACCTATGTGCGCGCCGGCATCAAGTCGGTGGACGAGGTGCGCGCCGAGCTCGGCCTCGATCCCGTGGGCTTCGGCAACGCGATCTACACCGGCACCGGCGCGGTGCCGCTCAGGGACGTGGGCGCGCAAGCCGCGGCGCCCGCCGAGCACAGCGCATCCGCCGACGCATCCATCTCCAACCCGAGGGAAACCCCATGAAGCTCTACGTCCCCATCGCGAAACTCGATCAGCAGCAGCGCATGGTCTATGGCTATGCCTCCACCGAGGCGCTCGACAGCCAGGGCGAGGTGGTGCGGAAGGAGGCGCTCGCCGCGGCGCTTCCCGACTATCTCCGCTTCGCCAACATCCGCGAGATGCATCAGCCCTCCGCCGTCGGCATCGCCAAGGAGGCGGCGATCGACGCCAAGGGGCTCTGGATCGGCGCCAAGATCGTCGCCGACGACGCCTGGCTCAAGGTGCGCGAGGGCGTCTACAAGGGCTTCTCGATCGGCGGCGTGGTGACCGCGCGGGATGCCGGCGATCCCACCGTCATCACCGGTCTCGATCTCGCCGAGATCAGCCTGGTCGACCGCCCCGCCAATCCCGAGGCGGTCATCGAGATCTTCAAGGCGGCATCGATCGAGGGCGCGGATGCGCTCCACAAAGTGGGCGCGCGGCATTCCCGCGTCGATTTCGCCCGCGTCCAGGGTATCCACGACATGGCGGCGGCGCTCGGCGCCCATTGCCCCGGCGCCGAGGCCGAGGATGCGGGCGACGACGATGCCGCCGCCGCGGAGAAGCGCGCGGTCGCCGGCCCCCGCATGCTCGCCGACGCCTTCGGCAAGATCGCCGAGCTCGAGAGCGCCAAAGCCGCGCTCGCCCGCCGCGTCGCCGAGCTCGAGCGCAAGCCGGAGCCCGGGAAGGCGGTGCTGCGCACCGTCGACAAGTCCGCCGACTATCCGGCGGCGAAGTCCCAGGATCCCACCGACACGCTCTCGCTCATCCGCCGCGCCTACGAGAACGCCAGGGTGATCGGCCTCAACCGCTGACCGCTTCCTCTCCCGCCCGCCTTCGTCCGCCCCGCCGCGCGCGGGGTTTTTCATGACCCCGCAAGGAGCCACCATGGTCCCGACCTCCGACACCCTCGAGCTCATCCGCCAGGCGCAGCAGAGCCCGCTCGCCGGCCGCGACTATCTCGGCAAGGCCTTCACCCAGGCGACCGGCCTCGTCTTCATCGACCTGGAGCCGAGCGCCAAGACGCTCTATCCGGTGATCACGCCGCTCCGCAACATGGTGCCGCGGGTCCCCGGCCGCGGCGGCACGGCGACGAACTGGCGGGCGATCACCGGCATCAACATCAACAACCTGTCGCTCGGCGTCTCGGAGGGCCGGCGCGGCGGCGGCGTCACCACCGCGGCGCAGAGCTTCACCGCCGCCTACAAGGGCTACGGCCTCGAGGATGCCGTGACCTTCGAGGCGGATTACGCCGCCCAGGGCTTCGACAATCTGCGCGAGCGCGCGACCGAGGGCCTCTTGCGCGCGGTGATGATCGGCGAGGAGAAGCTGATCGTCGGCGGCAACCAGAGCCTGCCGCTCGGCACCACGCCGACGCCCACCGTCAGCGACCAGACCACCGGCGGCGCCCTCGGCCCCAACCTCGCGCAGAGCGTGATCTGCGTGGCTTTGAGCTTCGAGGGCTATCTCAACGCCTCGGTCGCCGGCGGCGTCCCCACCGCGATCGCCCGCGGCAACGTCGACGGGACGACCGATAATTATGGCGGCGGCTCCGCGCGGAAGTCGGGGAACGCCACCGTCACCACCGCCAACGACGGCAACTCGACCCACGCGCTCCGCGCCAGCGTCGCGGTGGTGAACGGCGCCTCCGCCTATGCGTGGTTCTGGGGCGCCGCCGGCGCCGAGCTCCTCGGCGCCATCACCACCATCAACTCGGTGCTGATCACGGCGCCCGCCACCGGGACGCAGACCGCGGCCTCGCTGCCGGCCGCCGACAACAGCCAGAACGCCCTGGTCTTCGACGGGCTCCTGACCCAGATCCAGCTCGCCGGCTCCAACGCCTACATCGCCACCATGCCGACCGGCACCCCCGGCACCGGCACGCCGCTCACCGCCGACGGCGCCGGCGGCATCGTCGAGATCGACCAGGCGCTCAAGTCCTTCTGGGACAACTTCCGCCTGTCGCCGGACCTGCTGCTGGTGAGCTCGCAGGAGCTTCTCAACATCACCCGCAAGGTGATCGCCGGCGGCGGCGCGCCGCTCTTCCGCTTCAACCTCGACAACCAGCAGGGCAGCACCGGCGCGGTGACGGCGACCGCCGGCGCGATCGTCGGCAGCTATCTCAACAAGTACACCATGAGCGGCGGCCAGCTGGTGCAGATCATGCTGCACCCGAACGTGCCGCCCGGCACCATCGTCTTCTTCAGCCGGACCATCCCGTACCCGCTCTCCAACGTCGCCAACATCCTGCAGATGAAGCTCAGGCAGGACTACTACCAGCTCGAATGGCCGATGGTGACGCGGCAGTACCAGTACGGCGTCTACGCCGACGGCGTGCTGCAGAACTACTTCCCGCCCGCCTTCGGCATCATCCGCAACATCGCCAACGGCTGAAGCATTTTCCGCCGAAGTGGAAGCCGGTTCGGCGCAGAAGATGCGACAAAGCTAAAGCAAGGACAGGTGCCCGCGCGACGGCCTGCGGGCCCACGCGCTGCGCGCACCGGAGCGGGCGGCGTCCCCCACGCCGCCCGCTCCTCATATCTTCTGGCGGCGGGAGAATGGACCCAAGAATGTCTATCTCCGGCAATGTATTCTTGACATCATTCTAGCGCCGCCTGTTGCTATCCCGGCTGCAAAGGAGATCAAGAACCTCATGGCAAACGGGCGAGGAAAAGTCAGACTGTCGCTTCGCCTCAGGCATCCAAGCGCGGATCTCGCGCCGCTCTGCGCCCGGCTTGGAATGACCCCGTTCCTTCTGAAGCGAGCGGGAGCCCCAAGAGTGACCCCGAAAGGGAATGTTCTCGAGGGGGTCTATGATAGCTCATTTTGCACGATCCGACTGGATCCGAGCGACCCCGGCGCCGATCTGGCGGGCCATATCGCGACTATCCTGATTCGTCTTCAGCCGCATCGGGAGACTCTGCGGACCTTCGTCGATGACGGAGGAGAGCTGAGCTTCTTCATCGGATGGTTCGTCGATGGCAATGTCGGCGCGACCCTCGGCGTGGAGCTTCTGAAAGCGCTGGCCGATCTTAGGATCAGCCTCGAGCTCGACGTCTATGGCGGGATGGGCGAGGGCGCCGAGACCTAGCGGAGCCTCGGCGCTCGGCGACAGTTGCGGATCCGGGCGCCCTGCGGCGCCCTTTTCTTTTCAAGCCAAGCAGGTGGCAGCGATGAAGATGAAGGCGCCGGCAGGATGCCGGCAGGTCTCCCATGACGGCCGCGCTTACGAGGTGAATGCTGATGGCATCGTCGAGGTGCCCGAGGCCGCCCGCGTCGAGCTCGAGGCGCACGGCTTCGTCCGCGTCGCGGAGCCGAAGACGCGTCCGCAGCCGCGTCCGCGCAAGGCGCGGGAGTAGGGACCGATGGCCGAGGGCGACCTCACCAGCCTCGCCAACGTCAAGGCGTGGTTCGCGCCGCCGCTCGCGGCGACGACGGACGACGCCCTGCTGCAGCGGCTCATTACCGCGGCGAGCGGCTTCATCCTGACCTGGCTCGACCGCGACCTCGCGGAGCAGAGCTACAGCGAGATCCGAGACGGCACCGGCGGAAGACGGCTCGCGCTCGCCAACACGCCGGTGACGGCGGTCGCCGCGCTCGCGATCGACGGCGTCGCGATCCCGCCGATGCCGGACGCGACCTCGCCGGGCTACGGCTTCACCGCGACGCAGCTCCTGCTGCGCGGCCACGCCTTCAACCGCGGCATCCGCAACGTCGCCGTCGCCTACACCGCCGGCTACCCGGCGACGCCGCCGGAGGTGGAGCAGGCCTGCATCGAGCTGGTGGCGCTCCGCTATCGCGAGCGCGAGCGCATCGGCCATGTCTCGAAGTCGCTCGCCGGCGAGACCGTCGCCTTCAGCCAGAAGGACATGAGCGACGACATCAGGACCATTCTCTCGGTCTATCGCCGGGTGGCGGTGCCATGATCGCCGGCAGCATCCTGGGCGGCGACGCGCTCGCCGATCGCCTGGCGGCGCTCCCCGATGCGGCGCGCCAGGGTCTGGCGCGGGCGCTGACCCGGGTCTCGCTCGATCTGGTGGCGGCGGCGCAGCGCAATCTTTCCGGCGCGGTGCTGCAGAGCCGGAGCGGCGCCCTCCGCGCCAGCATCACGGCGGATGTGGCGGAGGAGGGCGGCACCGTCGCCATGACGGTCGGCAGCGATCTCCCCTACGCCGCGTTCCAGGAATACGGCTTTGCCGGCGTCGAGACGGTGAGCGCCCATCTGCGCACGATCCGGGAAGCCTTCGGCCGGCCGCTGCGCGGCGGCGAGCAGCGGATCGCAGTGCGTGCCTACAGCCGCAAGGTGGACTATCCCGCGCACTCCTTCCTGCGCTCGGCACTGGCCGAGCTGCAGCCGGAGCTGATGGATGCCGTCGCGGCGGCGCTCGACGAGGCGGTGGCGCCATGAACCGCGAGCTCATCTACGGCACGCTCTTCGCCAAGCTCTCGGCCGCCGCGGGCTTCGTCACCGCGAGCCGCCGGCTCCGGCACTGGAGCGATGTCGCGGCGGCGGAGCAGCCGGCGCTCTTCCAGGTGCAGAAGACCGAGAGCGTCCGCCGCGATCCCGGCCTGCCGCCGCGCTGGACGCTCAGCGCCGACCTCTTCGTCTACGCCCAGGCGCCCGACGACGCGACCTCGCCCGCGACGGTGATCAATCCGCTGCTGGACGCGATCGAGGCGGCGCTGGCGCCCGATCCCGTCAGCAACCTGCAGACCCTCGGCGGCCTCGTCGCCCATTGCTGGATCGCCGGCCGCATCGAGACCGACGAGGGCGTGCTCGGCGGCCAGGCGGTCGCCATCGTGCCGATCGAAATTCTCGTCCCTTAGACATTCACCAACCCTCATCGGCGCGATCGGGGTTGGGGAGGCGGACGGTCGCGCCGTGATAACCCAACCCTTATCGGCGCGACCGGGGTTGGGGAGGCGGGCGGTCGCGCCGAGATAACAAGGAGACAACCATGGCGCAATACAGCTTCGGCTCCGGCGTGCTGTTCGGCACCCGGAGCGACGTCGCCAACGCGACGCCGATCCGCTTCGGCGCGCTGCAGGACGTCTCCATCGATTTCAGCTTCACCCTCAAGGAGCTCTTCGGCCAGTACCAGTTCCCGCTGGCGGTGGGGCGCGGCACCGGCAAGATCAGCGGCAAGGCGAAGTTCGCCCAGATCAACGGCCTCACCCTCAACTCGCTGTTCTTCGGCCAGTCGACGGCGGCGGGGCAGACGCTGACCTCGCTCACCGAGGCGCAGAGCGTGCCCGCGGCCACGCCCTATACGGTGACGGTCGCCAATGCCGCGAGCTTCGCCGCCGATCTCGGCGTCGTCTACGCGGCGACGGGGCTGCCGCTGACCAAGGTCGCGAGCGCGCCGGCGCAGGGCCAGTACGCGGTGAGCGCCGCCGGCGTCTACACCTTCGCCGCGGCGGATGCCTCGGCCGCGATCCTGGTCTCCTACACCTACACGCAGGCGAGCGGCGGCGTTACCGCGACGATCGCCAACCAGCTTCTCGGCACCGCGCCCACCTTCCAGGCCAATTTCTACGAGACCTTCAACGGCAAGCAGGTGAACCTGCAGCTCAACCAGTGCGTCGGCGAGAAGCTCACCATCGCCACCAAGCAGGAGGATTTCACCATCCCCGAGTTCGATTTCATGGCCTTCGCCGACGCCGCCGGCAACATCGGCAAGATCAGCGTGGCGGAGTAGGGATGAGCGAGATCAGATCCATCCGCCTCGCCGGCGCCGACTACGCGATCCGGCCGCTGACCCTGCGCCAGCTCCGCCTGGTGCTGCCGGCCTTCGCGCGCGCCGCCAGCGTCACCAGCGGCGAGGGCGTCGATGCCGCGATCGACATCCTGGCGGCGGCGCTCTCCCGCGACCATCCGACCCTGAGCCGCGACGCGCTCCTCGAGATCGAGGTGAGCCCGCGCGAGCTCGCCGACGCCGTCGCAACGGTGGCGCAGGTGAGCGGGCTGGTGCAGCCGGGGGAAGCGCGGGCGGAGAGCGTCTAGATCCCGAGGAAGTCTGGGACGAGATCTATGGCGCGCTCGGCACCCTCTGCGGCTTCACGCCGGCCGAGGTGGACGAGCTGACGCTCTCCGATTACCGGCGCTATCAGCGTTACTGGGCGAAGCATCCGCCGCCGCATCTGCTGGTCGCCGCGCTCCTGCGTCAGCGGGTGGCGAAACCGTCCCGCGGCGATCTCGGCGAGCTCCTCGCCATGGCGGGACCAGGCGGCGCGCTGCGCGGCGGGCCGCGCTGAGACTTTCGAGAAGAGGTGATCCATGTCCGACGCGCGCCTCGATGTCGCGTTCAGCGCCTCCACCGACGAGCTCGAGGCGGGCACGCAACGCGCCGCCGCCGCCGTCCAGGCGATGTGCGCCACCGCGATCGCCGCCCTGCAGCAGCTGGCGGCCGCCTCCACCGACGCGATGGCAAAGTTCAATCAGGCGATGAGCGAGGCAGGCGGCCAAGGACAGTCGGGCGGGAAGAACGATCCGGCCAAGCAGCAGGCGGCGTCCTGGCGGGCGGGCATCGCCGAGATCACCAGCGCGGAGTCCGGTTTCGTCCGCAACATCTTCTCCGGCCGCCAGAGCCTGTCGCAGTCGCTGATCGCCATGGGCCGCCAGGTGGTGGAAAGCGAGATCAGCAACGACCTTCGCTATTACACCAGCAAGGTGCTCTACAACCTGCTGGGCGTGCAATCGGATCAGCAGACCGCGCAGGCCGGGCTGCTGACTCACCTCTTCACGAACCAGGAGAAGGCGGAGTCAGACCGGGACGTGACGGCGCGGCATATCATCAACGAAGACCGCAACGCCGACGCCACCATGACCGGCAATGCGATCCAACTCGCCTCCACGCAATCGACGGCGGCGGCGAGCGCCGCCACCGAGACCACCTCGACCCTTTCCAGCATCACCAAGCACGCGGCGAGCGCGGCGGCCGCGGTCTATGACAGCGTGGCGCAGATCCCCTATGTGGGCTGGGTGCTGGCGCCGATCGCCGCCGGCGCCGCCTTCGTCGCGGTCGAGGCCTATGGCGCGCTGATGCCGAGCTTCGACAGCGGCGCCTGGAACCTGCCCCAGGACATGGTGGCGCAGGTGCATGCGGGCGAGTCCGTGATCCCCGCGGGGATCGCCGGCTCGATGCGCGACTTCTTCGCCGGCGGCGGCGCCGACGGCGACGCGGGCGGCGGCAACGTCGCCGTCACCTTCAACGTCTCTTCCATGGACGGCGCCAGCGTCCTCTCGACCCTGAAGCGCAACCAGGGCGCGCTGATGTCGGTGATCCGCGACGCCGTGCGCAACGGCGCGAGCGTGCCGGCGGGCGCGGTGCGCTAGATCGCGCAAAGCTTCCACCTGCCGGAGGATTCGGCGAGATCGGGTTGACTGATCTCAATGCGCCGGCAGGAGTGCGCTCGTTCTACGCGGCGCGCGTCGGGATGCGTCGCAGCTCGCCGGCAAGGCGTCGCTCGGCTTCCCAGAGATCGCGGGCCTGCTGCATCCGAAGCCAAAGGGTCGGTCCATTGCCGCAGAACTTGCCAAGGCGGACAGCCATCTCCGGCGTGACGCCGGCGGTGCCATTCAGGATGTTGTGCAGCATCTGCCGGCTGACGCGCAGCTCGCGCGCGGCTGCACTGACCGAAATGCCCATCGCGGGCAGCACGTCCTCCCGCAGGATCTCGCCGGGATGAGTGGGTGGGCGGTTTGGGCTACGTCGGACGGGATACTCGGCCATGTCATATTCCTCAGTGGTACTGCTCCAGGTCGACACGGATGGCATCAGTGCCATCCCACTCAAACGTGACGCACCACGGTCCGTTCACATGGACCGTATACCGAATCGGTATGCCACGGAGGCGATGAAAATCAAAACCCGGGACATTCATGTCCTCCGGGCGACTAGCCTGGTCGAGAGCGGACAAACGCCTCTGAATGCGATCCGCAAGCTTCGCATTCACGCGACGGCTTGATCCGCTCTCCCAAAGATCTCTCAGGCCTCGATGGCGAAAGCTTCTGATCACAAATAATAGTAAAACGTCAATTGACGGAAGTAAAGTATCTATTGACAGGTGTCGCGCTCATGTCGAACGCCATTTTCCCCGCGCTCGCCGGTCTCGGCTGGAACGTGAAGCGCACGGAGATCTGGAAGACGCGGGTGCAGGAGGCGATCTCCGGCAAGGAGGTCCGGATCGCCGACTGGTCGTTCCCGCGCCACCAGTGGGAGCTCAGCTACGATTTCCTGCGGAGCGCGCCCGGCTATGGCGAGCTGCAGTCGCTGCTGGGCTTCTTCGACCAGCGCCAGGGCCTCTTCGACAGCTTCCTCTACGGCGATGCCGACGACAATGCGGTGACCGGCCAGCCGATCGGCGTCGGCGACGGCGTCACCACGGTGTTCCAGCTGGTGCGGCTCTATGGCGGCTTCGTCGAGCCGGTGATCGCGCCCAACCAGGTGAGCGCGGTCTATCTCGCCGGCGTCAGGCAGACCGGCGGCTACAGCGTCGATTCCGCGAGCGGAGAGATGACGCTCGGCACCGCGCCGGGCGTGGGCGTCCCGGTGACAGCGGACTTCACCTACTACTTCCGCTGCCGGTTCATGGCGGACAGCATGGATTTCGAGAAATTCATGAGCCAGCTCTGGCTCGCGAAGTCGGTGAAGTTCGTCAGCCTCAAGTCCAGCTGAAACGACGACCAACATTCCAACCTGCGAGCGCGCGCCGGGTTGGCGGGCGGCGGCGCGCGCGAGCAAAGAGAATCATCCATGAAGCCTGCCTCCGACGCGCTCCGAACTCTGCTCGCCGGCAATCAGTTCGTGGTCGCCGATCTCTATACCTTCACCCTGGTGGAGGGCGCGGTGCTGCGCTGGACCAGCTTCGATGTCGACGTCGCCGCCAACGGGAACACCTTCTCGAGCGGCGCGCGTGGCGGTCCGTTCTTCGACCGCAAGGACAACAAGGCGAAGGCGCATTGGAAGCTCGGCGTCGAGGTGGACACGTTGAGCTTCGACGTCGTTCCCGGCGGCGCCACCGTCAACGGGCTCCCCTTCCTCGAAGCCTGCCGGCTCGGCGCCTTCGACGGGGCGGAGCTGCAGCTGGAGCGCGCCTTCCTGCCGCCGCTCGCGCCCGGGACGCCGCTGCCGCTGCAGGCCTCGGCGGGCACCGTGATCCTCTTCGTCGGCCGCGTCGCCGAGGTGGATCTCGGCCGCTCGCTCGCGACCTTCTCGATCAACAGCCACCTCGAGCTCCTGAACCTGCAGCTGCCGCGCAACCTCTTCCAGTCCGGCTGCGTCAACGCGCTCTACGACGACGCCTGCGGCGTCAGCCGCGCGCCCTATCAGGTGAGCGCCAGCGTGACCTCGTGGCAGCCCGACGCCGGCGTCATCGCCACCGGCTATCACGGTGCCCCCAACGACTGGTTCGACCAGGGCTCGATCACCTTCACCAGCGGCCCGAACCAAGGCTTCGCGCGCACGGTCAAGGCGTCGGGCACCGACGGCGCCAGCTTCACCAACATCACGACGACGCAGCCCTTTCCGTTCGCGCCGAACGTGGGCGACGCCTTCCTCCTGCTCCCCGGCTGCGACAAGAGCCTGGGGCCCGGCGGCTGTCCCAAGTTCAACAACGTCGCGCGGTTCAAGGGTTTCCCGTTCGTGCCGGTGCCGGAGACGGCGGTGTGAGGCGGGCTGGATGTCCGCATTTCCGGCATTGACATATAGCCCTTTATGATCATAATCATTCCCGGAGAGCCAGGAATGATTATTCGCCCCGACAACGGCCAGCGTACCAACACGGTCCGTGAGGCCAGTTTTATTGCCGATATTTCCGTGTCGGCTATCAATCGCGCGATCGATGAGCGCAGGATTCCGATGGGAATCATTCAAAGAAACCGGACGCGTCTTCTCACCGATTGGGGTGTGTTCATTCTCGCGGTTTCGAAGGAGCTGAAGCAGCAGGTTCCGGAGGAGATGCAGCGGGTCCTGGTCTCGGGCGTGGTCAGGCTCCTCAGGAAGAAGCGGCGGCTTGCGTTCTCCAGGCTCGACAAGGTCTCCGCCGAGAGAGGCCCGATGAAGGTAGTGATGCAGCTGAAGCCGATTGCCGAGCGGGTTGAGGAGAACCGGCGTCGGTTGGAGCGGCTGATGAAGACAGTGGTGCAGGATCCCGAGATCCAGGCAGGAGCGCCGACCTTCAGGGGCACGCGAATCCTCGTGCATCCCATAGCGCAGGCTCTCGAGCGGGGGGTGTCGGAGGCCGAACTTCTAGAGGATTACCCGAGTCTCACGCCGAAAATGCTTGAGGCTGCGCGAGTGTACGCCGAGACCAAGCCGCGGCGGGGGCGGCCGCGAGCGGACTTCCGCGGTCTTGCGCCCCTCTCCGAGCGGCGCATCGTCGGCTAGCGGTGCCAGTCGGTCCACCTCCGCGGTTCTTGATCGATGAGAACTTGTCGCCGAAGCTTGCTGATCTCGCGCAATCCAGGGGCTATCACGCCGCTCATGTGCGCGATCTCGGATTGCTGAACGCAAAGGATTGGGATCTCCTGAAGGTGATCCAAAGCGGTGATTGGACGCTTGTTACCAACAATGTTGTGGAGTTCCGACAACGCTATCGCTCGAAAGTCGAGCTTCATGCCGGTGTCGTATTTCTCGAGGGGGCTGATGCTGGACGCGACCTGCAGCTCTCCTCGTTCGAAGCAGCGCTTGCCGATGTCGCAGGCCGTCCCTCGCTTCTCAATGAGGAAATGCTGGTGAGCCCAGAGCCGGGTGGCGGCTTCACCGTCCGCCGATTCGACCTTCCATGACGGTTCAGCCACCGCGGACGATGCTTTCCCTTCCGGGAATCGCGCTACGCCTGCCGCCACCGCTCGCAGAGCGCGCACACGTCGGCCCAGGTGTCGCTGTCGAAGCCGCGCCAGTAGTCGATGTAGTCGCGGACCTGGTCGATGAAGCCGATGAGGACGCCCGACAGCATGCGCTTCGCCATGCGCTCCTCGAGGTCGCCGCTCATGATGCCGATGGCGATGAATTCGAAGAAGTTGAGCTCGCGATCGATCGCCTGCGCCAGGGCGGCGTTCTCGTCGTCGTAGTTGAGGATCGTCCGGCTGACGCGGGTGCCGCGAGGCAGGAATTCGCGGATCTTCTGCTTGTCGTGAATCCGCTGGCTGTTGGTGACGAAATTGGTGATGAGCGTGATGGTGTGCTGCTTCCTCGAATTGCTGAGCGCGATCTCGTTGGTGAAGATCCATCCGAGGACGATGAGGTTGGAGCCGAGGAAGACGGTGATCTGCCATTCCTTTTCGGGGTCGCCCCAGAGATCGCGGAGATCGATGTGGAAGCCGCCGGCCGAGAGCGCCGCGACGACGGCATAGAAAAAGTACCGCCGGCGCACGAATCGGGGGTACTGGAGATGCGCGGTTATCCCGAAAAGGCAAGCGATTCCAATGAGAAACCAGAAGGCCGTGGCGGGCATTGCGTCTCCCCCTGGGCTGCCCATATAGTCTTCGGACGGTCACCCATCGATGACGTCGTACATCGATTAGTAACCGAGCGAGTTCTATCTTTGCTATCATCTTCGCCTTCCGGACGGAGGATGGACATGAAGATCAATTGGGGCATCAAGCCCGGCACCTGATCGCCGGGCGTCTCGCCCGGCTCACAAACACCCCGCGTCGGCGCCCGCCGAGCGGGGTTTTGTTTTTCTAGCCTCATCTTCGTCGTTGCTATCGACGTCGCCGGCCGCCGGCGGCGGATGATCGCGCGCCGCTCATCCAGGAAAATCCATGACCCAACTCGAACGCCAACAGCGCGCCGCTGTGGTGGCGGAGGCGCGCGCCTGGCTCGGCACGCCCTATCACCACGAGGGGCGGGTGAAAGGCGTCGGTGTCGACTGCCTGCAGCTCCTGGCGGCGGTGTTCTCGGCGCCGAAGGTCGCGCTCATCGAGCCTCCTGACATCCCGCACTATCCCTGGGACTGGCACCTCCACCGCGATGCCGAGCGCTACCTGGAGGGGCTCACGCGCTACACGCGGGAGATCGCGGGGCCGCCGCATCCCGGCGACATCGTCCTCTTCCGCTTCGGCCGCTGCTTCAGCCATGGCGGCATCGTCGTCGAGTGGCCGACCATCATCCACGCCTATCTCGGCAAGGGCTGCGTGCTGGAGGACGCCGAGGCGGCGCGCTGGCTCACTCATGTGGGCGAGACCGGGCCGGAGCACGGCAAGGCGCGGTCCAGGAAATTCTTCTCCTACTGGGCGGCGCATCCGGCGCATGCCGCGCATGAGCATCATCGCAAGCCGCCGCGCGTCCACGACGAGGTCGACTGAATGGCGTTCCTCTTCGGCAGCAGCGCCAAGACCGCCCAGGCGCAGCAGCAGCCGGCGGTCTCCGGCCTGCAGATCCAGACCTCGTCGCTGGGGAAGGCGATCCCGCTGGTCTACGGCGCGACCCGCATCGCCGGCAACCTGATCTGGTACGGCGATTTCGCGGCGATCCCGCATCAGTCGGCGCCGCCCTCCTCGGGCAAGGGCGGCGTCGCCGGCGGCGGCGGCAAGGGCGGCAGCGGCGGCAGCACGACCTACACCTACCAGACCGGCCTCGCGATCGGCCTCTCAGAAGGACCGATCGCCGGCGTCTCGACGGTCTACGCCAACAAGCAGGTGACCTCGCCGGCAGCGCTGGGCTTCTCGGTGTTCGGCGGCGGCTATGGCCAGGCGCCCTGGGGCGTGCTGGCGTCGCGCTTTCCAGGCCAGGCGGTGGGCTACAGCGGCCTCGCCTATGTGGCGGCGGACCCCTATCAGCTCAACGACAGCCCCAACCTGCCGAACCACAACTTCGAGGTGCTGGGCCGCTTCTACGCCAGCGCGCCCAACGGCACCGACGCCGACCCCTCGCAAGTGATCGCGGATCTCCTCAGCAATCCGGACTACGGCGCCGGCTTTCCGGCGGCGCGGCTCGGCTCGCTCGCGACCTATCGGTCCTATGTGCTGGCGACCGGCCTCTGGATCTCGCCCGCCTACACCGACCAGGCGCAGGCTTCCTCGATGCTCGACGACATCGCCACCAACACCAACAGCGCCTTCGTCTGGTCGAGCGGTCTCCTGACCCTGGTGCCTTACGGCGACGCGGCGGTGAGCGCCAACGGCTACAGCTACGCGCCGCCGGCGCAGCCGCTCTACGATCTCGGCGACGACGATTTCCTGCCGAATACCGGCGCCACCGGCAGCAGCGGCAGCAACAGCGATCCCGTGCTGGTGACGCGCAAGCGGCCGGCGGACGCGCTCAACGACGTCAAGCTCGAGTTCCTCAATCGCGGCAACCAGTACAACACCGAGGTGGTGGAGGCGACCGACCAGGCGGCGATCGATCTCTACGGCCGCCGCAGCAGCGGCTCGAGCCAGGCGCATCTCTTCGCCGATCCCGCCGCGGCGCAGCTCTCGGCGCAGCTGCAGCTGCAGCGCCAGGCGATCCGCAACACCTATCAGTTCACCCTGGGGCAGCGCTACATCCTGCTCGATCCCATGGACATCGTGACCTTGACCGACGCCGCCCTCGGCCTCGACCGGCAATGGGTGCGCATCACCGAGATCACCGAGGACGACGACGGCAATCTGCTGGTCTCCGCCGAGGAGTATCTCGCCGGCACCGGCGCCGCCGCCGCCTACCGCTTCCAGACCGGCGCCGGATTCTCCGCCAACACCAACGCGGCGCCGGGCGACACCAACGCGCCGATCCTCTTCGCGGCGCCGGTGGCGCTCGCCGAGACCGGCCTAGAGATCTGGATCGCGCTCTCCGGCGGCGCCGGCTGGGGCGGCGCCGATGTCTGGGCCTCCTCGGACGGCGACACCTACAAGCAGGTGGCGCACAGCATCGGCGGCAGCCGCCAGGGCGTGCTCGCCCGCGCGCTGCCGGCGGGGAGCGATCCCGATCTCGCCGACACGCTGGCGGTCGATCTCACCATCTCCGGCGGCACGCTGCTCTCTGGGACGCAAGCCGATGCCGACGCCTTAAACACGCTCTGCTACGCCGACGGCGAGCTCCTCAGCTACCAGACCGCCGATCTCACCGGGGCGAGCCAGTACGATCTCCGCTATCTCCGCCGCGGCGCCTTCGGCACCGCGATCGCCGACCATCTGCCGGGCGCGCCCTTCGCCCGCATCGACGGCTCGGTGGTCAAGCTCAGCTACAGCGCCGGCCAGATCGGGACCCAGCTCTTCCTCAAGTTCCCGGCCTTCAACATCTATGGCGGCGGGCTGCAGACGCTGGCGGACGTCCAGGCCTACGAGATCGCGCTGCCGGCGCCGCCGCCGCCGCCCAACGTGGAGAATTTCTCCGCCGCCAACAGCGGCGAGGTGGTGGCGTTCAAGTGGGACGCGGTCGCCGACGGCGCGATCGCCGGCTACGACATCCGCTACGGCGCTTTGGGCGTCACCTCCTGGGACCAGATGTTCCCATTGACCGAGGTGATGAAGGGCACCGAGATGGCGAATGCCAGCGTGCCGCCCGGCACCTGGACCTTCGCCATCCGCGCCATCGACGTCGCCGGCCAGCGCTCGCCGCAGATGGCGGTGGCGGTGCTGCAGGTGATCAACACCAATCTCCCCGTCGCCGCGCTGCCGCAGGCACCGGCCTGGGCGAACCTCAACGGCTGACATTTCCAGGAGAGAACGCGATGCCGGCACCCTTTCAGTGGGGCGCGCTCAGCGGCGCCACCACCCTGCTCTCGAGCGAGCTCAATTCCCTCGCCAATTCCAGCGCCGGCACGCTCTCGGCGACAGGCGCGGTCGTCGCCGCCACCGGCCACCTCTATGGCTTCGTCGAATTCATGGCGGGCGCCAGCTATACGCCGACGGCGAACGGCTTCATCGAGCTCTGGCTGCTGCAGTCGATCGACGGCAGCAATTTCGAGGACGGCTCGGCGACGGTGGCGCCGGCGCGGGTCGCCGACGCGATCATTCCCGTGCGTGCCGGCAGCTCGATCGCGCCGCGCGCCAACGCGGGCCTGCCGCCGCTGGTGCTGCCGCCCGGCAGCTACAAGCCGATCGCCCGCAACCAGACCGGCGCCGCGCTGCCGTCTGCCGGCAACCTGATCCGCATCGCCTTCGCCGACGTGCAGTCCTGATGGCGATCCCGCTGCTGGCGCGCAAGCCCAACCGCATTCTGCCGCCGCTCCTGCGCAGCGACGATCTCCTGCGCGGCCTCGCCTTCGCGCTCTTCTGCAACGAGCCCGGGAAGGGGCCGCTCTGGGACGCGGTGCGCGGTTATGCGGTGCCGGCGGGGAGCGCCTCCGCCAAGGTGATGAGCCCCTACGGGCTTGCCGCGCACATCAACGGCTCCGGCAATTCCAGCTGGCGCAGCAGCGGCAATCTCATGCCGCTGGCGACCTCCACCGGCGACGGCGGCGGCGATCTCACGCTCCTCATGATGATGAACTGTCCCGCCACCGCCGGCGGCGGCCAGTCGCTCGGCGGCCAGGGCGACTACAGCGGCGTCGGCGGCGGGGTGGGCTTCTTCGCGAACTGGAACGCGAGCTTCGCCAACAGCAGCGGCACCATCGGCTTCGACTGCTTCACCGCCTCGAGCGATGTCGGGATCACCTGCGCAAGCCAGCTCGACGGCAACTATCACGTGCTGGCGGGCAAGCGCACGGGGAGCAGCCACGCGCTCTGGATCGATGCGACGAAGCCCACCCAGACCAGCTTCGGGTCGGGGATCAGCAACATTCTCGGCGGCACCAACAACACCATCGGCATCAACGACGACGGCGCGCAGGCCTTCTCGGTGCCGTTCATGGCCGGCTGGAACCGCGCGCTCTCGGACGCGGAGATCGTCTACGTCTCGCTGCTGGCCTGGGAGGCGCTGGTCGACTACGGCCATCCCGCGCTCAGCCCGCTTCCGCTGCCGCCGGGCATCTGGCGCATCGCCACCCGTCTGCCGCCGAGGCGCTCCTTCGTCTGGAGCGACGCGCGGCTGCGTCGGTAATTCCGTTCCCAACCCCAGGAGAAATCAGCATGAGCCGCAAGTACAGCGCCGCCGTCTCGGCGGTGAACGTCAGCACCGTCCCGCAGGACCTGTTCGAGATCAAGGCGCCGGCCTCGAAGGTGATCCGGATCCACGAGTGCCGCATCAGCCAGGACGGCTCGGCGGTGAGCTCGCAGGTGCGCGTGCGCGTCTCCAAGCTCACCGCCACCGTCACCGACGGCAGCGGCGGCACGACACCGGCGGCGGTGCAGGCGGAGGACGGCGACAGCGCCGCGGCCGCGACGGTGAAGGCGAACAGCACCACCCAGGCCACCACCACCGGGGCGAAGGCGACCTGGCTCTCCGACGCCTTCAACGTGCTGAGCGGCTGGCTCTGGCTGCCGGCGCCGGAGGATCAGCTCGTGCTCTCGCCCAACGACGCCGTCGTCGTCGAGGTGCTCGCCGGCGCGCTGGCCAACGCCGACGCCACCATCGTCTGGGAAGAGATCGGTTGAGGTAAGGCGGCATGGCCGGCGGGATCTTCAGACGCGCGCCGCGGCCGCAGCGGGCGCCGCGGCGCCTCGCGCCGGCGCTCGTTCCGGCCGCGCCGCCGCCGGTCATCTCGCCGCCGCCGCTCGCTCCGCCGCGTCCGCGCTGGACGCTCTTCCGGCGGCGCGCCGGGCGCCGGCCGACGCGCCACCTGGCGCCGGCCCTCGTGCCGACGCCGGTGCTGCCGTCTTCCGCGCCGCCGCCGCGCCGGCCGCGTCCCGCTTGGTGGCGGCTGCGGCGGCGCGCGTCACGGCGGCCGCTCCGCCAGCCTGCGGTCGCGCTCGCCGCCGGCATCCTGCCGTCCTCGGCGAGCGGCGGCTTCGTGCTGCATTATTCGGGCGTGCTGGTGCCGGACAGCGCCGCGCTCGCCTCCACCGATCTCGGCACCGCCGTCTTCGACGGCTTCGTCTGGCGGCCGATGAGCGCCGGCCTCTATCGCGCGCCGGGAATCACGCTGGCGAAGACGGCGCTGGTGCGCACCTATGCGACCACGGTCGCCGTGCTGGGACCGGGGAGCGCCGGCAAGATCGATCCGCAGCTGCAGATCCGCTACTCCCAGAGCGGCGCCCAGGATCCGGCGATGTGGACCGGCGACGGCAACCCGATGTGGGCCGCCGATCCCTCGATGCAGATGTGGAGCGGGCTCTCGCCCTGGCAGAACTGGACCAAGGGCGAGCTCATCACCGGCTTCATCCAGCATCAGCTGGCGATCGACTTCACCGAGGGCCTGCCGATCGTGCAGCAATTCACGCCTGTCATCGATCAGCCGGCGCTCGCCGACGGCGCCAATGGCGTCGCGGTGGCGGCGGGCGGCAGCCGCATCGATTTCGCCAACGGCAATTTCCTCGAGCCGCCGGCGGTGACGGCGAGCGTCGTCTCGGTGACAAGCGGCGCGGTCGGCAGCGCGTCGGCCGTCGACATCGACAGCCAAGGCTTCACCGCGCACGTCTTCGGCAGCGACGGGGCGGATGCCGGCGGCGTCATCAATTGGATCGCCCATAACTGAGAGCGGAGAAGAAGAGGTGAGGATCATGAGCAGGAGACGGATCGCCGCGGCACTCGCCGCGCTCGCTTTGATGGCCGGGGCCGTGGTGGCGCTCCTTCCCGCGGGCTCGCGCCCCGCCGAGGCGCAGACGAGCTGCCCGGCGCCGCTGCCGCCGGCCAGCAACTTCACCGGCGCCACCATCTCGCAGGGTCAGTTCAAGACGGCGATCAGCAATCTCGTGGCCTATCTGACCTGCGTGCTCGGCACCGACGGCAGCGCGGCAACGGCAAAGTCGCGGCTGGGACTCGCCACGGTGGCGACCAGCGGCGCCTACGGCGATCTCGCGGGACGGCCTCTGCTGACGCCCGGCGGCGACATCCAGGGATCGAGCATCGGCGCCGCCACGGTGGCGAGGCTCCAGGGCGTCGCCGTCTCGCCCGCCGCACCCGCCAACGGCCAGGGCCTCGTCTATTCCGGCGGCTCCCAGCTCTGGATGCCGACGACGCTCGCCACCGTCGCCTTCACCGGCAATTACAACGACCTCAGCAACCGCCCCGCCAACTTCAACCCGACCGGGCCGGCAGGCGGCGCACTGACCGGCAGCTATCCCAACCCCGGCATCGGAGCGTCGGGAGTGGCGGCGGGGACTTATGCCATTTCGATAGCAACATGTGGGAATGGTCCGGTTGCATCAGGTATAACGGTCGGCGCAGATGGACGAGTAGTTGGAATTACTACCGCAATATTAACTCCCTGCGGAAGCGGAGGCGGGGGATAAGTGTTGCAAGCGTACGATTGGTCTATTGTTGCAGATCATGCAAGGTCCGCTGCCACAGGTGCGGCGAGCATGGTATCTGCGTCCCACGGGTCAAAAGATAATAGGCGACGCTCGATTGGATGAGGTCTCACGAACTCTCGGGCATTCTCATTAAGCATGGCCGCGGCCATCGAGAAAGTGCTGTTCGAGATAGCTAGTAGGTCAGCCTGCGTCAGAATATAGAAATCAAGGTACATTTCGGCGCCTGGAATTTTTTCGTTCAAGTCCTTAGCGATGATAGGAGTGAAGGATGAGAACTCGGTTGACGCGTTCGGGTCGTCGCTTGCGAGGTAGAGAACGGGATTCTTCAAATCGTCCCAAACGGCCTCAAGCCACTGGATGTACCAGTTCGATGGTGCCGGCCATGAGAACTCACCACCCGTATAGTCTCCGCGGCGTAGATGTATAGCTACGATAGTCTGTCCATGGCTTCGGAGTCGCTCGAATGCACGGGTAACTGGCCCGCGCACCCG
>DATJOK010000147.1:0-36083 GCA_035507155.1 Allostellaceae bacterium
TGGAAATGTCGGAGGCGCTGGCGACCCGCACCGTGACGACGCGGAGCTTAAGGTCGTCACGGTGCGGAGCACCGAGCTGGTCGACGATCTCATTCTCCTCCGGCCGCTGCGCGAGCAGGCCGAGGACCGCGGTGGTACTAATATGCTTCATGATGCCTCGCAGGCGTTAAGGTACCCTCCCCTAGGCTACTATGGCAGGTATGGCCGCCGGCTGCAACCTACAATATGTGGCGTTCCAACCCGACGCCCGCCTGGCCACGCCTTAGTGCCCGACCGGCTCCGGCACCCGCTCGGCGGGCGGCGTGTTACGGGAGCGGCCGATGCGGGCGATGCCGTCGATGACCACCATGCCGATCCCCGGCAGGTCGCCCTTGCGGACGGAATCGAGGAGATCCCGGCCGCTGGAGTGCTGCGCGCGGTCCATCAGCACGAAATCGGCGGCGCGGCCCGGCTCGACGAGGCCGCAGTCGAGGCCGCGGATCTTTGCCGTGTTGCCGGTGGCGAAGCAGAAGGCCTCTTCCGCCGGCGTGTCGCCGAGCGCGGAAAGGAGCGCCACCATGCGCAGGATGCCGAGCGGCTGCACGCCGGAGCCCGCCGGCGAATCCGTGCCGAGAATGACGCGGTCGAGCTGCCTGAGCTGCCGCGCGGTGCGGAGCGCGTGGAGGGCCGCGAGCTCGTTGCCGTTGTGCACGATCTCGATCGCGCGCCGGGAGCGATCGCAGAGCGTCTCGATCTGGTCGAGCGACAAGGCGGTGTGGCCGCCGTTGATGTGGCCGATCACGTCGGCGTCCGCCGCCAGGATCACGTCCTTATCTATATAGCCGGAGCCCGGCACCGAGGGGCCGCCGGTATGGATCGTCGACTGGATGCCGTATTTCCGCGCCCAGCCGACCATGCGGCCGGCCTCCTCGCCGGCCTTCACCGAGCCGAGGCCGACCTCGCCCAGGAGCTTGACGCCGGCCTTCGCCATCTCGGCGAAATCCTCCTCCACCATGCCGGTCTCCAGCACCGGCGCCCCCGCATGCACCTTGACGCCGCCCGGCCGGAAATTGGTGAAGGCCCGCTGCGCCGTGATCGCCAGCGCCTTGACGCCGACGACGTCGCGCGGCCGGCCGGGGAGATGCACCTCGCCGGCGGAGATCATGGTGGTGACGCCGCCGTTCAGAAACGAATCGATCCAGCCGATCTGGCCCTGGCGCGGCGTCCAGTCGCCGAACACCGGATGCACGTGGCTGTCGATGAGGCCGGGCGCCAGCGCGCATCCCCGGGCGTCGATCACGGTCTTGGCGCCCGAAGTGTCGACGCTCTTCGCGCTGCCGACCGCGGTGATGCGGCCGTCGACCGCGACCACCGTGTCGGCGTCGAGGATCGGCCGCGCGAGATCGCCGCTCAGCAGCAATCCGATGTTGCGGATGACGAGTTTCCCGGCGGGTCCGCCCGCTGCTGCCGCTTCTGCCATGACGTCTCTCCTCCTCGCTGAAAGATGGATTCTCAAACCGCCAGATACTGCTCGGTCAATGCCTCGTCGGCGACGAGAGCCGCCATGCTGCCGCCATAGCGGATCTCGCCCTTCTCGATGATGTAGGCGCCGTCCGAGACCAGGGTCGCAAAATGCAGGTTCTGCTCCGAGAGCAGCACGCTCAGGCCCTCGCGTTTCAACCGCAGGATCGCCCGGCACATCTCCTCGACGATGACCGGCGCCAGCCCTTCGCTCGGCTCGTCCAAGAGGATGCAGGCGGGATTGCCCATGAGGGTGCGGGCGATGGTCAGCATCTGCTGCTCGCCGCCGGACATGCGGTCGCCGCGCCGGTGCCGCATCTCCGCGAGGTTGGGGAAGATCTCGAAGAGCCGCTCCAGCGTCCATTCCGGCGCGCCGTCACGCGGCGGCCGGCGGCCGACCTCGAGGTTCTCCATCACGGTGAGCTCGGCGAAGATGCGGCGATCCTCGGGCACGTAGCCGAGGCCGGCGCGGGCGATCTCGTGGGTGGGGCTGCCGGCGATGTCGCGGCCCTCGAACCGGATGGCGCCGGTCATCTCCGGGATCAGCCCCATGATCGATTTCATCGTGGTGGATTTGCCGGCGCCGTTGCGGCCGATGAGCGCCACCACCTGATGCGGCGGCACCGCGATCGAGACGCCCATCAGGATATGCGCGCGGCCGTAATAGGCGTGGAGCGCCTCCGTCTCGAGCATGGGCGTGCCCGCCATCAGTGGCCTCCCGAGGACGATCCGGACCCCAGATAGATCTCGCGCACCCGCGGATTGGCGCGCACCGCCGCCGGCGCGCCCTCGGCGACGAGACGGCCGCGATCGAGCACGATGATGCGGTCCGCGTGGGTGAAGACCACGTCCATGTCGTGCTCGGTGAAGAGCACGGCGATGCCGCGCTCGCGGGCGAGCCGCGCCGTCAGCTCCATGAGCGCGACCCGCTCCCGGGGCGCCATGCCGGCGGTGGGCTCGTCCATCAGCAGGAGGCGCGGTGCGTTCACAAGCGCGATCGCCAGCTCCACCCGCTTCAGGTCGCCATAGGCGAGGACGCCGCAGGCGCGCTCCGCCTGGTCCGCCATGCCGACACGCTCCAGCAGCGCCAGCGCCTCGTCGCGATGGAGGCTGCTGGCGCGCGTCCAGAGCTTGCCGAGCTGGCGCGCCGCGGAGATCAGCGCCATCTGCACGTTCTCCGCCACCGTCATCGAGGCGAAGGCGGCGGTGACCTGGAAGGTGCGGCCGACGCCGCGGCGCCAGATCTGCCGCGGCTTCCATCCGGTGATGTCCTCGCCGGCGAGCGCCACCCGGCCGCCGTCCGGCCGGAGCTGGCCCCCCAGCATGTTGAAGCAGGTGGACTTGCCGGCGCCGTTCGGGCCGATGAGCGCGAGGAGCTCGCCCGCCGCCACCGCGAAGGAGACGCCGGCCACCGCCTGCACGCGGCCGAAGGATTTTCTGAGCGCCTCGACCTCCAGCACCGCGGCGGCGGATGCGGCTTCGGCGCGGGTCTCGACGGCGAGGCTCATGACGAGGCGCGCGCCCAGCGCCGCTGCACGAAGCCCGCGATGCCCTCGGGGAATGCCAGCACCAGCAGGATGATCGCGAAGCCCAGCACGATCCGCCAGTAGTCGGTGACGCGGATCAGCTGCTCCTCGAGCCCGGCATAGACGAGGGCGCCGACGATCGGGCCGGAGACCGTCTGCACGCCGCCCAGCAGCACCATGAGCAGCGCATCGACCGAGCGCGGGATGTCGAGGTAGGTGGGAAAGACCGAGCCCTTGAAGAAGGCGAAGAGCCCGCCGGCCAATCCGGCGCCCGCCGCAGCCAGCACGAAGCCCGCCCATTGCAGCGCCGCCACGTTGATGCCGATCGCCTCCGCCCGCTCCGGCGCGTCGCGGCCGGCGCGGAGCGCGTAGCCGAGCGGCGCGTAGATCACCCGCCGCAGCAGCAGCGTGCCGCCGAGGCAGAGCGCGAGGGTCAGGTAGTAATAGACGAGCGGGCTCCGCGCCCACACCGCGGGCCAGACGCCGAGGATGCCGTTGTCGCCGCCGGTCAAGGACACCGACTGGAACGCCACCGACCAGACGATCTCGGCGAAGGCGAGGGTCAGCATGGCGAGATAGACGCCGGAGAGCCGCACCACGAACCAGCCGAAGAGGACGCCGCCCGCTGCCGCCAGCAGCGGCGCCAGCGGCAGCGCGCCCGCCATCGGCAGCGCCCAGAACTTGACCGCCAGCGCCACTCCGTAAGATCCCAGGCCGAAATAGGCGGCATGGCCGAAGGACGCCATGCCGCCCGGCCCCATGATGAAATGGAGCGAGGCGGCGAACAGCACGAAGATCGCGAGCTCGGTCAGGATCGAGAGCGCGTAGTTGCCGGCGAGGAGCGGCACGATCAGCGCTGCGGCAAGCGCCATCCAGGCGAGCGGCCGCAGCGCCGGCGGCGCCGCTGCAAGCAGCGGCTCCTTCCCCGCCGAGCGCGCGCGGCCGCGGCCGGGCGGACGGCCGAGGAGCCCGTAGGGGCGCAGCACCAGCACCGCCGCCATCACCAGAAAACCCGGCACCAGGGTCATCCGCGCCAGCTCCACGTCGATCCCCAGCACGTGAAAGGGCGGCACGATCAGCAGCAGCGCCTGCAGCTCGGCGATGATGAGGGCGGCGAGATAGGCGCCGGGCACGCTCCCCATGCCGCCCACCACCACCACCACGAAGGCATCGGCGATCGCGGAGAGATCCATGTGCAAGTTGATCGAGGCGCGCGGCAGCTGCAGCGCGCCGCCGAGCCCCGCCAGCACGGCGCCGAGGAAGAAGACCGAGGTGAAGAGCCGCCTCTGGTCGACGCCAAGCGCCGCCACCATCTCGCGATCCTCGGTGGCGGCGCGCACCAGCACGCCCCAGCGGGTGCGGCGGAAGAGGAGCCACAGCAGCAGGAGCACCGCCGGGCCGATGAAGATCAGCAGCAGCTCGTATTGCGGGAAGCGCTGTCCGAAGATGATGACCGCGCCGCGCAGCCCCGGCGCCCGCGGTCCCAGGAGATCCGCCGGCCCCCAGAGCATCAAGGCGAGATCCTGCACCACCAGCACCACGCCGAAGGTGGCGAGCAGCTGGAAGAGCTCCGGCGAGCGGTAGATCCGCCTGAGCAGCAGCACCTCGATGATCACGCCGACAAGACCCACCGCGAGCGCGCCGCCGATGACGCCGCCCCAGAATCCGAGATAGCCCGAGGGGAGATGCGTCACCAGCGTCCAGCCGAGATAGCCGCCCAGCATGTAGAGCGAGCCGTGCGCGAAGTTCACGATGCGGCTGACGCCGAAGATGATCGAGAGTCCCGCCGCCACCAGGAACAGCGACGACGCGCTGGCCAGACCGTTCAGGACCTGGACGAGGAGGAAGTCCATTCGCAGTCCCTAGCCACCGAGCCCTTGCCCCACCCCCCAGGGTGAGCCATAGACTCGAACGGCTGCCTCAACCCGGCTCCGGCCGGAGCTTGCGCACCTCGGCGTCCGACGGCAGGTACTTGGCGCCGTCGGCGTAGTGCCAGTCCACCATGACGCCGTGGCCGTCCTTGAGCGCGGTCTTGCCCACATAGGCGCCCATCGTCGACTGGTGGTCGATGGCGCGGAACTCCGCGTTGCCGATCGGGCTGCCGAAGCGCATGCCGCGGAGCGCCGAAACCATGGCCGAGGTCTCGAGCTTGCCGGCGCGGCGGATCGCCTCGGCGATCACCCAGGCGGCGGTGTAGCCCACCACCGAGCCGAGGCGCGGGTAGTCGTTGAACCGCTTCTGATAGGCGTCGCGGAACTGCACGTGCTCCGGCGTCTTGATGTCGGCCCAGGGATAGCCGGTGACGATCCAGCCGGTGGGCGCCTCGTCCTTGAGCGCATCGAGATATTCGGGCTCGCCGGTCAAGAGGCTCACCACCGAGCGCTTCTCGAAGAGGCCGCGGGTATTGCCCTGGCGCACGAAGCTGGTGAGGTCGGGGCCGAAGGTGACGTTGAAGATCGCCTCGGGATTGGCGGCGGCGACCGCGTCGACGGTGGCGCCGGCATCGATCTTGCCGAGCGCCGGATACTGCTCGGCGACGAACTCGACGTCCGGCCGCGCCTTCTGGAGGAGCGCCTTGAAGGACTGCGCCGCCGACTGGCCGTACTCGTAGTTCGGCGTCACGATCGCCCAGCGCTTCGCCGGCAGCTTCGCCGCCTCTTCCACCAGCATGGCGCTCTGCATGTAGGTCGAGGGACGCAGGCGGAAGGTGTAGAGATTGCCCTTCGACCACACGAGCGCGTCGGTGAGCGGCTCGCCCGCCATATAGAGCTTCTGATGCTCCCTGGCGAAGTCGGAGATCGCGAGGCCGACGTTCGAGAGGAAGCCGCCGGCGAGCACGTCCACCTTCTCGGCGTCGAGCAGCTCGCCCGCAAGCCGCACCGCGTTCTCCGGCTTGCCGCCGTCGTCGCGGAAGAGCGTCTCGATCTTGCGGCCGAGCACGCCGCCGGCGCCGTTGATCTCGGCCTCCGCCATCTGCCAGCCGTTCTTGTAGGGCGTGAGGAAGGCCGGGATCACCGTGTAGCTGTTGATCTCGCCGATCCGGATCGCGGCAGCCTGCGCGCGGGAGATCGCCGGCGCCGCCAGCATCGCCGCGCCCGCCACCGCGCCGCCCAGAAATTGCCGCCGCTTCATTCCGCTCATTCGCGCCTCCCTCTCCCCCATCACTGCGATGCTAGCGCAAGCCGTCCTTGCCTTCGATCTCGTCCTTGGTGAGGCCGCCGATGCGCGGCAGCGGGCGGCCGCTGTCGGTCACCACGACCGCCACCACGATCTCGTTGGCGGCAGGCGCATCGACGACGCGCACCTCCATCGCATCGAAGTGCGAGCGCACGAAGGCCGCATCCTTGTGGCCGAGCGGCACGTCGATGGGGGCGCCCATGCCGGCGCGCTTCTTCGCCGAGGGCACCAGCGCCGCGCCCTTCTGCACCGCTGCGCGCAGCGGCTTGCCGAGGCGCGGGTGCAGGATCGCGGCGGCATGCTCGAGCTCGCCTGCCTCGCCGACGATCGCCGCCTTGCCGTAGCTCTCCGCCTTGCCCGGCGCGATGCCGAGCGCCGCCACCGCGCGCTTCCCCAGGAGATCGCCCAGCTCCTCGCCCACCGCCATCAATGGCTCCAGATCCGCCACATGCTTGCCGGCGAAGGGGTTCTCGATCACCGCGATCGCCGCCGCCTTGCGCGTCGGTGGCTGGATCTTCTGGCCGGCCTCGCTCAGGGTCTCCTCGACGGTGACGATCAGCTTGCGGATCTTCGCGCTCATTCCGGCCCTCCTCGTTTTCCTCTCACGCCGCCAGCAGATCCTGCGCCACGGCGCCGGCGAGCGCAAACCGCCCCTGCAGCGCCAGCACGGCGCCGTGGATCAGGTCGCGGCCGCGCAGCTCCTCCGCGACGGCGAGCCCTGCCCACAGAGCCCGCTTGATATCGTCCGCCTCGAGCGCCGGCACCGCCACCGTTACGAGGCGAGATCCGAGATCGCTGTCGGGATCGAGCTCGCTCGCGGGAACACGGCGCACGCGCGCGTCGCCCGGCAGATCCACCGCGTTGGCGATGATCGTCGCCGCCGCGTCCGCCGCGGCGCCGCTCCGCGCCAGCACGGTGACCGCGTCGGCGATGCCGAAGGAGAAACTCCGCCCGCCGGAGCCCTTGGTGGGCGCGCCCGAGGTGGCGATGCCGCGCACCGGCATCGCCGAGATGAGATCGATGGTGCCGGCGATGGCGGGCGCATGGAGATTCGCGACCATGCCGCAGGCCAGCCGCTCGCCCTCGGCGAGATGGATGGCGATGTCGCCGCCGTCGTTCACATAGGCCTTGGCGAGGGTCCGCCCGCTCAGCATCGCCGCCAGAATGTGATCGGCGACCGACCCGGCCACCGCCGCCATCGGCGTGATGAAATCTTTCCGATAGGGCCAGCATGCCTCGATCATGCGCCGCGCCACCGGTCCGCGCGCCGCCGGCCTTCCATCCGTCAGCGCCGTCCGCAGCAGGGGCAGCTCCGCCACCAGATCGCTGAGCACCGTCTCGAACGCGGCGGCCGCCTGCCGGTAGGCAACACGCACTTCGGCCATCTCGCCCCAGGCCTCGATCACCAGATCGATCGGCCCCTGCTGGAGATGGAGCCGCTTGCCGTCGGGCAGGAGCCGCGCGGAGATCATCCGGCCTGCCTCGCCGGCGGCTTGAGCGGCCAGGATTGCGGATCGCCCCAGGGGATCGACTTCACGCGCGCCACATCGCGGAGCGCCTCGACGGCGCGGACATGACCCATATGCCCGCCCATCGCCGCGTAGCTGTCGCGGCGCATGGTGAATTCGATCGGCGCCACGATCGCCGGCGTCGGCACGTAGCCGAAGGAATTGTCGGGCATGGTCGCGACATCCACCATGATGGTGATGCCGCCGCCCGGCCAGACATAGACCGGGGCGCCGCCCGAGGTGACGCGGGTGAGCGCGTCGCGCACCGAGCGCGTCAGATGGATCGGATTCTCGGTGACGCCGGCGCGGAGGCTGCCGCCGGCGCCGCCCATGAACAGCACCGAGCAGAGCGCGGGCTCGCAGTTCTCGCCGATCCGCGCCACCACCTTGGCGATCGGCTCCGGCATCTCCGCCGGCCGCGGAACGAGATTGTCGTCGAGGACGAAATAGCCGTAATGCTCGCCGGTGGTGGAGACCATCAGCAGGCGGAGGCCCGGCCAGGCGGTGCCCGGCGTCACCTTCTCGATGATGGTGAGCGGATCCCTGATGTCGGTGCCGCCCCAGCCGGTGCCGGGGTTGGCGACCTGGAAATAGCGGCCGGGCGTCGAGCGCCGACCGCGCACGCGGATGCCGGCGGGCCGCATGTCGAGGAATCTTCCGGCCTGATGCTCGGTCAAGACGCCGGTGATGTGGTCGTCGACCACGATCACCTCGTCGACGTGGCCCTGCCACTGCTTCGCGAAGATGCCGATGGTGGCGGAGCCGCAGCCGACGCGCATGCGATGCTCCTCGGCGCCGTCGATGACCGGCGGCTTCCCCGCCTGCAGCGTGAGGGTGGCGCCGCCATCCACCGTCATCTCCACCGCGCCCTTGTTGCAGAGCGTCAGCATGGTCTCGCAGGTGACGGTGCCCTCGCGCTTGCTGCCGCCGGTGAGGTGGCGGACGCCGCCCAAGGCCAGCATCTGCGAGCCGTATTCCGCCGTGGTCACGTGGCCGACCTGCTCGCCCTTGACCCGGACTGCCGCCTGCTCCGGGCCGATGTAGCGGTCGGTGTCGATCTTCGCCTTGATGCCGCAGTAGCTGAAGATGCCCTCGGTGACGACGGTCACCATGTCGACGCCCTCGACCGCCGCCGAGACGATGAAGGGCGCGGGCTTGTAGTCGGGATAGGTGGTGCCGGCGCCGATCCCCGTGACGAAGGTGTCGGCACCCGGCACCAGGCGTCCGTCCCATTCGCCCTCGAGGAAGGGCACCAGATTGCCGTGCGCGTCGAGGGTGCGCTGGGTCACCAGGAAGGGATCGACGCGGGCGATGCGGCCGTCGAGATTGGCGTAGCGGTCGCAGGCGCCGGTCTTGCCGGGCCGGATGCGGCAGAGCACCGGGCAGGCATCGCAGACCAGGACGCCGTCGCCGGCCGCTTTTGCCTCGGCGAGCGCCTGCTCGGAGGGCGTGTCGGTGGAGGCTCGGGTGGTCTCGGTCATGCTCACTCCGCCGCTTTCTTCTGCTGCTGGGCACGGAGCGCGGCGCGGAGGCGATCCGGCGTCGCCGGCACCCGCGTCAACCGCACGCCGGTCGCGTGCCAGATCGCGTTCAGGATGGCGGGCGCCGTCGGCACCAGCGCCGGCTCGCCGATGCCCTTGGCGCCGAAGGGGCCGAGCGGCTCGGGATCCTCGATCAGATGCGTCTCGATCGGCGGCACGTCGCCGATGGTGGGAATGAGATAGTCGTGGAGATTGTGGGTGCGGCCGGGGATGAACTCCTCCATCAGCGCGAGGCCGAGGCCTTGCGCCACGCCGCCATGAAGCTGGCCCTCGACCTGGGTCGGGTTGATGGCGCGGCCGACATCGGCGGCGGCGCCGATGTGGAGGACGCGCGCCGTGCCGAGCTCGAGATCCACCTCCACCAGCGCGGTCTGCGCCGAGAAGCTGTAAGTGGCGTAGGGCACGCCCTGGCCGTTCTCGTCGAGGGGCGAGGTCGGCGGATCGAAATGCCCCTCGCCCATCAGCACGTCGCCGCGCTCATTGAGGGCGGGGAGCCGCGCGAGATCGATCGGATGCTCGGTGCCGCCGCCGCAGACGATGACGCGGTGGTCGCCGAGCACGAGCCGCGCGCTCTCCTCCACATTGGCAAGCCGCAGGATCTGCCGGCGCAGCGCATCCGCGGCGAGCCGCGCCGCGGCGCCTGAAACAAATGTCTGCCGCGAGGCCGAGGTCTTGCCGGCATCGGGGGTGAGGTCGGTGTCGCCGGTCACCAGACGGATCGCGCCGACCGGCACGCCCAGCGCCTCGGCGGCGATCTGGGTCATGATGGTGTTGGAGCCCTGGCCGATGTCGAGGGCGCCGCTGTAGAGCGTCACCACGCCGTCGCGGCCGAGGGCGATCCGCATGGTGGAGGGATTGGAGAGCGAGGTGTTGCCGATGCCGTACCAGCCGCAGCCGACGCCGACGCCGCGGCGCAAGTGCCGCGAGGTGCGGTTGAAAGCCTCGACCTCGCGGCGCTGGCGCTGCCAGGTCGGCCTGAGCGCCTCCAGGCACTGGCGCATGCCGACGCTCGCCGCGAGTTTCTGGCCCGAGTTCAGCACCGAGCCCTTCTCCAGCGCGTTGGCGATGCGGAGCTCCAGCGGATCCATGCCGAGGCGCTCGGCGACGATGTCGATCAGCGTCTCGGTGGCGATCGCCGCCTGTGGCACGCCGAAGCCGCGGAAGGCGCCCGCCGGCGTGTCGGTGGTGTAGACCGCGCGCGAGGTGCAGCGCACCGCCGGCACTTTATAAGGTCCCATCGCGTGCACCGGCACGCGGTTGGCGACCGTCGGTCCCCAGGAGGCATAGGCGCCGGTGTTGAAATCGCCGTGGAAGCGCACGCCGAGCAGCCGGCCGTCGCGGCTCGCGCCCACCGCCGCGGTGATCTTCGCCGGATGCCGCTTGGTGGTGGAGGCCATGGATTCGGGCCGCGTGTAGACGCAGCGGACGGGCCGGTCGAGGAGCCAGGCGGCCACCGCCAGCATCGGCTGCAGCGAGAGATCGAGCTTGCCGCCGAAGCCGCCGCCGACCGCGCTCGGGATGATCCGCACCTGCTCGGGCCTGAGCCCCATGATGAGCGCGATCTCGTCGCGGTCCATGTAGGGCGTCTGGGTGGTGGCGAAGATCTCGATGCGCTCGCCGACGCGGCGGGCGAAACCGGCCTCGGGCTCGATGTAGGCGTGCTCGACGAAGGCGGTCTCGAAGCTCTCCTCGACGACGACGTCGGCGCCTGCCAGAGCGGCGTCGACATCGCCCGACATCATCCGGCCTTCCACCAGCACATTGCCGGGCTTCGCCTGATGCAGCGTCGGGGCGCCGGACGCCAGCGCCGCCTCGACGCCTTTGAGCGGCGGCAGCACCTCCCAGCGGATCGGCACCTCCTCGTCGCGGATCGCCGCGATGGTGGCGGCGTCGCCGACGAGGGCACAGATCGCCTCGCCGCAATAGCGCACGTAGCCCTCGGCGAAGACCGGCTGGTCCTTGCCGGTGGGATAGATGCCGAAGACGTTCTGGCCGGGGATATCGGCCGAGGTCAGCACGCGGACAAGGCCGGGATATTTCGCTCGCAGCGCCGCGAGATCGCCGAGCGCGAAGCGCGCGTGATGATGCGGCGAGCGCAGCGCGCGCACGACCAGCGCGTCTGCCGGCCAGGTGTCGGCACCATAGCGCTCCTCGCCGGTGAGCTTGCCGATGCCGTCCACCTTGGCGAGCCGCGCGCCCACCGCGCGGGCGCCGACGGTCGCCATCGGCGCGGTGCCGCGGCCGACCGCCAGCACGGCGTCGACGATCTTGCGATAGCCGGTGCAGCGGCAGAGCACGCCGCCCAGCGCATCCAGCACCTGCGCCTCGCTGGGCGTGCGCTCGCGGCGCAAGAGATCCGCCGCCGCCATCAGCATGCCAGGCGTGCAGATGCCGCATTGCGCCGCGCCATAGGCCTGGAACGCCTGCTGCAGGGCGGAGAGCCGGCCTTGCTCCGCGAGCCCCTCGACGGTCTCCACCGAAGCGCCGGCGACGCGGCCGACCGGGATCAGGCAGGCGCAGACCTGCTTCCCTTCCAGCAGCACCGTGCAGGCGCCGCAATCGCCGGCGTTGCAGCCGACCTTGGTGCCGGTGAACCCCAGCCCCTCGCGCAGCGCGTCGGCGAGGCGCGTGGCCGGATCGGCGGTGACCGTCACCGGCCTGCCGTTGACGATGAAGCCGATCGATTGCGCCCTCATCGGCAGAGCTCCGCGATCGCGCGGCGCAGCAAGGTCAGCGTCGCGTCCTGGCGGTAGTCGGCGGTGCCGCGCACGTCGTCGATCGGGCTCAGGGGCGCGAGATGCTCCGCGGCGACGCGCCGGGCGAGCTCGACGCCGGGCTTCTGGCCGATGAGATCCAGCTCCAGCGCCGGCAGCCGCTTTGCCACCGGCGCGCAGGCGCCGACCGCGATCCCCGCGGAGGCGATGCGGCCGCCGGCGTCGAGGGTGATGACGGCGCCGATCATGACGATGGAGATCACGAGATAGCGCCGGGCGCCGAGCTTGAGGAAGGTCGAGCGCGCGCGCCGGCCGGTGTCCGGCACGAGGATCGCGGTCATGAGCTCGTCGGGCGCTCGCACCGTCTTGCGGTTGCCGGTGACGAAAGCCTCCAGCGGCAGCTGCCGGACACCGCGCTGCGAGGCGAGCTCGACCTCGGCGTCGAGCGCCAGCAGGTTCGGAGCGCCGTCGGCGGCGGGCGAGGCGTTGCAGAGATTGCCGCAGAGCGTGCCGGCGTTCTGGATCTGCACACCGCCCACCTCGCGCGCCGCCAGCTTGAGGCCGTCGAAGAGCGGCGGCAGGCTGCGGTCGGCGATGATCTCTGACCAGGTGACGAGGGCGGGAATGCGCCAGTGCCGCTCCTCGCGGCGGATCTCGCTCAGCGCGGCGATGCCGGTGATGTCGAGGAGATCCTCGTCGAGCGGCTGGCCGACGCGGGCGGGATAGTGATCGGTGCCGCCGGCAACGATCGTCCAGCGCTCCGCCGCCAGGGCGGCGAGCGCGTCGTCGAGGCCGGTCGGACGGAGATAGCGGGCGTTGCGCATGTCCCTCCCCGCCCCTTCCTACTGCGCGATCTTGGCGAGGAGCCGCTGCAGCTCCTTCCGCTGCGCCGGCGTCAGCGCCTCCGCCGTCTTCTCGGTGGCGGCGCGGGCGCGTTCGACGGCGCGCTCCACCAGCGCCGCGCCGGCGGGCGTCAGGGTGAGGAGCGCCGAGCGCGGATCGCGGGGATCGGGCCGCCGCGAGACCAGGTTTCGCTGCAGCAGCCGATGCACCACCCCCAGGATGGTGGAGGGATCCATGGCGGTGAGACGGCCGAGGCGGTTCTGCGAGACGCCGCCCTCGTCGCGGAGCTTCACCAGCGCCGAGAACTGGGTGGGCGTCAGGTCGATGTCGCCCATGCAGTCGGCGAAGATGGCGACATGGCGCTGCTGGGCACGGCGCAGCAGGAACCCCACCTGGGCCTCGAGCTCGTAGCCGTCCTCCGGCGCCAGCACCCGCGCCTCTGCCTTCGCCCGCATCGCCGCTCCACTGCCCTGTTGACCGTACACAAACTTAGTGTTTGCATACAAACAGTAGGGCGATGCCCGGGCAGCGTCAAGGCGATGCCGGCGCGGACCGGGATCTTGCGGCGGGTCGCGCGCGGCGCGATGGTGGAGCGTCTCCGAGGAGGTCGTTCATGGGCAAGCGAGAGTCGGTCCTGGCGGAATGGCGGCGGGCGCGGCGAATTCCCTTCGAGTCGATCCCGCTCATCGACATGGGGCCGTTCATCGACGGCACCGACCGCGCCGGCGTTGCGGAGAAGATCGGCGCCGCCTGCCGCAACGTGGGCTTTCTCTACCTCGTCAATCACGGCATCCCCGTAAGCCTGATCGACGCCGCGATGGCGGAGGCGCGGCGCTTCTTCGCGCTTCCCGAGGCGCGGAAGCTCGCGCTCCACATCAACAAGTCAAGCGCGCATCGGGGATATTTCCCGCTCTTCGAGGAGAACACCGACCCGACCCAGCACGCGGATTTCAAGGAGGGCTTCGACCTCGCCCGCGATCTGCCGGCGACCGACCCCGACGTGCTGGCGGGAAAGCCGCTGCACGGGCCCAATGTGTGGCCGGCGGATCTGCCGGGCTTCCGGGAGACGATCGAGCGCTACTACCGGGCGCTGACCGGGCTCGCCGAGACGCTGATGGAGGCCTTCGCGATGAGCCTCGATCTCGACGCCGGCTATTTCCGGCCGATGATCGACGAGGCGATGGGGGCGCTGCGGCTCCTCCACTATCCGCCCCAGGCGGCGACCGTGGTCGACAACGCGGTCGGCTGCGGCGCGCATACGGACTACGGCTGCCTCACCATTCTGGCCCAGGACGCCAACGGCGGCCTCCAGGTGCAGAACGCCCGTGGCGAATGGATCGCGGCGCCGCCGATCCCGGGCGCCTTCGTGATCAATCTCGGCGACCAGCTGGCGCGCTGGACCAACGACGTCTTCGCGGCGACCCAGCATCGCGTCATCAACCTCTCGGGCCGCGAGCGCTATTCGATGCCGTTCTTCTACGAGCCCAACTACGACGCGCTGATCCGCTGTCTGGAGACCTGCCGCTCGCCGGAGGATCCGCCGAAATACGCCGACGTGGTCGCCGGCGAATACCTGGTCTCGCGCTTCAACGACACCTTCAGCTATCGCGGCGCGGAAGCGGCGCCGGCGTGAGATAAGCCCTCTCCGCCACCACAGTGGGGGAGAGGGGCTATCCAAGCGTGAGGATCAATCCGCCTCGGCGCCGCGGCGGAAGCCGGGGAGGCGGAAGACGCGCGCTTCCGATGTCGGCGTCTTGCGCTTGGAGACGTCGAGCTTGGCCTCGATCCACTCCACGAACTTGGCGGTGGGGTAGCTGATGATGAAGTAGATCACCGCCACCTCGGTGAAGATCTCGAAGTGCTTGAAGGTGGCGGCGGCGAGGATCTGGCCGCTGAACATCAGGTCGCGCATGGTGATGACCGAGACCAGCGCCGAGTCCTTGAAGATCGAGACGAAGAAATTGCCGATCGCCGGCACCACGATGCGCATCGCCTGCGGCAGGATGATGCGGCGGAGCAGCAGCCGGCGCGACATGCCGACGGAAAGCCCGGCCTCCCACTGGCCCCTGGGGATCGCCAGGATGCCGCCGCGGAACACCTCCGCCATATAGGCGCTGTAGTTCACCGTCAGGCCGATGATGGCGGAGACGAAGGGCGTCAGGATGATGCCCGCATAGGGCAGCACGTAGTAGATGAAGAAGAGCTGCAGGATCAGCGGCGTGCCGCGGATGAACTGAACGTAGGGCGTGGCGATGAAGCGCAGCGGCCAGAGGCGCGAGATGCGCATGATGCCGAAGAGCAGCCCCACCACCAGCGAAAGCCCGAAGGACAGCAGCGAGATGACGATGGTGAGCCAGGCGCCTGTCAGCAAGGTGGGCAGGAACGAGATCATATCTTCGATCGAAAAATACATCCGGACCCCTTGCTCGCTAGAGTTTGCGCCGGTCGCGAGGGCGGCAGGAGCGGAGCCCGTCGCCGGACCCCGCTCCCGCCTCGCCTGTCAGCGCCTCAGTTGTTGTAGCCGGTGAGATTCCACTTGGTGAGGATCTTCTTCATCTCGCCCTGATCCTGCATCCACTCCAGGCAGCTGGAGAAGGCGTTGCACCACTGCACGTCGCTCTGCCGGAAGGCATAGCGGCTGTAGCCGACCGGATTCTTGAAGGTGCGCGGCTCGTAGTCCTCGACGAGCTCGACCGGCCATTCCGGATGATCCTTGAAGGACGCGGCGAGCACCGGCTGGTCATAGATGATGCCGTCGACGCGGCCGAGCGCCAGGTCCTGGATCACCTCCTGCCAGTTCTTCACCACCTGGAGATCGATGCCCTCGACGCCGCGGAGCCACTCGGCGTAGTTGGTGCCGTTGAGGGTGGCAATCTTCTTGCCCTTCATGTCGCCGAAGCCGTGGATCTTGAGCGGGTTGCCCTTCTTCACGGCGAGCCATTCCGAGTAGTAGTAGGTCGGGAAGCAGAACTCGACCACCTTGGAGCGCGCCAGCGTCCAGTGGATGGAATCGCCGACGATGTTGAAGCGGCCGTCGAGCAGGCCGGGAATGAGGCCGGAGAATTCCGCCGTCTGCACGGTGACTTTCGGAATCTTCAGCATCTTGGCGACGTAGTTGATGATGTCGGCATCGAGGCCGCTCCACTCCTTGGAGCCCGCCGGATAGAAGGAATAGGGCCAGTCGTCGGAGGTGCCGACGACGACCTCGCCCTTCGCCTGCATCTTCGCCAGCGAATCATCGCAGCCGATGTTCGAGAGCACGAAATCCTTGAACGAGGTGTCGACCGGCGGCACCGGCGTCGCCGCGGCGGCCGGCACCGAGCCGACGGTGAGCGCGGTGACGCCCGCTGCGGTTCCCGCGGTCAGCAGATGACGGCGCGAGAGCGCCGACGCGTCCTTCCCGGTAGTCGTTGTGCTGTCGTCCTTCATGTCTCTCCCTCCTCCGTTTGATAGGAATGATGGCTCATTGATGAGCCGGCTGCTTACTTGGCTCCCACCGGCTGCCCCACGTCGAGCTGGCTGTTGCGGTCGAGAATGGTCTGCAGGAACTGGCGCGTGCGATCGGCGCGGGGCGCCGAGAAGATCTGCTGCGGCGGGCCTTCCTCCACCACGGCGCCGTCGGCCATGAAGACGACGCGGTCGGCGACGTCGCGGGCGAAGCCCATCTCGTGGGTCACCACCACCATGGTCATGCCGTCGGATGCCAGAAGCCGCATCACCCGCAGCACCTCGCCCACCAGCTCGGGATCGAGCGCCGAGGTCGCCTCGTCGAACAGCATCACCTTGGGGTCCATGGCGAGCGCGCGGGCGATCGCCACCCGCTGCTGCTGGCCGCCGCTGAGCTGGTAGGGATATGCCCCGGCCTTCTCGGCGATGCCGACCCGGCGGAGCTCCGCCATGCCGAGGCGCTTCGCCTCCTCCGCCGGCATGCCTCGCACATGCACCGGCGCCTCGATCACGTTGCCGAGGGCGGTGAGATGCGGGAACAGGTTGAAGGACTGGAAGACCATGCCGATGTGCGAGCGCGTCTCCTCGACCACGCGATCGGGGTCGGTCACCATCACGCCGTTCTTCGGATAGCGATAGACCGGCTTGCCCTCGAAATAGATCGTGCCGCTGTCGACGGTCTCGAGGTGGTTGATGCAGCGGAGCAGCGTCGACTTGCCGGCGCCGGAGGGTCCGATGATGCAGACCACCTCGCCCTTCTGGACCTCGAGCGATACGTCGCGCAGCACATGGAGCCGCCCATAGGACTTGTCGAGCTGATCGAGGCGCAGGATCGGCCCTTCGGGCACGGCGGCGGAAGCGGTCGGCTTGGTCGACATGTCAGGCACCTTTGTCGTCATATCCCGCGCCCGGACGACCGGGTCCGTTCGCGGCCGGTCGGCCGTCGTCGCGCCTTGGATGTTCCATGCTGATGCTCAGTCGAATGCCCCCGACACGTCGCAGGCGAAGCCCGTCCGGCTCCAGCCACCTTGCCGGCCCGCCTCCAGGCTGCTCAATGCTTTCAGAGCAATTCGCGTGCCACCCGTGCCGTCGCGCGGCCGCCTCCGGCCGGGCCCGGCACCGGTCGCGCGGCAGCACACACAATGGATCGGACACCATCGCTCGGCCCCCCTGTGGCGGTCCGTCTTTCAGCGGGAGAGCAGCGCAGCCGCGCTTCTCTGTCGGACCTTGCCGCAGCAACGGCGAGTTTAGAGCAGCCGAGACGAAAAGTGCTTAGAGAATATGCATGCCCCTTGCCGGCGGTCCGGCGAGCGGGGCGGCCCGGGGACCGGCGCGAGGACATCGCTCCGATAGTCGATCCTGGCCGGTTCTTCCCCATTTCTGAGTGGCCGCACGCCACCCGATAGCGGGCCTGACGGAGCTTCCGGGATCGTGCCGCGGTCGCCGGCGGCTCGCCGAAACGCATTCGCACGGGCCTTGGAATCCTGTACATCACCAGCGTGGCGGCGGGGCGCGAGGGGGCGGCATGGGCGCGACGGGAGAGATACCGATCATCGACATCGCCGGCGTGCGCGCGCGAGATCCGATCTCGCTCCGCGAGATCGCCGGCGCGATCCATCGTGCCTGCACCACCGTCGGGTTCTTCTATATCGCCAATCATGGAATCCCTGCCGCGGTGATCGACGGCGCGACGGCGGCGGCGCGCGAATTCTTCGCTTTCCCGGTGGAGACCAAGCGGCTCGCCGCCGCCAACATCAATCATCGCGGCTTCCACGCCCGCGGCGACGCGTTGATGTATGGCGCCACGAAGCCCGACTACAAGGAGTTCTACAGCATCGGGCTCGAGCTGCCGGCGGACGATCCCAACGTGCTCGCCGGCGAGCCGCTGCGCGGCCCGAACAACTGGCCCGCCTTCATGCCGGCGCTGCAGCCGGCGCTCTACGCCTATTTCAGGGAAGTCGGCGCCTGCGGCGCGGATCTCCTCCGGGTGGTGGCGCTGAGCCTCGGCCTCGATCCCGATTTCTTCGTCGCCAGATACCGCAAGCCGCTGCAGCGCACGCAGATCATCTACTACCCGCCACAGCCGCCCGCCGCCGGCGACGAGCAGTTCGGCGTGGCGCCGCACTCCGACTACGGCTGCATCACGCTCCTTTGGCAGGACGACAACGGCGGCCTGCAGGTCAGGAGCCTCGACAAGAAGCGCTGGGTCGACGCGCCGCCGATCCCGGGCACGCTGGTGGTGAATGTCGGCGACCTGCTGGCGCGCTGGACCAACGGCCGCTTCGCCTCCACCGTCCATCGCGTGATCAACCGCTCGGGCCGCGAGCGCTACTCGATCGCCACCTTCTTCGATCCGGATTTCGCCACCGTCGTCGATCCCCGCGATCTCGGCGGCGGCGAGCCCGATCGGCGCTATGAGCCGGTCAGCGCCGGCGACTATATCCTCGCCCGCTTCGACGAGGCCTTCGGCTATCGCAAGAAGGGGAAGGCGGCGGGATAGGCTGCCGCGACGGGCGTCAGATCTCGCGGCCGTCGAGACTGTAGTAGACGGTCATGCAGAGCAGGATGTCGACGCGGGTGCCGTCGCCGGCGAGCGGCAGGAAGATCCGCTCCAGCTCGAACATCTTGGTCTCATAGGGCATCTTGGCCGGGCCGCGAAACCACATCGGCCTGCGCTCGCGGGCAGCGGCCTCGAACTCCGCCATCGTCTGCGCCTTGTCCGTCGACTGCAGGAAGTCATCGACGAAATCCCCGACTTTGGCCGGCATCCCCATCTTGAGAATGGCGCCGCCCACGAGGCGGAAGCGGAACCGCGGCGGTTCCCCGACCACGTCCACCAGCCAGACGTTCGGCAGCAGCGGGCCGAAATCGACCGGATCGATATCGCGGCGCCCCGGCAGCAGTCCCGGTCCCGGTATCTTCTTGCGCCAATATTCGTAGAGCTGAATGATCTTGCGGTGCGCCGTGGCCGGCGGCTCCGTAACGGTCGAAGACATCCCCGCCCCCCGCGGACACGAGCCCTCTCACGCGAGAGTGCCTGCAGCAACGACACGACGCAACACCGACGTGTGTTCGGCATCACTGTCGGCTGCCGCTTGGCGAGCGAGCATGGACGCAGGGCCGCGCTGGCGATGCCGGGGACGATCGCGATACCATCCATCCGCCAAGGGGACACCGATGCTGATCCCGCGAGCCGATTTCGCCGATCTCGCCGCGCTTGCCGCGCACCGCCAGGCGTGCTGGGAGCGTCAGCGCGACTACGTCGCGGCGCGCTCGCCGCTGCATCGCCGCGCCTGGCAGGACGCGGAGCCGCCGCGGCGGCTGGAGGCGCTCCCGGAGCTGCCGCTCGTCGACAAGGAGAGGCTGCGGGAGAGTCAGCGCGCGCACCCGCCCTTCGGTGATTATCTCGCCGCCGCGCCCGAGAGCGTGTCGCGGGTGCATCGGACTTCCGGCACCACCGGCACCGCGATGAACCTGGCGCTCTCGGCGAGGGACGCGCACGAGACCGCCGTCGTCGGCGGCCGTGCCCAGGCGGCGGGCGGGCTCGGCCCCGGCCATCGCGTGGTCCATTGCCTCAACTACCGGCTCTGGATGGGCGGCTACACGGATCACGCGACGCTGGAGGCGACCGGCGCGGCGGTCATTCCCTTCGGGGTCGGCGAGACGCAGCTGCTGGTGCGGACGATCCGCGAGCTCGGCATCACCGCGATCTCCTGCACGCCCTCCTATCCCGCGGTCCTCGAGCGGGTGATCGCAGAGCATTTCCCCGGCCTCAAGCCCCGCGATCTCGGCCTCAGGCTCGGCCTCTTCGGCGGCGAGGCCGGCGTCGACGATCCGGATTTCCGCCGCCGCCTGGAGGCGACCTGGGGACTTCAGGTGCGGAACGCCAATTACGGCGTCTCCGACGTCTTCTGCAATTTCGCCGGCCAGAGCGAGGTCGACAACGATCTCCACTTCATGGCCCTCGACGTGCTGCATCCGGAGCTCGTCGAGCCCGCGAGCGGCGCCGCGCTTCCCTGGCGCGAGGGCGAGCGCGGCGAGCTGGTGCTGACTCACGTGAGCCGGCAATGCCAGCCGCTGGTGCGCTTCCGCACCGGCGACATCGTCGTGCTGACCGGCATCGGACGCGCGCGCTGCGGCCGCACGGCGCCGCGCTTCCGCGTCATCGGCCGCAGCGACGACATGGTGGTGGTGCGCGGCATCAACGCCTTTCCGGTCCAGGTGGCAGCGGTGCTCAATCGCAACGACGCGCTCTCGGGCGAGTACCGGATCGTGCTGGAAGGCGCCGGTCCCCATGACGTGCTGCCGGTGGAGGCGGAGGTGGCGGAAGCGATCGGCGCGCCGCCGTCCGGCCTCGCCGAGCAGGTGGCGGCGGCGATCAAGCGCGATATCGGCGTCAGCGCGCGCGTCACCCTCCTCCCCTTCGGCGCGCTGCCGCGCAGCGAGGGCAAGACGCGCCGGGTGATCAGAAGGGACCGGCCATGACGAGGACCGTGCTGACCGAGGACCCGGGCGATGGCGTTCGCGTGCTGACGCTGAACCGGCCCGACCGGCTCAACGCCATCGTGCCGGAGCTGCTGGAGGACCTCATTGCCGCGCTTGCCGCCGCCGACCGCGAGCCCGCCATCCGCGCGGTGGTGCTGACCGGCGCGGGCCGCGCCTTCTGCTCCGGCGACGACTTGAAGGAGTTCGGCGAGCAGTCCGCCGATCCTTCGACGACGCGCGCCTATATCGAGCGCATCCAGGACGTGACGCGGGCGATGGTGCTGGGCGACACGCCGGTCGTCGGCGCGATCCGCGGCTGGGCGGTGGGCGGTGGCCTCGAATGGACGATCAACTGCGACTTCGCCATCGCCGCCGAGGGCACCCGCTTCTTCTTTCCGGAAATCTCCTGGGGCGTCTTCGTCACCGGCGGCGTCAGCGAGCTGCTGCCGCGCCTCGTCGGCCTCTCGAAGGCGCGCGAGCTCATCATGCTCGGCGAGCGCTTCGACGCGGCGCAGGCGCAGCAATGGGGCCTGATCTGGAAGGTGGTGCGCGATACCGAGCTGATGCCGGCGGCGCTCGCCCTTGCGCGCCGGATCGCGGCGCTGCCGCCGGGGCCGGTGCGCGATCTCCGGCGCATTCTCGCCCGCCGCCAGGGCGGCGGCCTGGAAGCCGCCATGGCGGCGGAGACCGATGCCACCGTGCGCGGCTTTCTCGATCCGGAGACCGCCAAGCGGATCGCCGGCTTCCGCTAAACGCGGAGCCGCCCGGACGCAGCGAGATGGATGGGATGGGTTGGCGCGCCCCCGCCTGCAGCGCCGGCTTCCGTCAGTCCGCCGCTTCCGGCAACTGCACCGGGCGATAGGCGCCCAGCATGACGATGCGCTCGCCCGCAGGCGCCGCGCCGAGCGCCGCGGTGGCGGTCCGATAGGCGCCGAACAGGCGCCAGCCGGCCTCGCCGGCCTTGATGTCGGCATCGAGCGCCAGCACGGCCCAAGGCAGCGCTACCGGGTCCACCCCCATGATGCCGCTGCAGCCCAGGTTCTCGTCCTGCTGCAATTCCGCCGTCCGTTCCAGATACAACATGCCCATGCTCCTGAGGCTGCCGAGAAGCACGCGCCGCGCCGGCCGTGCTCCCCGAGATATCGCGACTAGGGGGAATGTGCTGTCCGATCTCACGCCGCCTGGACCGCGCGTCCGACGATCGGCGCGGCGACGCTCCCTGGAGCCTGACGCGGCGGCCCGCTACTCGCTCGGCATGTCCAGCACCCGGATGGGATCCGGGGTGCCGAGGCTGCGCGAGGTCGGCGTGTCCAGCCCGTGGGTCGCATCGATGTCCTGATCGATGCCGCGCTCGTAATAGGGGAGGTATCCCGCACTTCCGGGATAGCTATCGGACTGGCCGGTGCAGGCGCCGAGCGCCAGTACCGCCAGCGCCGCCGGTACGACAAGGACTGTCCTGATCATCCTGGCCTCCTTGGCTCTTGCGGTAGAGGTGGCGTCGAGACGCCAGCGGGAGAAGGCAGGGCACGGCAGCCGTGCGGCTCCTGCATTACCAAACCCCGCTCGGCTCTGCGCCGTCGGCGTTGCCCTCATTTTGTCTCAGGGCGTTCGGTCAGGCGGCGGCGGCGCGCTTCGCCTGCAGCCGGCTCGCCAAGCGGGCGACGTCGATCACCATGCGGGCATGGGTCCCGGTGCCGATCTCCTCGGCACCGTCCATCGCCCGCACCGTGAAGCGCACGCGGCGGCCCTGGACCGCCGTCACCTCGGCGGTGGCGCTCACGCAGCGGCCCGCCGGCGTCGCCGCCAGGTGATGGATGTCGACGTCGGTTCCGAGCGCGCTCTCGCCGGGATCGAGATAGGGCTTGAGCGCGTTCAGCGCCGCATTCTCCATCATCATGATCATCACCGGCGTTGCCAGCACCGGCGGCAGGATCGCATCCTTGAAGCGGTTCGCGAGATGCTCCGGGGCGACGACGAGCTTGCAGGAGCCCTTGGCCCCCAGCGGGATCGGTTTCACGCGGCCTCCTCCGTGTGACGGTGCAATCGAGGTGGTTCGCGTCGGAGCCGGCTTCAAGCGCCGCGTCTCCGGCCCTGCGCCGCGCTTGCTGCGGGCGGCGGCGAATTGCGCAAATTTCATCTGGCAGGTCCGGCCGCGACCGGACGTCTTGACGGGCGCGGCCAGCCGTGCGATGCGGCCTTCCATATGATGATCATCTGAAGAAGAGGCGCCGAACGGCGCGCCGCGTCCGCGGCACGGCGGCTTCGACGGAGAAGCACATGGCCATCCTGCAGCTGCGCCGACGCACGCTCATCGAGGCCAGCGGCGCGCTCATCGTGGTGTTCGGCCTCAGTGGACAGCGATCCGTTTTCGGCGCCGAGGCGGGGGACGAGCCGGAAACCCTCGCCATCGATGAGATCGACGCCTTTCTCGCCATCGACGGCGACGGTCTGGTGACGCTCTATTCGGGCCGGATCGATCGCAATGCGGAGGCGCGCCGGGCGCTCAGGGCCGTAGTGGCGGAGGATCTCGACGTCGAGCCGGAGCGCATCCGCCTGGCCGAGGGCGACGGCGGCCTGATGGCGGAAGAGCTTGCGGTCGATCGCGATCTCTCTCTCGCCACCGGCGGCACGCAGCTCCGACAGGCCGCCGCCACCCTGCGGAACACCCTGCTGCGCGAGGCGGCGCGGCGCCTCGGTGTCGCCTCCGAAGCGTTGCGGATCGAGGCCGGCGCGGTGGCGGAGGACGCCGGTCGGCAGCTCACCTACGCGGAGCTGGTGCGCGGCCGCTATATGGCGCTGCGGCTCGCCGCGGACGCAGCGCGACGGACCGCCTGAGCGCGGGGGTGACGCGTCACTCGCCAGACGTGGTCGCCGGCTGCAAGGCCGCCTGGCGTCGCGAGGCTTCGACCGCCGCGGCGCGATGGGAGTCGCGATCGGCGCGCGGCACCGGCGCCAGACTGCGCGTGCTGCCATTGACCGGAATCCAGCTCGGCGGATCGCTCGCCGGAAAGCTTTCCGCAGAGCTGAGATCGACGGCGTCGTCCGGCGGGGTTGCGTGACGCATGAGACCTGCTCCGACACTGTCGAGCCTGGAAAAGACGGGCCGGTGACCCGTGGTCACCGGCCCGAGTGCCTACGCCCATGGCGAAACCTACGGGGGAGGGCAGGGTTTCGCGGCCACCAGGTCGGGGTAGACCAGCCCTCGGGGTCAGGGCGTCGGTGGACGCGGCGTAGGCAGTGTTTTCAATCGCTCCTAAGATGGTCGTCGGTACGCGCGGGCTCTAACGGGTAATTTAGGAACACCAGCAGAGATCGCTCGCGTCCGCTTGGCACCCTTAGCTCGCTCTTGCGACATCCCCGCCGCGCCAATCCGGTTTCCCCATAACCCTCGAGCTGCCCATCCGCGAGCGCCTCGACTTCGCCCGCGCGCCGAACGGCGGGCTTGACTTCCTGATGGCAAGCTTAAAAGTTCTGAAGAAAGCTGAAAGGAAGTTTGCCTGCCGCCCGACGGACCACAACCAGCGTTCGAGTTCGGTCGCTTTCGGCTTCTGGTGCGCCGGCGGATTCTGCTGGCGGAGGGCCGGCCGACGGAGCTTGGCAGCCGCGCCCTCGACATCCTCGAGGTGCTGATCGAAGCCAAGGGCGAGCTCGTCCGCAAGGACGAGCTGCTGCGCCGCGTGTGGCCCGACACGGTGGTCGACGAGAACAATCTACAGGTTCAAATCTCCGCCCTCCGGCGCGTCCTCGGCGACGACCGCAACCTCATCCGCACGGTGGCGGGCCGCGGCTACCGGTTCACCGGCGAGGTGCAGGCGGTCAGCGACGGCGGCGAGCCGCCGCCGGCCGCCGCACCGCAGCAGGCGGCGACGCCGGCCACCAACCTGCCGGCACCGGTTTCTGCCCTGGTCGGGCGCGACATCGAGCTCGAGGAAGTCCACAAGCTCGCGGACCTGCATCGGCTGGTGACGCTGACCGGCGCCGGCGGCATCGGCAAGACGCGGCTTGGCATCGAGGTCGGCCGGCGGCTGTCGCCGGAATTCCGCGAGGGCGCCTGGCTCGTCGAGCTCGCGGCGCTCAGCGATCCCGAGCTGGTGCCGGTGGCGATGGCGTCGGTCCTCGGCCTCGAGCTGGTGGGCACGCGGAGCGGCGGCGAGCAGATCGCGGCCGCGCTGGCACCTCGCAATCTCCTGCTGGTGCTCGACAACTGCGAGCACCTGGTGGGCGCCGCGGCGCAGGTGGCGGAGACGGTGCTGCGGGCGGCGCCGGCGGTCCGCGTCCTCGCCACCAGCCGCGAGCCGCTCGGCGCCGAGGGCGAGTGCATCTACAACCTGCCGCCGCTGGCGATGCCGCCAGAGGATGCGCAGGACGTCGATGAAGTATCGCGCCACGCCGCGGTGCAGCTGTTCCTGCAGCGCGCGCGGGCGGTGATGCCGCAATTCGATCTCGACGCCCGCACGGCGGCGCCCGCGGCGGCGATCTGTCGGCGCCTCGACGGCATGCCGCTCGCCATCGAGATCGCGGCGGCGCGGGCGGCGGCGCTCGGCGTCGAGGGCCTGGCGACGCTGCTGGACGCGCGCTTCCTGAGCCTGACCGGCGGACGGCGCACCGTCCTGCCGCGCCATCAAACGCTCCGCGCCACCCTCGACTGGAGCTATGGCCTGCTCACCGAGGCCGAGCGCACGGTGCTGCGCCGCCTCTCGGTCTTCGCCGGCGGCTTCACGCTGGAGGCCGCCGGCAAGGTCGCCCGCGACGGCGCGATCTCGGCGGCGGACATCGTCGAGGTGGTGGTCGGCTGCGTCGGCAAATCGCTTCTCACCGCGGATCTCGCGAGAGGCGTGCCGCGCTACCGCCTGCTGGAGACCACCCGCGCCTACGCGCGCGAGCGCCTCGACGAGAGCGGCGAGCAGGCGATGACCCTGCGGCGCCATGCCGAGTACTACCGCGATCTGCTCGAGCGCAGCGCCACCGCGGGGGAGACCACGCCGCCCACGGAATGGGTCGCCGCGCTCTCGCCGGAAGTCGACAACGTACGCGCCGCGCTGAGCTGGGCGTTCGCGCCGGGCGGCGATGCCGCGATCGCGATCGCCCTCGCCGCCGCCTCGGTGCAGCTGTGGCTCGAGGGTTCCCAGTTCGGCGAATGCCGGCGCTGGGCCGAGCACGGGCTTGCCCGTCTCGACATCAGCGGCGGTCGGGGCACGCGCCACGAGATCCTGCTGCAGGAGGCGCTTGCGATCTCCAAGATGTATCTGACCGGCGCCGCGAACGACACCAGGACCCACTGGATGCGGGCGCTCGACCTGGCGGAGAGCCTCGGCGACGTCGAGCACCAGCTGCGCGCCCTCTATGGCCTCTGGCTGCAGCACCTGCTGATCGCGGACTATCGCGGCACCCTGCCCTACGGCCGCCGGTTCCGCGGCATCGCCGAGCAGGCCGGCGCCACCGGCGATATCCCGGTCGCAGACCGGATGGACGGCACGATCCGGCATTACCTCGGCGATCTCGCCGCCGCCCGCCTGCACATCGACCGGGTGCTCGCCTGGCGCGCGCCGATCAACCGGCGCGCCCTCGTGGTCCGCTTCGGCTCCGACCAGTTGACCGCCTCCCGGGTGCTGGCGGCGCGGCTCCTATGGCTGCAGGGCCTGCCGGATCAGGCGATGCGATCGGGGCTCGCCAGCATCGAGGATGCCGAGCACCTCAACCACGCGAACTCGCTCTGCCTGGCGATTGCCGATGGCGCCGCTCTGATCGCCGCCTGGACGGGCGACAGAGGGTCGACCGACCGGCTCATCGCCGAGCTTGCCGATCGCGCCGATCGGCATCGGCTCGGGGTCTGGCGCAGCTACGGCCTGGCGATGCGGGGCTGGGTCCTGAGCGGCCGCGGCGACGCCACGGCGGGACTCCCCATGCTGCGCCAGGCGGTGGCGGAGGTCGCCCATACGCCGCTCGACATCCGCCATCCGCTCTATCTGGGCTGGCTCGGCGAGGCGCTTGGACATGCCGGCCAGCCGGAGGAGGCGATCGCCGTCACCACCGAGGCGATCCGGCGCTTCCGCGAGCGCGAGGAGGCGTGGTGCTTGCCGGAGCTGCTGCGGATCCGCGGCGAGCTGACGCTGCAGCGGGACGCCGGCGCCGATAGTGCGGTCGAGACCGACCTGCTGGAGGCGATCGCCATGGCGCGCGGCCAGGGCGCGCTCTCCTGGGAGCTGCGCGCCGCCACCAGCCTCGCCCGCCTGCGCCGCACCCAGCGCCGCGCCGACGAGGCCCGCGATCTGCTCGGCGGCACTTATGGGCGCTTCAGCGAAGGCTTCGAGACCGCCGACCTCGTCGCGGCAAGGACGCTGTTGACGGCACTCGCCGTCTAGATTCGTTGATTTTGCCGCATTTTCTGCACCGAACCGGTTTCCACTTCGGTGGAAAATGCTCTAGGGATAGATCTTCTTCGGGTTCACGCCGATCTTGAAGGTCTTCGGGTCGGCGCTGGTGAACTCGTAGACGGCAGGCTTGAAGCGGCCGCACTGGCCATAGCGATTGCAGTCGATCGGGCCGCTGATGCCGTCGAACTTCGAGGCGAAGACCGCATCCCGGAGCGCCTTGCGGCCGATATATATGGTGCCGTCCTTGCCGGTGACGGCGACCTTCTCGATCGCGGCGAAGGCGAGCTCGGCCGCGTCGTAGGCATTGGCGTGAAAGCCGGAGATCGGCCCCTGGCCGAAGGTCTTGGTGTATTTCGCCACGAATTCCGGATAGCCCTTGCCCATCGCCTCCGGCGAGACGTCGGGATAGCCGATGCGGAAGCCCACCACGGAGTCGCCCGCCGCCTCGATCATCTCCGGCGCCATCAGGGCGCCACCGCCGATCTTGGCGACGTTCTTGAGGCCCGGCACCTCGCCGCTCTGCCGCAGGATCTGGGCCGCGGCGGCGACGAAGATCGGGAAATAGAGCGCGTCCGGCTTCTCCGTCTCGATGCGCGTCAGCAGCGGATGCATGTCGACGTCGGTGGGTGCGACCGCCTCCTCCGACAGCACCGTGCCGCCGAGCTTGCGGAAGTTCTCGGCGGTCTGGGCGGTGAGCTGCTGCGCGTAGGCGCTGCCGTCGTGGATGGTGACGATCCGCTTCACCTTCAGCACGTCATGGAGCCACTTGGCATCGGCGGCGCCCTGGTCGATGTCGCTGAAGATGGTGCGGGCGAAGCCGTCATATTCCGGCTTCCGCGTCGGCGCGGTGAGCGACGGCGCGCTGGTGGAGATGCCGATCGACACGATGCCGGCCTTCCAGAGGATGGGCGCGCCAGGCGTCGCCTCGCTGGAGCAGGAAGGACCGAGCACCAGGATCTCGGCCGGATTGGCGGCGAGCTTCTGCGCCGCGGTCTGGCCGCCCTCGGCGCTGCAGAGCGAATCCTCGAAATCGAGCTTGATCGCCCGGCCCAGCAGCTTGCCGCCGCGATCGGCGACCGCGATCTCGATCGCCCGCTTCTCGTCGGTGCCGAGCGCCGCATCGGGGCCGGAGAGCGTCATGTAGGCGCCGATCTGCAGCGGGGCTCCGGGCGGGATCTTGACCACGCCGATGGCGTCGGTGACCGGCCCGACCGTGGCCGCCGCAATGGCCGCGGCAGGCAGCAGCAGCCCGGCCAGCATGACAGAGATCGCTTTCGAGAATAAAAGCCGTCGCATTTGAGCTCTCCCCGCCGAGGATGCGCGTTCCCGCCCGTCGATCGCGGGCACGGGCCGAGCTCGCACAGACCTGCCGACGGCTATCGTTCACACTCGCGTGAACGCGCGCCGGCGCGAACCGACCCCGCACGCAGAGACACCGACTGGCTTCGAGATGACGCATCCCCGATCACGATGCGCCGACACTGGAAAGTAGAGGCAGAGCAGGCCGCTGATCAAGAGCTGATCCGCACCGCACCCGATCCGGCCGCTCCGCATGACAGCCGAATGACGGCGCGGCGTCTCCGACCGGCGGGCGGTTTCAGAACATTTCAGGTCGCCGCCAAGGATTTAAAGCTGGCTTCGGCGGCATGCTTCACTCAAGGGCGGCAACCACCGGCTCCCCATCCGCCGCCGCTGCTATCAGTCCACATCGAATCACGAACGAGGTCAGCCATGTCGCTCGCTCTGCTCGCAGATCGCCACGCCGGCAAGCCCTCGCACAGCGGATCCACGATCCGCCTGCGCTCCCTCCCCGATCTCGCCGACAGGGTCGAGGGCGGCGCAGAGCCGCAAGGGAGCGACGACGGCCTTGGCATCAGCTTCTCGCCCGCCGACATCGCCCGGCGCCAGAGCGCCAGCTGGCGCGGTGCCGCCGCGGAGATCGTGCAGATCACGCGCCATGAGCGCTTCGAGTATCGCGCGCGCTCGCCGATGCATCTGCTCATTGCCTCCGAGCGCGCCGAGCAGCATGACGGCGAGACCGCGGTCGAGGGGCTGCCCGCCTCGCACCTCCACACCGCGAGCCGGAAGCTGACCCTGGTGCCGGCGGGACGCCAGCTGCACGGCTGGTCGGATCCCCGCATCCTGACGCGCTCGCTCCATGTCTATTTCGATCCCAGCGGACCGCTGGTGGATCCGGAGCTCGGCTTCGCCGACATCGCGTTCGAGCCGCGCCTGTTCTTCGACGATCCCGCCATCTGGGCGACATCCGCGAAGCTCGGCGCCCTGGTCGAGAATCCCGGTCCTTGCAATCGCCTCTACGCGGAGGCGTTGATCGCCGTCCTCGCCCACGAGCTCGCGCGCGTCAACCGCGGCATCGCCCCCAACGAGCCGGCAACCCGCGGCGGCCTCGCCGGGTGGCAGCGCAACCGCGTCATGCAGTACATCGAGGCCAACCTCGCGGAGCCGATCTCGCTGGCAACGCTCGCCGGGCTGGTGCGCCTCAGCCCCTTCCATTTCGCCCGCGCCTTCAAGCAATCCTTCACGGTGCCGCCGCACCGCTACCACACGGCGCGCCGGATCGAGCGGGCGAAGGAGTTGCTGGCGGCGCCGGCGCTCTCGGTCACCGACATCGCGCTCAGCGTCGGCTTCAGCGAGACCGGCTCCTTCACCGCCGCCTTCCGCCGCCTCACCGGGCGGACGCCGACGGACTACCGCCGCAGCCTGGAATAGGCCGGCGGCCGCCGACCCGAGAGGGCGGGGAGCGCGCCCGCCCCCTCCTCGACCCCGAAGCGCCCGCCGCCCGGAGGCGGCATGGCGCTATGCCGAAAAACATGTTTGACCTTATGACTCGCGGAGCCGAGCATCGGCGGGCCGCGCCGACGGGCGCGGCCAATCGGGACATCGGGAGGCAAGCATGAGCCTGGGATTCAGGATCAACCGCCGGCGGCGCAAGGTGAGCGCGGCGAGCATCGCCGCCTATGCCGGCCTGCCCGCCGCCAACATCAGCGACGTCATGGCGCGCATGGCGGCGAGCGGCCCCAGGCTCCGCCCGATGCATGGCGGCGGCGTCATGGCGGGCCCCGCCTTCACGGTGAAGACCCGGCCCGGCGACAATCTGATGGTGCACAAGGCGATCGACATCGCCGATCCCGGCGACGTCATCGTCGTCGACGCCGGCGGCGACCTCACCACCGCCATCATCGGCGAGATCATGGCGACCCATGCGGAGCTGCGCGGCATCGCCGGCATCGTCATCGACGGCTCGATCCGCGACAGCGCCGCGCTGCGCGCCGGCAAATTCCCGGTCTATGCCGCGGGCGTCACCCATCGCGGTCCCTACAAGGACGGGCCTGGCGAGATCAACGTGCCGATCGCGATCGACGGCATGGTGATCGAGCCCGGCGATCTCGTCTACGGCGACGAGGACGGCCTCATCTGCGTCCCCTTCGATCATGTCGAGGCGATCTGCCGCGATGCCAAGGCCAAGCAGGCTTCCGAGGAGAAGACGCTCGCCGGGATGCGCGCCGGCAAGCCGCAGGACCGGAGCTGGGTCGACGCGACGCTGAAGCGGCTCGGCTGCGAGATCGAGCCCGGCTGACGGAATCCGAGGAGGACGCCCCATGATCATCGATTGCCACGGCCACTACACCACCTCGCCGCCGCAGCACGAGGCCTGGCGCAAGCAGCAGGTTGCCGCGCGCGGCAACCCGGCGCAGATGGGTCCGCCGCCCAAGATCGGCGACGACGAGATCCGCGAGAGCATCCTCGCCGGGCAGATGAAGCTGCAGAAGGAGCGCGGCACCGATCTCACCATCTTCTCGCCGCGCGCCTCCAGCATGGCGCATCACGACGGCAGCGCCGAGATGAATGCGCAGTGGTCCGATCTCTGCAACACCCTGATCCACCGCGTCTGCGGCCTCTTCCCGCGCAATTTCGCCGGCGTCTGCCAGCTGCCCCAGGCGCCGGGCGTGGCGCCCGCCAACTGCATTCCCGAGCTTGAGCGCTGCGTGAAGGAATACGGGTTCGTCGGCTGCAATCTCAATCCCGATCCCTCCGGCGGCTACTGGAAGGACCCGCCGCTCACCGACCGCTGGTGGTATCCGCTTTACGAGAAGATGGTCGAGCTCGACGTGCCCGCGATGGTGCATGTGAGCTCCTCCTGCAATCCCAATTTCCATGCGACGGGCGCCCATTACATCAACGGCGACACCACCGCCTTCATGCAGTTCCTAACCTCGGATCTGTTCCGGGATTTCCCGACGCTGAAGTTCATCATCCCGCACGGCGGCGGCGCCGTCCCTTATCACTGGGGACGCTATCGCGGCCTCGCCCAGGACATGAAGCGGCCGCCGCTCAGGGAGCATCTCCTTAGGAACGTGTTCTTCGACACCTGCGTCTATCACCTGCCGGGCACCGAGCTCCTCGCCAAGGTGATCCCGGTGGAGAACATCCTCTTCGCCTCGGAGATGATCGGCGCGGTGCGCGGCATCGATCCCGAGACCGGGCACTATTACGACGACACCAAGCGCTACATCGACGCGCTCACCTCGATCAGCGACGCCGATCGCGGCCGCATCTACGAGGGCAACGCGCGGCGTGTCTACGGCCGCCTCTCGGCTCAGCTGGAGCGGCAGTTCAAGGCGGCCTAGGCCCACGCTTCCCGGCCTTGGCGCGCAGACTCGCCGGGTGGAGGAAGCGCTTGATGCGCTCGGCGAGCGCCGCCGGCTGCTCCTCCGGCAGCCAGTGGCCGCCCTGCTCGACGATCCCGGCTTCCACCCGATTGGCCAGCGCCGACATCGAGCGGGCCGGCAGGTCGCCAAGGCTCGCGGCACCGCCGAGCGCCAGCACCGGGATCTCGAGCTTGCGCTCGGCGAGCCGGCGGTTGTGCTCCGCATCCTCGCCGAAGGTGCGCGAATATTGGAGCCCCGGCCTGAGCGCCCCGGCAGCGAGGCAGGCGCGCACATATTCCTCGATCGCCCTCCGGGTGAGGAAATCCGGATCGGAGCCGAAGCGCCGGTAGAGCCAGGCGAGATAGGCGTATTCGCGGCCGGTGATCAGCAGCTCGGGCAGCTCCGGCAGCGCGTGAAACCCCATGTACCAGAGGCCGCCGGGCCGCCCGGGCCGGATCGCCTCCTCGAGGCCGAAGCCGGCCATCGCCATGTCGATGACGACGAGGGCGCGGACGCGCTCGGGATGCGCGGCGGCAAAGGCATAGGCCACCATGGCACCCATCCCATGCCCCACCAGATGGGCGCGCTCGATCCGCAGCTCGCTCATCAGCGCCACCAGATCCTCGGCGATCGTCGCCTTGTCGTAGCCGAGCGCCGGCCTCTCCGAGCCGCCGGTGCCGCGCAGATCCGGCACGATCACGCGATAGCGCTTGGCGAGCTCGGGGATCACCCGCCGCCAGGCATAGGAGCTCTGCGGCCAATCGTGGAGCAGCACCACCGTCCGCCCCTCGCCCGCCCGCAGATAGCGCATGCGGAGTTCCGGCAGCTCCGCCATGGCGGCAACCGGCGTCAGCAGCGCGACCGTTTCGCCCGGCCGGGTCGCCAGCCCTTCTGCAGCGCCGTCGCGCGGCATGTGCGGAGAGTTCAGGCCCAGCACAACCAACGACCGCGCGGCATCAAGCGCCTCTCCGGCTTGCGAATTGCATCTGCCACGGTGAACCTCGCCGACAGGGAAGATGAGCACGCTCCCCGGGCCCGTGCTTGCGGAGGCTTGTTCCCGTCGTCGCGGCATTGCCGCGATGCGCAGGAAACCGGCGATCGGGGGAGCCTCCGCGCCTCGCGGCCCGTCCTTGGCTTTGCCGCAATGCAGCACAATTCTCGCCGACTCCGACGAAGCCGAGGGAGCGCGCCCCCGCTAGCGTCACTGCCACGCGGAAAGCAGAACTGACCGCGCCGGACAGGGCGCGTCCGCGTCGAGCCGGAGCACACCCGGCGACACCGCCATTGGCGAGCGCACAAGGCGACTGACTCTAAAGACCGGAACAGATGGGTATCGTCCGCTTCGCACTGCGGTGGCCGCACACCTTCTATGTGCTCGCGCTGCTGATCGTCTTCCTCGGCGTCACCGCCATCACCTCGATGCCGGCGGACATCTTTCCGCAGATCAACATCCCCGTGGTGACGGTGATCTGGCAGTACACCGGCCTCAGCACCACCGAGATGGAGCAGCGCGTCACCACCTACAGCCAGTACGCCATCAGCTCCAACGTCAACAACATCCGCGACATCGAGGCGCAGACCCTGAACGGCGTCTCGGTGCAGAAGATCTACTTCCAGCCGGACGTCAATCTCGACCTGGCGATCGCGCAGATCGTGGCGGCGACCAACTCGATCCGCGCGCTGATGCCGCCGGGCATCCAGCCGCCGATCGTGGTGCAGTTCAACGCCTCGAGCGTGCCGGTGCTGCAGATCAGCCTCAGCTCCGACACCCTCAACGAGCAGCAGCTCTACGACTACGGCATCTACAACCTGCGCCAGCGGCTGGCGCCGATCCACGGCGTGACGCTGCCGACGCCCGCCGGCGGCAAGTACCGGCAGATCATGATCGACCTCGACCCGGCGAAGCTGGTCGCCAAGGGATTGACGCCGCTCGACGTGGTGAACGCCGTCAATGCCCAGAACCTGACGCTGCCGGCGGGCACCGCCAAGATCGGCAACACGCAATATACCGTGCGCACCAACGCCACCCCCGCCAGCATCGCCGACCTCAACGACATCCCCGTCAAGTTCAGCAACGGCGCCACCGTCTTCCTGCGCGACGTCGCCTATGTCCGCGACGGCTCGGCGGTGCAGCAGAACGTGGTGCGCGCCGAGGGCCGCCGCTCGGTGCTGCTCAGCATCATCAAGAACGGCGACGCCTCCACCTTGGACGTGGTCAACCGGGTGAAGGCGGCGCTGCAGGTGGCGCGGGCGGCGGCGCCCAAGGGGCTGATGATCCGCGAGCTCTTCGATCAGTCGACCTTCGTGACCTCGGCGGTCAATGGCGTCATCCGCGAGGGCGTCATCGCCGCCGGACTGACGGCGCTGATGATCCTGGTCTTCCTGGGCTCCTGGCGATCGACGCTCATCGTGATGATCTCGATCCCGCTCTCGATCCTGAGCTCGCTGATCGCGCTCTATTTCCTGGGCGAGACCCTCAACACCATGACGCTGGGCGGGCTCGCGCTCGCGGTCGGCATCCTGGTCGACGACAGCACCGTCACCATCGAGAACACCCATCGGCTGCTGACCGAGGAGCACCGGCCGCTGCCGCAGGCGACCTTGCACGGCGCCGCCGGCATCGCCATCCCGACCCTGGTCTCGACGCTGGCAATCAGCTGCGTCTTCACCTCGGTCGTCTTCCTGGAAGGCCCGGCGAAGTATCTCTTCACGCCGCTGGGGCTGGCGGTCGTCTTCGCCATGCTGGCCTCCTACGGCCTGTCGCGGACGCTGACGCCGATCACCATCGGCCTCCTGCTGAAGGGCGAGCACCACGGCGACGGCGAGCGCCCGGGCATCATGGGCTGGTTCGGCCGCCAGCATGCCCGCTTCGAGCGCGGCTTCGAGCATCTCCGCCAGCACTACGCCGAGCTGCTGGTGGCGCTGATGCGGCATCCCGTCATCATCCCGGGCCTGCTGGTCCTGGTGCTGGCGCTCGGCGGCACCCTCTTCATGTTCGTCGGCCGCGACTTCTTCCCCTTCATCGACGGCGGCGAGATCCAGCTCCATGTGCGGGCGCCGCCGGCGACCCGGATCGAGGACACCGAGCGGCGCTTCCAGGCGATCGAGGACAAGATCCGGGAGGTGATCCCCGCGCGCGATCGCGCCCTCATCGTCGACAACATCGGGCTCCCCGCCCGGCTCTACAACCTCGCCTTCAGCGACGGCTCGACCATCGGCGTCAACGACGGCGTCATCCTGGTCTCGCTGAAGGACGGACATCGGCCGACCGCCGACTATCTGCGCGAGCTCCGCAAAGTGCTGCCGCAGGCCTTTCCGCAGGACACCTTCTATTTCCAGGCGGCCGACATCGTGACGCAGATCCTCAACTTCGGCCTGCCGGCGCAGATCGACGTGCGGACAGTGGGATACGACCGGGCCAAGAACCTGCGCGTCGCCCGGGAGCTGCGCCGGGCGATGGCGAAGATCCCGGGCGTGGTCGACGCCCATCTGCAGCAGGAGGTGTCGGCGCCGGAATTCCTCGTCGACATCGACCGCACCCGCGCCGCCCAGCTCGGCCTCACCGCCGACCAGATCGCCACCAATCTCAACGTGAGCCTGAGCTCCTCGGAGCAGGTGACGCCGAATTTCTGGACCGATCCCGGCTCGGGCATCCCCTACTACCTCGCCGCGCAGACGCCGGAGTACCGGGTGAACTCCCTCAACGCGCTCGCCAACACTCCGGTGAGCGCGCAGGTCTCGCCGCTCGGCGATCCCGTGCCGACGCTCCTCGGCAACGTCGCCACGATCACCCGCGCGTCGATTCCCACCAATGCCAACCAGGCGAACATCCAGCCGGTCTACGAGGTCTATGCCGGCGTGCAGGACCGCGATCTCGGCAGCGTCGCCGCCGACATCGCCCGCATCACCCGGGAGTTCCGCAAAGAGCTCTCGCCCGGCAACACGATCCAGGTGATCGGCCAGATCGACAGCATGAACGGCGCGTTCCGCGATCTCGGCATCGGCCTGCTCTTCGCCTCGGTCTTCGTCTATCTGCTGATGGTGGTGAACTACCAGAACTTCGGCGATCCCTTCGTGGTGATCCTGGCGCTCCCCACCACCATGTGCGGGATCGTCACCATGCTGTTCCTCACCGGGACGACGCTGAGCGTGCCGTCGCTGATGGGCGCGATCATGGCGGTGGGGGTCGCCTCGGCGAATTCCATCCTGCTGGTGACATTCGCCCGCGAGCAGCAGCTCGCCGGCATGAGCGCCTTCGACGCCGCGGTCTCGGCCGGCCACACCCGCATCCGGCCGGT
>DATJOK010000148.1:0-8742 GCA_035507155.1 Allostellaceae bacterium
GTGCCGAGATAGAGCACGCGATTGCCGTGATCGAGGGTGTGGAGCGGCGCCAGCGGCCGGCCGGAATAGCGGTACTCGCCGTCGTAATCGTCCTCGACGATCCAGGCATCGGCGCCCACCGCCCAGTCGAGGAGCGCCAGCCGCCGGCCGAGGCTCAGCGGCACGCCGAGCGGATATTGATGCGACGGCGAGACCAGCACCAGCCGCGCGCGCGGGCGCAGACGCATACCGGCGGCGACATCGATGCCGTCGTCATCCACCGGCACCGGCACCACATCGAGCCCCGCCGCCTGCAAGGCCGCGCGCCCGGCGGGATAGCCCGGCTCCTCGGTCCAGACCGCGTCGCCGGGCGAGGCCAGCACGCGGGCGGCGAGATCGATGCCCTGCTGCGATCCCGCCACCACCAGGATCTGCTCCGCGGTGCAGGCGATGCCGCGGGCGGCGCCGAGATATTCCGCGATCGCCTGGCGCAGCATCGGCTCGCCGCGCGGGTCGCAATAGCCGAGCGCATCGACCGGACGCTCGCGATAGATCCTGGCGGTGATGCGGGCAAGATCACTCCACGGAAACTGGTCGAGGGCGGGAATGCCGACTGACAGGGGCAGCACCTCCAGCGGCCGCGGCGGCATGGTCGGCGGCCGTGCGCGCTTGAGCTCGGGCGTCCGGCGCGGCCGCTCGCGCCGCGCCGGCGCCGGGGACGGGCGCGACAGATGCTCGGGAACGCTGTCGGCGACGAAGAGACCGGCGCCGGCGCGGGCGACCAGATAGCCCTCCGCCACCAGCCGCTCATAGGCCTGGACGGCGGTGATGCGGGCGACGCCGTGATCGGATGCCAGCGCGCGGGAGGACGGCAGGCGGGTGCCGGCGCGCAGCCGCCCGCCCAGCACCGCGGCGCGAAAATAGGCGACGATCTGCTCCTGCAGCGGCTGGGTCGAGCCGCGGTCGAGGGCGAGGCTGTTCCAGAGCGGCGAGGCGGCGCGGGCGGCCATCGGGGCGTCTCCAACTGGACCTATTGGATTTCTAGAACAGGCGCTACCGGCCGGTCCAGTCGGCTGCGATACTGGCGGTCTTGCGATGGAGGTCTCTGTGTACGTCCCGCCGCTGTTCCGCGAAGACCAGGTCCCGGTGCTGCATGAGTTCATCCGCCAGCAGCCGCTGGCGACGCTGGTGACCCATGGCCCGAGCGGCCTCTTCGCGAGCCATCTGCCGCTGCTCGTCGATGCCGAGCCCGCGCCTTTCGGCACCTTGAGCGGGCATCTCGCCCGCGCCAATCCGCACTGGCAGGAGGCGCCGACCGGCACCGAGGCGCTCGCCGTCTTCACCGGCCCGCAGGCCTACATCACGCCTTCCTGGTACGCGACCAAGCAGGAGACCGGCAAGGTGGTGCCGACCTGGAACTATGCCGCCGTCCACGCCTACGGCACGCTCCGCTTCTTCGACGACGAGGCGAGCCTGCTGAAGCTGGTGACGCGGCTCACCGCGACGCACGAGGCGAAGCGCGCCCAGCCCTGGGCGGTGAGCGACGCCCCGCCGGATTTCGTCCGCGGCATGCTGCGGGCGATCGTCGGCTTCGAGCTCACCCTCACCCGCCTCGAGGGCAAGTGGAAGATGAGCCAGAACCGGCCGCCGGTGGACGTGCCGCGCGTCGTCGAAGGGCTGAAGCATGACGGTGAGGAGGCGGCCGCCGCCGTCGTCGCCGAGCGCAACCGCGGACGCGGCTGAGCCCGCACGCAGCATTTTCGATGGAGGGAAGAGTGGACGGCTACACACGCACCGAGAAGACCCGCGTCCGCAGGATGCCGGAGCGCGGTCATTACGAACGGGAGACCGTGCACGCGATCCTCGATGCCGGCTTCATCTGCAACGTCGGCTACGTCATCGACGAGCAGCCCTACGTGACGCCGACCTCTTACTGGCGCGAGGGCGAGCGGCTCTACTGGCATGGCTCCTCGGCGAGCCGGATGCTGCGCAGCGTCGCCAAGGGGATCAAGGCCTGCCTCACCGTCACTCACGTCGACGGGCTGGTGCTGGCGCGCTCGGCCTTCCACCACTCGATCAACTACCGCTCGGTGATGGCCTTCGGCACCGCCGAGGTGGTGACCGACGAGGCGCACAAGATCGCCGCCCTCACCGCCTTCGTCGAGCGGCTCTTCCCCGGGCGCTGGGACATGCTGCGCCCGGTGAACAAGCAGGAGCTCAAGGCCACCATGGTGCTCTCGATGCCGCTCGACGAGGTCTCCGCCAAGGTGCGTATCGGGCCGCCCAAGGACGACGAGGAGGACTATGCGCTGCCGATCTGGGCCGGCGTGCTGCCGCTGACGGTGACGGCGGGGACGCCCGAGCCGGATCCGAAGAATCTCGCCGGCGTCGCGGTGCCGGCGCATGTGGCGAAGTTCGCGCTCTGAACGCCGGGACGCTCTCGCTCAGTGATGGGCGAAGACCGACTGATCCTGCGCCTGCCAGCGCAGGATCGTCCGGCGCAGCTCATCGAATTTCTCATCCTGCAGGGGGTCGGCTTCCAGCGCGACCATCTTGGTGAGATCGCCCCAATCCGTCGCAACGAGCGCCCGCTCGGCCGCCGGGAAGAAGGCGGATTCCTCCATGTCGATATGCTGCCGCTGCAGCTCGATGAAGCCACGCGCCAAATGGGCGAAGGCGTTCCGGGGGATCTCCTCGTCCTCCAGAATGGCGCGCAGCGCAGCGGCAAACTTGTCGGCGCGCGTCGATAGCTCCGCATGGGCGCGACCCAGATCCCAGACGCTGTCCGCAGCCTTGGGATCGCGCTCCCGCAGCCGGGCAAACAGCAGCTGCTCTCTCGGATGATGATGGGCATCCGGGAATCTCTGAAAGTAGTCCAGAGCGGCGCGCACGACGTCGTAATCCGGCCGATCTCCCGCCTCGAAGGCGGCGACCTGCCATTCCAGCGCCCGCAGCAACGCCGCCATGTCGCGGTGCTCCTTGCGAAGCAGATCAAGGAATGCCGGCATCGCACCCTCCCTTGGCCGCGCCTTCATCCGCTCGCCGGGTCCGCGCTTCCGCCGTCCGCGGCAGCCAACATCCTCACCACGGGATCGGCCATCAGCTCCGCCAGGGTCGGTTCGTGGAAAGCCGCCGTGCTCGCTTCGCTGGCGTCCAACGCTGGCGCATCAGGATCGAGAAGGCGGCAGGTCTCGATCAGCTCGGCGTTCGGACAAAACGCCACATAGGAGGCCAGCGCGCGATCCGCCTGCAGCCACTGACGACAGAGCTCAGCGCTGGCGCAGCGCCGGCACGCGCCGAGCGCCTGGAAAATCATGTCCGCCAGGGGGCGCGACCATTGGGCGGTCGGGTCGATGCCTTGGTGCCGGACCATTCGATGAAAGAGCTGGTGCGACCGCGCCCGCTCGATGGCCCGGCGCTCTCCCTCGCGGCAATTGGCTCTCGTTCCGAGCGACATCTTGCCCTCCATCGAGGTATCGCGAATTATCGGAACGGGCGATCCCTGCCGGCATTGACCCAGATCAACCGGGTCGCTTTTTCGAGCGTCAGGGCGTGAGGCTCTCCAGCGGCAAGGCGATCGTCACCGCCAGGCCGGACGGGAGCCACTCGTAGTCCAGCGTTCCCTGAAACTGGCGGGTGATCGCATTCTCCGCCAGCCGGCTGCCGAAGCCCTCGCTCGCCGGCGCGCGTTCGATCCGAGGGCCGCCGCGCTCGACCCAGCGGAGGGTCAGCTTGTCGCCCTCGCGCCGCCAGGTCACATCGACATGTCCCTCCTCGGATTTGAGCGCTCCGTATTTCGCGGCGTTGGTGGCGGGCTCGTGAAAGACGAGAGCGATGCCGTTGATCGAATGGTCGCCGCAGGGGATCGCCGGCCCCTCGGCCGAAAATCGGCGGCAGCCCGGCGCCCGCGATGGTCTCGTGCGGCTCGACGACAGCCTCGATCAGTGCCTTGAGATCGGAGGCGCGCGGCGCGCGGCCGACGTCCCTGAAGCTGCGACGGACCAGAGCATGCGCGCTCGCGAGCGCCTGGAAGCGCCCGGACAGCGGGACGCTCCCCGTCGCCACCGAGCCCAGATGCCGCCGGCGAAGGAGGGCGTATCTGTGGCGCGCTCAGACCGCCGGCACGACCGGAACAGCAATGCCCAGACGCCGCGCCACGCGGCGGGCGGTCTCCTCCCGCCGCTGCGTGATGGCGCGATAGGCTCGCTTGGCTTCTTCCAGCACGGCGGGCGGCGCCGTCTCCGGCGTGCCGCTGTCGAAGGGCGGCTCGGGCGCGTATTGCATCTGCAACTGGATGCTCTGAGCGACCGCGTCGCCGCGAAGCTCGGCGGCGACCCGAAGCGCGCCATCGATGCCGGCGGTGACGCCGGCGGCACAGACGAAGTTGCCATCCACCACCACGCGCTCATCGACGGGGATGGCGCCGAAATACGGCAGCAGATGGAAGGCCGACCAATAAGTCGTCGCCCGTCGCCCTTTGAGGAGACCGGCGGCGCCGCAGAGCAGCGCGCCGGTGCAGACCGAAAACAGGCAGCGCGCGCCGGCCGCCTGCCGGCGAATCCATCCCAGCACCTCCTCGTCCTCCATCAGCGCTTCCTGGCCGTAGCCGCCGGGAACATGAAGCAGGTCGAGCTGTGGCGCCGCCGCCAGAGCCGCGTCGGCGGCAAGCCTGAGCCCGCGGATGTCCTTCACCGGCGCGGTGGTCTTGCCGTAGAGACGATAAGTGGCATTCGGAATGCGCGACAGCACTTCGAACGGGCCCGTGAGATCGATCTGGTCGAGCTCCTCGAAGAGGAGCGAGCCGATCTGCAGATGGGTGTCTGGCGCAATCATGAGGAGCCTCTCGGCAGCAGGGATTGTCGCGCCGAATCTAGTCGTCTATGCTTTGGCAGAAATGCCAATATCCCCTCGGTTTCCGCCAAGCCCGCCACGCACCGTCGAGATTCTCGCCTTCCCTGGGGTGCAGCTGCTCGATGTCGCGGGGCCGCTGCAGGTTTTCGCCTCCGCCAACGACATCGCGCGGGAACGGGGCGACGCGCCGCCCTACCGGCCGAAGGTCGTGGCGGCGGAGGGCACTGCCGTGACAGCCTCGGCCGGGCTCGGTCTGGTCGCAGCATCGCTGCCGCCGGCGGGCTCGCCGCTCGATACGCTGATCGTCGCCGGCGGTGCCGGCGTGCATGCCGCCGCCGACAATCCGCGGCTGCTGAGCTGGGTGCGCGCTCGGGCCGCGCGGGCGCGGCGCGTCGCCTCCGTCTGCACCGGGGCTTTCCTGCTGGCGGCGGCGGGTCTGCTGGACGGCCGACGCGCCGCCACCCATTGGCGCCACTGCGCCGAACTCGCCCGGCGCCATCCTGCCGTGCGCGTGGAAGCCGATCCGATCTTCGTGCGCGACGGCAAGATCTGGACCTCGGCCGGGGTCACCGCCAGTATCGATCTCTCCCTCGCGCTGGTGGAGCAGGATCTCGGACGCGCCGCCGCGCTCGCGGTTGCGCGCAATCTCGTCGTCTTCCTGAAACGGCCGGGCGGCCAGGCGCAGTTCAGCGCCGCGTTGTCGCTGCAGGCCGCCGAGGACCGGTTCGAGCCGCTGCATGGCTGGATCAGCGCGCATCTGGCGGAGGATCTCTCGCTGCCGCGGCTGGCGCAGTGCGCCGGCATGAGCGAGCGCAGCTTCAGCCGTCGCTACGTCGAGGCGACCGGACTCACGCCCGCCCGCGCCGTGGAGCGGCTCAGGGTCGAGGCGGCGCGGCGCCTCCTCGCCGATACCCGCCAGCCGGTAAAGCGCATCGCCGAGCGCTGCGGCTTCGGCTCGGAGGAGACGATGCGACGGAGCTTCGGCCGCCTGCTGGCGACGCGGCCGCAGGATTATCGCGCGCGGTTCAGCGCCTGAGAGCCGGAGGAATTTCCGTCGACGGGAGGCGGCCGGCGGGCCCGGACCGCGCCGGCAAAACCCGCATCGCACGAGCCGCAAGCTTGCGCGTGCGCTTCGACGATCCTGCCGCTACGATCGCCACTGCCACGCAGGCGACACGCAGGGAGAGCGACATGGCGGAGCCGGAGACGTTCGATTTCATCGTGGTGGGCGCGGGATCGGCCGGCTGCGTGCTGGCGAACCGGCTCACCGCCTCCGGACGCCATCGCGTGCTGCTCATCGAAGCCGGCGGCGAGGACAATTACTTCTGGGTCCATGTGCCGCTGGGATACGGCAAGCTCTTCACCGATGCGCGGGTGAACTGGCTGTTCCAGAGCGCGCCGGAGCCTGAGCTCGACAACCGCTCGATCGCGCAGCCGCGCGGCAAGGTGCTGGGCGGATCGAGCTCGATCAACGGGCTTCTGTACATCCGCGGCCAGCGCCAGGACTACGATCACTGGCGCCAGCTCGGCAATGTCGGCTGGAGCTATGACGACGTGCTGCCCTATTTCAAGCGCTCGGAGGCGCAGCAGCGCGGCGGCGATGCGTTCCACGGCGCCGACGGGCCCCTTACCGTCTCCGATCAGGTCGAGCCGCACGAGATCTGCGAGGCCTTCATCAAGGCGGCCGAGCAGGCGGGCATTCCCCGCAACGACGACTTCAACGGCGCACGGCAGGAAGGCGCCGGATATTTCCAGACCACGATGCGGAACGGCCGGCGCTGGAGCACGGCGCAGGCCTATCTGAAGCCGGCGCGCCGGCGCCCGAATCTCACGGTCGTCACCCGCGCGATCACCACGCGGATCCTGATCGAGGGCGGCGCCGCCGTCGGCGTCGAGTATCGCCAGGACGGGCAGCTCATCACCGCGCGGGCCCGCGGCGAGGTGCTGCTCTCGGCGGGCGCCTTCGGCTCGCCGCAGATCCTGCAGCTCTCCGGCCTCGGCCCCGCGGCACTGCTGCGCCAGCATGGCATCAGCGTGGTCCGCGACATTCCCGGCATCGGCGCCGATCTGCAGGACCATCTGCAGGCGCGCATGCTCTATCGGGTGACGCGCCCGATCACCCTCAACGATGTGGTCAACCGCTGGGACCGCAAGCTCCGCGCCGGCATGCGCTATTTCCTCACGCGCAAGGGGCCGCTGGCGATTCCCGCGGGCTACGCCGGCGGATTCTTCCGCACCGATCCGCGCCTCGAGACGCCGGACGTGCAGTGCCATCTGCTACTGTTCAGCGCCGACAAGCCCGGCGGCAATCTCCACCCGTTTCCCGGCATGACCGCCTCGATCTGCCAGCTCCGTCCGGAGAGTCGCGGCACCGTGCGCATCAAGAGCACCGATGCCGCCGAGGCGCCGGAGATCCGGCTCAACTATCTCTCCACCGAGACCGACAAACGCACCATGGTAGAGGGCCTGAAGCTGCTGCGGCGGGTGATGGGCGCGCCGGCGCTCAAGCCCTATATCGCGGCGGAAAGCGATCCCGGGCCCGCCTGCGTCAGCGACGCCGATCTTCTCGCCTTCGTGCGCCGGCGCGGCACCACCATCTTCCACCCCACCAGCACCTGCCGCATGGGCATCGACGAGTTCGCCGTCGTCGACCCGCAGCTTCGCCTCAAGGGCATCGGCAATCTCCGCGTCGTCGATTGCTCGGTGATGCCGAGCCTCGTCTCCGGCAACACCAACGCGGGTGCCATCATGATCGGCGAGAAGGCGTCGGACCTGATCCTCGCCGACGCCGAGACGGCGCCGCGACGGGGCGCGGCGGCGTGAGCGCGGCGATCCTTTGTTCACGCTTTATTAGGGTTAACGTCGATTTGCCAGTACACACCCTCGCCTTATTGAGACAAGGATCGAAACTGGTACCGTTTACCAAGCATTAATCTTGCATTTTACTAAATATCTGCCGAATGATCCTCCCCAACACGGGTTCCCTTGCGGGGAGACGACACATGCACAGTCTCTGGCAGACCTGGCGCCGCTCCAGTCGCGGCGCCGTCCAGGTCGAGTACGGACTTCTGGTGGCTTTGATCGCCTTGGCGCTCATCGGCTATCTCGTGACCTTCGGCAATACGCTTGCTGCGAAATACGCAGTGCTCGCGCAGACGCTCCAGTAAAGCGTCGGGACAACCTCCGCCGGCGATCGCGTGGCCGGCGGAGGTCCGAGCGCTCTTTGCGGAGGGGACGCAGCGCCGGGCCCTGCCACACCGTTGTCGCAGCCGGCACGGCGTTGGTTCCTTGTGAGAGGCCGCAGCCGGCGGCTAGGACAGAGGTTGGATCCAGCAGCCAGGGGTACCTCCGCGACATGAAGACCAGAAGAGCCGCGACCGGACGCGGAGCCATGCGTGCGGCCCTGCTGACCCTCTCGCTCGCCGCAGTCTCGCTCGGCGGCTGCACCACGTTGCGCGATACCGAGCCGCCGCGCACCGCCAACGAGCAGCTGCTGATCTCGACCGCCGCCGACCACGCCGCTGATCGGCTCGCGCTCCACATTCCTGCCGGCAGCAAGGTCTTTGTCGACACCAGCAACTTCGACGCCATCGACGCCAAATACGCGATCGGCACGTTGCGCGATCGTCTCGCGAAGCAGGGCGCCAAGCTGGTTGCCGATCGCAAGGATGCCGACACCGTGGTCGAGCTGCGCTCCGGCGCGCTCTCCATCAACCAGCGCAGCCTGCTCGTCGGGCTGCCGGCGATCCCGATCCCGATTCCGCTCGCCGGCACCGTCACCACGCCGGAGATCGCCTTCTACAAGCGCTCGGAGGATCGGGGCGTCGCCAAGTTCGCCGCCACCGCGCTCGACGCCAAGCAAGGCAGCCTCACCGCCTCGGCGGACCCCGCCTACGGCTTCTCGCACCGGAC
>DATJOK010000149.1:0-8534 GCA_035507155.1 Allostellaceae bacterium
GCGGGCTCCTCGCGGGCGAAGGCGAGGTAGGCCTTGCCGAGGCGGAGGAATGCCGTCACCGGCTCCGGCAGCCCCTTGCCCCAGGCGTGCTCGAGCCGCGCCTCGAAACGCTCGAAGCCGCGCTTCGCCACGTCGGCCATCAGCTCGTCGCGATCGCGGAAATGGCGATAGGGCGCGGCCTGGCTCACCCCGGCGGAGCGCGCCGCCTCCGCGAAGGTGAAGCCCAACGGCCCCTTCGCCGCGATCAGATCGAGGGCGGCGGCGATCAGCGCTTCCTTCAAGTTGCCGTGGTGATAGCCCCGGCGCCCGGCACCGCGCCCGTCTCGCCAGCTCATGTTAATAGCTCTTACATCAATCGCGGGCGTGGCGCAGCCACCATGTTGGGGTCGGCATGGCAGCTACAGCAGCGCCTGCACGGCGACGCGAATGCGCTCGAAGACGCTCTCCCAGTCGCCGGGCTTCGGCTGGCGGAAGAGGCGGAGGCTCGGATACCAGGGGGTGTCGTCGCGGGTGTTGAACCAGCGCCAGTCCGGCGTGTAGGGGATCGCGACAAAGGTCCTGACGCCGAGCGCGCCGGCGAGGTGGACTGCCGCCGTGTCGACGCTGACGACCAGATCGAGCGCCGGCAGCAGCGCCGCCGTCGCGGCGAAATCGGTGAGCGCGGAGCCGAGGTCGCGCACCAGCGCCTGGGCGCCCAAGGTCTGGATGTCGGCGGCGTGCAGACCCTTCTGCAGGCTGTAGAGCTGAACGCCCGGCAGGTCGGCAAGCGCCAGGAAGCGCTCCAGCGTCGTGGAACGGTTGCGATCGTTCATGTGATTGGCCCGGCCGGCCCAGACGATGCCGATCGCGAGCTTGGTCCCTTCCGGCCGCGGCAGCGGCGGCGGCACCGCGTCTGCCGGGGCGCGCAGATAGGATGGCGCGGCGGGAATGGAGTCGAGCCGCGTCCCCAACAGTCCGGGCAGCGACATCAGCGGCACGTGATAATCGCAATTCGGCAGCGGCCTGCCGCTCGGGATCACCTCGGCGACGCCGGGAAGGCCCGTCATCAGCCGCGCGAGCTCGGGCTGGCACTCGAAGACGAGGCGCCCCACCCGCGCTGCTGCCAGCGGCAGATAGCGGCAGAACTGGATGCTGTCGCCGAGCCCCTGCTCGAAATGGACGAGCAGCGACAGATCCCGATCCGTCTGCCCTTCCCAGCGCGGGGACGCGATGCGGCGCGGCGGATGCGTCTTGAGGCGCCAGCGCTTCTCGTATTCCTGCCAGCCGCGCGCGAAATCGCCCATGGCGAGGAGCGTCAGCGCGCGATCCCACCAGATGTCGACGCTCTCGCGCCGGCCGCGCAGCGCCTTGTCGAAGCAATCGACCGCGCCCGAGTAATCGCCCATGCTGTGCAGCAGCAGGCCGAGATTGTGCAGCGTCTCCGGCCGCGCCGGATCGAGCGCGAGGGAGCGGCGGAACGCCTCCGCCGCCGGCTCGAAGCGCAGCATCTGCCAGAGCACGTTGCCGAGGTTGGAGAGCACCGCCGCGTTGTCCGGCCGGATCGCGAGCGCGCGGCGGAAGCAGGCCGCCGCCGCCGGCAGCTTGTCGTTGCCGCGCAGGATGACGCCGATGTTGTTGTAGGCATCGGGAAAAGCGGGATGGAACTCGAGCGCCTGCTGATAGAGCTTGAGCGCGCCGTCGCTGTCGCCACGGCGCTGGCGCTCGGCGGCGGCGAGGAAGGCGGCGCGCGCCGCCTCGGGGACCGCCGAGGCGGCCCCGGCCGGCGGCGCCGGCGCGAGGGCCTCAGCCGGCCGAGCGCCGTTCTCTGCCACCGGCACCCCCCCGAGCGCCCGAGCGGAGATGATCGCGCATCAGGATGTCGGCGATCTGGATCGCGTTGAGCGCCGCCCCCTTGCGCAGATTGTCCGCCACCACCCAGAGGCTGAGCCCGTGCGGCACGGTGGGATCCCGGCGGATGCGGCTCACGAAAACCGGATCCTCGCCCGCCGACTCCTGCGGTGTCACGTAGCCCTCGTCGACGCGATGGTCGACGACGCTGACGCCGGGGAATTTCTTCAGGGCGGCGCGCGCCTCCTCCACCGTGATCGGCCGCTCGAACTCCACGTTCACCGCCTCCGCGTGGCCGATGAAGACGGGAACCCGCACGCAGGTGGCATGGACCGCGATCCCGGGATCGAGGATCTTGCGCGTTTCCACCGCCATCTTCCATTCCTCCTTGGTCGAGCCGTCCTCCATGAAGACGTCGATATGGGGAATGACGTTGAAGGCGATCTGCTTGGTGAAGTACTCCTTCTTCGGCGGCTCGTTGACGTAGATGCCGCGGGTCTGGGTGAAGAGCTCGTCCATCGCCTCGCGGCCGGCGCCGGAGACGGACTGATACGTCGCCACCACCACGCGCTTGATCTTGGCGAGATCGTGCAGCGGCTTCAGCGCCACCACCATCTGGATGGTGGAGCAGTTGGGATTGGCGATGATGCCGCGCTTCTCGTAATGCGCGATCGCCTCCGGGTTCACCTCCGGCACCACCAGCGGCACGTCGGGCTCCATGCGGAACTGCGAGGTGTTGTCGATGACGACGGCGCCCGCCTTGGCGGCGCGCGGTGCATGCACGGCCGACACCTTGGCGCCCGGCGAGAAGAGCGCGATGTCGACGCCCCTGAAGTCATATTTGTCGAGATCCTCGACCTTGAGGACGTCGTCCTCGCCATAGGAGACCTCGACGCCGACCGAGCGCTCGGAGGCGACCGCCACCACGTCGGAAGCGGGAACGCCACGCTCGGCCAGGATGCTGAGCATCTCGCGTCCGACATTGCCGGTGGCGCCGACCACCGCTACCTTAAAGCTCATGAGAACCCTCCGGGACGGGCGGAAAGCGCCCGCCACGGCCATGACTTACGCCGCGCGCCCCGCCATTACAAGGCGCCTGCAACAGGGAGCCCGGCGCCAGGGTTAACCGTCTGGAGAAGGCCCCATGTCCCAGACCAACAGTTCCCAGACCAACAGGTCCCAGACCAACCGCGCCCACGGCGAAAGCGCCTCGACCGGCTTCGCGCATTTCTGGCCCTACTACCTCCGCGCCCATATGGATCCGCGCACGCGCGCCTTTCACTATGTCGGCACGCTCACCGGCGTCGTCCTGGTGATCGTCGCGCTGGTGCACGGCCCCTGGTGGCTGCTGCCGCTGGGCGTCGTCGCCGGCTACGGCATCGCAGTACCCTCGCATCTGCTCTTCGAGGGCAACCGGCCGGCGACCCTGGTCAATCCGCATTGGTCGCTGGTCGGCGACTTCTACATGCTGGGCCTGTTCATCACCGGCCGCCTCGGGCCGGAGATCGAGCGGGTTCGAGATCTGCGCGATCTCGCCGGACATGGAATGGCGCCATAGCGCGGCGGGCAGCGATCAAAATAGCGAGATTCTGGCGCGTCGCGGCTACCGCTAGCAAATTGACCCAACACGCCCGCGCCAGAGTCTGCACAGAGTAGCGACGGAGAGCAGCAACCAGTCGGTCCAATTCAGGGAGGCACAGAATGGCGACCTGGACACCGGATCCCACCTTCTATCCCTCGCCTCGCATGGCGGCGCGCGCCCCGGCCGAGAAGCTGGCCTATGTGGCGAGCTTCGATCCCGAGCGCAAGCGCAGGGATGCGCTGGCGGTCGTCGATCTCGATCCCGCCTCCAAGAACTACAGCGAGATCGTCGGCCGAGTGGAGATGAGCGGCGCCGGCGACGAGCTCCATCACTTCGGCTGGAACGCCTGCAGCTCCTGCCTTTGCCCGAACGCTCCGCATCCGCATGTGGAGCGGCGCTATCTTGTGGTGCCGGGCCTGCGCTCCTCGCGCATCCACATCCTCGACACCAAGCCCGATCCCCGGAATCCGCAGATCGTCAAGGTGATCGAGCCGCAGGAACTCGCCGAGCGCGCCGGCTATACGCGGCCGCACACCGTCCATTGCGGGCCCGAAGGCATCTATGTGAGCGCGCTCGGCAATGCCGAGGGCAAGGCGCCGGGCGGCGTCTTCCTGATCGATCACGAGAGCTTCGAAGTGCTGGGCCGCTGGGAGGTCGAGCGCGGAACCCAGCAGTACGGCTACGACATGTGGTGGCACCTGGGATACGACACCGTGGTGACCAGCGAGTGGGGCACGCCCGACATGTTCGAGAACGGGCTGGTGCCGGAGCTGCTGCTCGGCGCCAAGTACGGCCACAAGCTCCATTTCTGGGACCTGCACAAGCGCCGGCACCTGCAGGAGATCGATTTCGGCAAGGAGCATCAGCTGGTCTTCGAGCTTCGCCCCGCGCACGATCCGACCAAGGCCTATGGCTTCGTCAACTGCGTCATCAGCCTGGAGAATCTCTCCTCCTCGATCTGGACCTGGTACCGCGACGGCGACCAATGGGCGGCGCGGAAGGTGATCGAGATCCCCGCGGAGCCGGCGGATCCGGATCTGCTGCCGCCGGCGCTCAAGGGCTTCAAGGCCTGCCCGCCGCTGGTCACCGACATCGATCTCTCCGTCGATGACAAGTTCCTCTACGTCTCCTGCTGGGGCACCGGCGACTTCCAGCAATATGACGTCAGCGATCCGATGCATCCGAAGCTCACCGGCAAGGTGCGCTTGGGCGGCATCGTGTCGCGCGCCCAGCATCCGAAGTCCAAGGGACCGCTCAACGGCGGCCCGCAGATGGTGGAGGTGAGCCGCGACGGCCGGCGCATCTACTTCACCAATTCGCTCTACGGCGCCATCGACCCGCAGTTCTATACCGACGGGCTCAAGGGATGGATGGTGAAGGTGGACGCCAATCCCGCCGGCGGCCTCAAGGTGGATCCCGAGTTCTTCGTCGACTGGCCGGCGGGACACCTGCCGCATCAGGTGCGCCTGCAGGGCGGCGACGCCTCCTCGGATTCCTACTGCTATCCCTGAGGACGCCGCCTAGGAGAGCTGCCGCTCACGGCCGGAGATGAACGCGCTCTGGCCGTGGCTGGTGGTGGCGGGGCTCGGCGTCTACCACGGGCTCAACCCGGCGATGGGCTGGCTCTTCGCGGTGGCGCTCGGCCTCCACCGCCGGAGCCGCGCCGTGGTTCTGCAGTCGCTGCTGCCGATCGCCCTCGGCCACGCGCTCTCGATCGCGATCGTCGCCGCGCTGGTGGTGGCGGCAGGCGTCGTGATCGACGCAGCGCTGGTCCGCCGCGCCGCCGGCATCGCGCTCCTCGCCTGGGCGCTCTATCACCAGCTCTACGGCACCCGGCATCGGGTGCGGGTGGGAATGCAGACCGGCATGGCGGGCCTCGCCCTCTGGTCCTTCCTGATGGCGAGCGCGCACGGCGCGGGGCTGATGCTGGTGCCGGCACTGATCCCGCTCTGCCTCGGCAACGGGCCGGCGATGACGCTCACCGCCTCGGGCTCCCTGGAGATCGCGCTTGCCGCCGTCGGCCTGCACACCGCGGCGATGCTGGCGGTGACCGGCACCATCGCCATCGTCGTCTATCAGTGGGTGGGCGTCGACTTCCTGCGCCGCGGCTGGATCAATCTTGACCTGATCTGGAGCGCGGCCCTCGTGCTGACCGGCCTCGTGCTGCTGGTGCTCTGAAGCACGCTCAGGCGAGCTTCTCGAGCTCGCGGAGGATGGTGTCGCCCATCACGGTGGTGGAGACCCTGGCGGTGCCGGACTGCTGGATGTCGCTGGTGCGGACGCCGCCCTTGAGCGCCTCCTGCACCGCGCGCTCCACCATCGTCGCCTCCTCCTTCATGTCGAAGGAGTAGCGCAGCATCATCGCGAAAGAGAGCAGGCAGGCGAGCGGGTTCGCCATGTCCTTGCCGGCGATGTCGGGCGCGCTGCCGTGCACGGGCTCGTAGAGCGCCTTCCGCCGGCCGGTGCCGTCGGCGGCCCCCAGCGAGGCCGACGGCAGCATGCCGAGCGAGCCCGTCAGCATCGCCGCGCAATCCGACAGCAGGTCGCCGAAGAGATTGTCGGTGACGATCACATCGAACTGCTTGGGATTGCGCACCAGCTGCATGGCGCAGTTGTCGGCGTACATGTGGGAGAGCGCCACGTCCTTGAACTCGGCGTCGTGCAGCTTCTGCACCTCGTCGCGCCAGAGCACGCCGGTCATCATCACGTTCGCCTTCTCGACCGAGGTGACGCGGCCCTGCCGCTTGCGCGCGAGCTCGAAGGCGGCGGCCGCCACGCGGCGGATCTCCGGCGTCGTATAGACCTGGGTGTCGACGCCGCGCCGGGTGCCGTCCGGCAGCGTCTCGATGCCGCGCGGCTCGCCGAAATAGACGCCGCCGGTGAGCTCGCGAACGATCATGATGTCGAGGCCCTGGATCACCTCCGGCCGCAAGGTGGAGGCGCCGATCAGAGGATCGAAGACCAGCGCCGGGCGGAGGTTGGCGAAGAGCTCCATCTCCTTCCGGAGCCGCAGCAGCCCGCGCTCGGGCTTCAGGTTGAAGGGAAGATTGTCCCATTTCGGACCGCCGACGGCGCCGAACAGCACCGCGTCGCTCTCTTGCGCCAGCGCCAGCGTGTCTTCGGTGAGCGGCACGCCATGGGCGTCGAGGGCGGCGCCGCCGACCAGACCCTCGGAGATGTCGAAGCTGACGATGCGGCGGCGGTCCATCCAGTCGATGACCCGGCTCACCTGCCGCATCACCTCGGGCCCGATGCCGTCGCCGGGCAGGAACAGGATCTTCTTGTTCGCGGCCATGGTCTCAATGTCCTTCGAGGAAACGCGAGCCTAGGAGAACAGCCAGGGCTGGCTCATGCGGGTCTGCTGCTCGTAGCGGTCGATCGCCGGCGCCTTCTGCATGGTGAGGCCGACGTCGTCGAGGCCGTTCAGCAGGCAGTGCTTGCGGAAGGCGTCGATCTCGAAATGGATCTTCTCGCCATCCGGCCGCTCGATCGTCTGCTCTCTGAGATCGATGGTGAGGCGCGCATTGGCGCCCTTCTTGGCGTCGTCCATCAGCTGGTCGACGATCTCCTGCGGCAGCTTGATCGGCAGGATGCCGTTCTTGAAGCAGTTGTTGTAGAAGATGTCGGCGAAGCTCGACGCGATCACCGCGCGGATGCCGAAATCGAGGAGCGCCCAGGGCGCATGCTCGCGCGACGAGCCGCAGCCGAAATTCTCGCCCGCCACGATGATCTTGGCGTTGCGATAGGCCGGCTGGTTCAGCACGAAGTCGGGATTCTCCGAGCCGTCCGCCTTGTAGCGCAGCTCGTCGAAGAGCGCCTTGCCGAGGCCGGTGCGCTTGATCGTCTTCAGATGCTGCTTCGGGATGATCTTGTCGGTGTCGCAGTTGACGATCGGCAGCGGCGCCGCGATGCCCGTCAGCGTGGTGAATTTTTCCATCGAGGTTCTCCTCAGCCCAGCTTGCGAACGTCGGTGAGATGGCCGGTGACCGCCGCCGCCGCGGCCATGGCGGGGCTCACCAGATGGGTGCGGCCGCCGCGGCCCTGACGGCCCTCGAAATTGCGGTTCGAGGTGGAGGCGCAGCGTTCGCCCGGCTCCAGCCGGTCGGGATTCATGGCGAGGCACATGGAGCAGCCGGGCTCGCGCCATTCGAAGCCGGCATCGAGGAAGATCTTGTCGAGACCCTCCTCCTCCGCCTGGTGCTTCACCAGGCCGGAGCCGGGCACCACCATGGCGGAGACGCCCTTCGCCACCTTGCGACCCTTGGCGACGGCGGCGGCGGCACGCAGATCCTCGATGCGCCCGTTGGTGCAGGAGCCGATGAAGATCCGCTGCACCGGCACCTCGGCGAGCTTCGTCCCCGGCTTCAGATCCATGTACTCGAGCGAGCGCTGCACCGCGGCGCGCTTGCCTTCGTCGGCGATCTCTTCGGGGTTCGGCACCACGCCCGTGATCGGCAGCACGTCCTCGGGGCTGGTGCCCCAGGTCACATGCGGCGCGATGGTGGCGGCGTCGATCTCGACCACCTTGTCGTAGTGGGCGCCGGCATCGCTGGGGAGCGTCTGCCAGAACTTCACCGCCTGCTCCCAGGCGCCGCCCTTGGGCGCGTAGGGCTTGCCCTTCAGGTACTCGAAGGTGGTCTCGTCCGGCGCCACCAGCCCGGCGCGGGCGCCGCCCTCGATCGTCATGTTGCAGACGGTCATGCGGCCTTCCATGGAGAGACCGCGGATGGTGCTGCCGGCATACTCGATCACGTGGCCGGTGCCGCCGGCGGTGCCGATCCGGCCGATGATGGCGAGGATCAGGTCCTTGGCGGTGACGCCGGCGGGGAGCTTGCCCTCCACCTTCACCAGCATGTTCTTCGCCGGCTTCTGGATCAGCGTCTGGGTCGCCAGCACGTGCTCGACCTCCGAGGTGCCGATGCCGAAGGCGAGCGCGCCGAAGGCGCCGTGGGTCGCGGTGTGGCTGTCGCCGCAGACGATGGTCATGCCGGGCTGGGTCATGCCCTGCTCCGGCCCGATGATGTGGACGATGCCCTGACGGATGTCGTCGACCGGGAAATAGGGGACGCCGAACTCTTTGACGTTGCGCTCGAGGGTCTCGACCTGGAGGCGGGATTCCGGCTCC
>DATJOK010000150.1:0-6316 GCA_035507155.1 Allostellaceae bacterium
ACCACCGGCAGGTTGAAGGCCTGGGCCATGCCGGCGACCTTCATCCACTGGGTGATGCCGCCGACGCGCACGAGGTCGATCATCACGATGTCGACCGAGCGCGCCTCCAGCATGTGGCGGAAGGGCGCCATGCCCCAGACATACTCGCCGCCGGCGACCGGCGTCGCGAGCGCGTCGCTGATCCGCGCGAGGCCGGCGAAATCGTCCGCCACCGTCACGTCCTCGAGCCAGGTGAAATCGAAGTCCTGGAGCCGGCGGCCGATGTCGATCGCCTGCTCCGGGCGCCAGCGCTGGTTGGCATCCGCCATCAGCTTGACGCCGGGGCCGAGCGCCTCGCGCACGCGCCGTGCGCGCTCCACCTCCTTCTGCGGCGAGGTCTCGCCGGGAAGCGCCAACTGCATCTTCACCTCGCGCCAGCCCTTGGCGGCGAGCCGTCCGGCCGCCTCCACGGTCTGATCGAGGGTGAGGCCGCGCATCATCGCGCCGCTGGCATAGGTCGGGACGCTCGTGCGGGCGCCGCCCAGCAGCTTCCAGAGCGGCTGGCCCAGCGCCTTTCCTTTGATGTCCCAGAGCGCCATGTCGATCGCCGAGAGGGCGAGGGTGAAGATGCCGCCGGGGCCGCCATGCATGGAGGGATCGCGGAACTTGCCGTGAATCACCTCGGGCCGGAGCGCGTCCTCGCCCTTGATGAGGCCGGCAATCGCATCCACCGCCTGGCGGAGCGCACCCGTGAGCGCGCCGCCGAAGAAGCTGACGCCGATCCCGACCGTGCCGTCCTCGGTGGCGAGCTCCAGGGTGACGAAAGGCCGCGTCGCCTTGGGGTTCTCCGGCATGCCGGCGAGCGGCTCGTCAGCCGGCAACTCGACGATTCGCGTGCGTGCGCTGGCGATCTTCATGGCATCTCCTCCACCTGGGTTTTCCGCAGCTTAGCACCTGGGATCGGGATGGGAACCGGCGGCTTTTCGCGCGTTTCCCGGGGCGATTGCGCTCAGGGCGATCCGCCCTTATGTTCCGGGCGGCCGCAGACCCAGCCCCCATGACAGACCTTAATCATATCCGCAATTTCGCGATCATCGCGCATATCGACCACGGCAAGTCGACGCTCGCCGACCGCCTGATCCAGGCCTGCGGCGGCCTCGAGGCGCGGGAGATGCGCGAGCAGGTGCTCGACAGCATGGACATCGAGCGCGAGCGCGGCATCACCATCAAGGCGCAGACCGTGCGCCTCACCTACCAGGCCAAGAACGGGGAGACCTACGAGCTCAATCTCATGGACACGCCCGGCCATGTGGATTTCGCCTACGAGGTGAGCCGCTCGCTCGCCGCCTGCGAGGGCTCGCTCCTGGTGGTGGATGCGAGCCAGGGTGTGGAGGCGCAGACCCTCGCCAACGTCTACCAGGCGATCGACGCCAACCACGAGATCGTCATCGTCCTCAACAAGATCGACCTGCCGGCGGCGGAGCCCGACCGCGTCAAGCAGCAGATCGAGGACGTGATCGGCCTCGACACCTCGGGCGCGGTGATGATCTCGGCGAAGACCGGCCTCAATATCGACGGCGTGCTGGAGGCGCTGGTGCATCGCCTGCCGCCGCCCAAGGGCGACCGCGAGGCGCCGCTCAAGGCGCTGCTGGTGGACAGCTGGTACGATTCATACCTCGGCGTGGTAACGCTGGTGCGGGTGAAGGACGGCGTGCTCAGGGCCGGGCTCAAGATCCGCATGATGGCGACCGGCGCCACCCACGCGGTGGAGCGGGTCGGCGTCTTCACGCCCAAGGGCCAGCCGGTGGACGAGCTCGGCCCGGGCGAGATCGGCTTCATCACCGCCGGCATCAAGGCGGTGGCGGATACCAATATCGGCGACACCATCACCGAGGAGCGTCGCCTCGCCGCGGAGCCGCTGCCGGGCTTCCGGCCGGTGCAGCCGGTGGTGTTCTGCGGCCTCTTCCCGTCGGACGCCAACGACTACGGCAAGCTGCGCGAGAGCCTGGCGAAGCTCCGCCTCAACGACGCCAGCTTCAACTTCGAGCCGGAGACCTCGGCGGCGCTGGGCTTCGGCTTCCGCTGCGGCTTCCTCGGCCTCTTGCACCTGGAGATCATCCAGGAGCGGCTGGAGCGCGAGTTCGATCTCGATCTCGTCACCACCGCGCCCTCGGTCGTCTATCACGTCCATCTCACCAACGGCGACAAGATGGAGATGCACAATCCGGCCGACATGCCGGATCCGGTGAAGATCGATCACATCGAGGAGCCCTGGATCAAGGCCACCATCCTGGTGCCGGACGAGTTCCTGGGCGCGGTGCTGGCGCTCTGCGAGGAGCGACGCGGCGTGCAGAAGGATCTCACCTACGCCGGCAACCGCGCCATGGTGGTCTATCACCTGCCGCTCAACGAGGTGGTCTTCGACTTCTACGACCGGCTCAAATCGGCGAGCCGCGGCTATGCGAGCTTCGACTACCAGATGGAGGCCTACGAGACGGGCGATCTCGTGCTGATGAGCATCCTGGTGAACGGCGAGCCGGTGGACGCGCTCTCGCTCGTCGTGCACCGGAGCCAGGCGGAGCGTCGCGGCCGCGCGCTCTGCGAGCGGCTCAAGGACCTGATCCCGCGCCAGCTGTTCCAGATCGCGATCCAGGCGGCGATCGGCGGCCGCATCATCGCCCGCGAGACGGTGAAGGCGATGCGCAAGGACGTGCTCGCGAAGTGCTACGGCGGCGACGTCACCCGCAAGCGCAAGCTGCTCGAGAAGCAGAAAGAGGGCAAGAAGCGCATGCGCCAGTTCGGCAAGGTGGAGATCCCGCAATCCGCCTTCATCGCCGCCCTCAAGATGGGCGATCAGTCCTAGGCGCTGCCCGCCCGCGAGTCGCGGAAGCGCTCGTATCGACTCGGAAAACGACGCGGAGACTCCTGCGGTGAGCGTTCACTCACCGTGAGTGGAGCGGTCGTTGCGTGGCTTCAGCTGCGAGCCCAATATGGTCCGCGATCTGGAGGCACCATGATTGGCCTTTCGGTTCTGCTGAGTCTCCTCGTGCTGTTTCTCTTCATCGGTCAGCGTCGGGGCCTGACGGAGCGTCTCGAAGCGCTCGCACGGCGCGTCGAGGTGCTGGAGGCGCGCGAGAGGGCGGCGCTGCAGCCTTCCTCCGTCGAGCCGGTGACGAAGGAGGTGACTCCGGTCGCGGAGGAAGCTGCGGTCGCGGCGCCGTCAGCGCCCATCCCGGCCTCTCAGCTGCCGCCAGCGGTGCCGCCCCCGCCGCGGCAGAGCCTGGAGGAGATCGTGATGCGCCGTTGGGCCGTGTGGCTCGGCGGCATTGCGCTGGCGCTTGGCGCGGTCTTCCTGGTGAAGTACTCGATCGAGCAGGGCTGGTTCGGCCCGACGGTGCGGGTGAGTGCCGGCATTCTGCTGGGTCTCGTGCTCTGGGCGCTCGGTGAATGGGCGCGTCAGCGCGATCAGCCTCTGGCGCCGGCCGCGGTGCCGACGGAGCTGGTGCCGCCGGCCCTCGCGGCGGCGGGCTCGGTCGCGCTGTTCGCCAGCCTTTACGCTGCGCACGCACTCTACGACCTGATCGGGCCGCTCGCGGCCCTTGCTCTGCTGGCGCTGGTGGGCGTGCTGACGGTGGCGCAGTCGCTGCTGCACGGCGTGCTGATGGCGTGGCTCGGCATCGGCGGCATCTATGTCGTGCCGGCGCTGGTGACGACGCCGCATCCCTCGGTGGCAGGTCTTCTCGCCTATGTCGGCATCGCCACCGCCGGCAGCACCGCGCTGCTCCGCTGGCGCGCCTGGCCGTGGCTCGGCGCGCTGGCGCTGGCGGGCGCAACGCTCTGGGCGATCGCAGCCATCATTGCTGCCTCCGCGGTGGAGCTGCTCTGGCCGCTCGGTCTCTATCTGCTGGCGTTGCCGTTGCTGTTCCTGCTGGTGGCGGACGGCGTTGGCGATGCGGTCTTCGGCGTGCGAGCCATCACCGCCTGGCTTATGGCCGGTATCGCCGCCTTTCTCCTTTGGGTGCTGATCGAGATCGAGCACTACGGCGCGACGGCGCTGATCTTTGCTGCGGTGTTGGCGGCGCTCTACGCGGGTCTCGCCTGGCGCCATGCCGGGTTCGATCGCCTGGTCTGGATCGGCGCGCTGCTGGAAAGCGCGACGATTGCCGGCTGGGAATTCGGAGCGGACGCTTTCTCGCGCGAGGAGCGGCTCCATCTCCTGATGCTGCCGCCAACCGGCGCGGTCGGCACTTATATCAGCGTAGCGACGCTTACCGGCGCCGCTTTTGGCATCGGCGGCTTCGCGCTCATGGAGCGCGCGCCGAATCCGGCGCGCTGGGCGATCGTCTCGGCGGCGGCGCCCCTCCTGATCCTGGTCGCGGTTTACTGGCGGCTCGAGCAGTTCGCGGTAAGCCTGCCCTGGGCGGCGCTCGCGCTCGGCCTCGCGGTGCTGGCGTTGCTGGCGGTGGAGCGCCTGGCCCCGAGGATGGAGCAGGCGGGTCCGCGCCTGGCGCTTGCCGCCTATGCGGTGGCGATGACCGCGGCGGTGAGCCTCGCCCTCACCATGTCGCTGCGGCTCGGCTGGCTCAGCGTGGCGCTGGCGCTCGAGCTGCCGGCGCTGGGCTGGCTGCAGCAGCGGATTCCCGCGCGCGCCCTGCGCACCATCGCCGGCATCGTGGCGGCTGCGGTGCTGGTGCGGTTGCTGCTCAATCCCGCCATCGCCGACTACGCCTTCGATTCGCGGCCGATCCTCAACGGTCTACTCTATCTCTTCGGCGTGCCGGCGGCGGCATTCGGCGTCGCTGCCTGGCTGTTCCGGCGCGAGAGAGTGGATCTGCCGGTACTGCTGCTGGAGGGCGGCGCCATCGCGCTTGCCCTGGCGCTGATCACGCTGGAGATCCGCCACCTCGTCCACGGCAGCCTCGCTCCCGGCGGACGCTACGAGCTCATAGAGCAGGGGCTGCAATCGACAGCCTGGCTTGCGATCGCCGCGGCGCTGCAGCGGCGGTCGTTCGGGATCGAGCCCGCCCTCCGCGAGCAGGCCTGGCGCCTCATCGCCATGATCGCCGGAATCCATGTGGTGGTGGTCTCGGTGCTGCTCTCCAATCCGCTGCTGGTGGCGAGGAGCGTCGGCGATCTGCCGATCCTCGATGCGCTGCTTCTCGCCTATGCCTTGCCGGCGGTGCTGGCGCTCGCGATCGCGGCGGCGTTGGGTGAGGGGTTCGAGGCCATCGCGCGCGCGGTGGCGATCGGTGGGCTCGCACTCTTCCTGCTCTATCTCGTTCTGGAGACGCGGCACTGGTTCCAGGGGCCGGTCCTCGCTCATGGCGAGCCCGAGAGCGCGGAATGGTACGCCTATTCCCTGGTCTCTCTCGCCTATGGAGCGGTGCTGCTGGGGCTCGGCATGGCGCTCGATCGGCCGTGGCTGCGCGTCGCCGGTCTTGTCATCGGCGCGCTGGTGGCGGTGAAGGTCTTTCTCTTCGACATGGCGGCGCTCAGCGGCCTCTATCGCGCCGCCTCGTTCCTCGGACTCGGTGCCAGCCTGATCGGCTTCGCCTATCTCTATCAGCGGCTGGCTGGCCGGCCGGCGCAGGTCGGTCCGACCAGCGACCTCTCCTAACGCCGACGGCGACGGCGGCGCGGCGAGTCGCGGCGGCGGCAGGCCCAGAGCAGCAGCACCGCCGGCAGCAGCAGCGAGAGCGCGCCCGGCCAGATCAGCACCGTGGTGATCACCGGATCCCAAAGCCAGCCGGCGACATGGCCCTCGATGAGAGCCTGCATGCTGGTGAGGCTGCCGCGGTCGAGCTCGTACCAGAGCTGGCCGAGCGAGGCGATCCGATAGTGTCCGGTGTCGAGCCAGCCCCAGATGTCGTGCCCCTCGGCGATGAGGGCGAGGATCAGGAAGAGCCAGCCGAGCAGGCGGCCTAGGAACATGGACGCCCCCGCATGGCGCCGATCACGCCGCGGCCGCGCCTGTCGCCGGCCTCGCAGACCCGCGGCTCGCTGCGTCGATCGGCCCCGAAACGGGCCCTGTTTCCGGCATCAACCCGATCCCTCGCGCCCCAGCCCCCCGGCCGCCGCCGCTCGCTACATTATGTAGTGGTGACCGGGGGTGCAATGGATTTGCGTCGGCGGACGCCCTTGGCTAGTCTCGCGCACCTCGCGGGCGGCAGCGCCATCCGCCGGGACTGGAGGGGTGGCCGAGTGGTTTAAGGCACACGCTTGGAAAGCGTGCATAGGGGAAACTCTATCGCGGGTTCGAATCCCGCCCCCTCCGCCAATCAGTCTGCATAGGACGGCATTCTCCGAGCACCTGCGCAGAAGGGCGCGGGTTCTCGGC
>DATJOK010000151.1:0-17850 GCA_035507155.1 Allostellaceae bacterium
ACCACGTGTAGCAGAGCACCGCGTCGGCGCCGTAGCCCCAGCGGGTCTGCACGATCGGGCTGTTCTCCGCCGATCCGACCAGACGCTCGACGCCGGCGTCGAGATCGACGAACCAGTGGTCGTTGAAGTGATAGAGCGCGGTGGCGCCGAAGTTCACGTTCTTCGTCCCGCCGCTCGCAGTGTAGGGCTGGAACTGCGAGTGCGGCGCCGCATGGTTGGGGGTGATGCCGAAGTAGGTGTTCATGTAGTTGTCGTCGGCGAAGGTCGCCGAGGGGCCGAGGAAGACCTGGAGCGTGTCGTTCGCCACCACCGGCATGTAGACGCTGACGTCGCCGACGAAGCCCTGCTGGCTGGTGGCGCGGTAGCGCAGATCGAGGCTGAAGATCACTGGAAGCACGGCGAATTCCGCGAAGATCTTCGGCGTCGCCGCCGGATCGATGTTGCCGGTGCCGCTCAGCCGGGTGGCGTAATTGTGCTCGCGCCCGTAGTCGTAGGTGATGGCGACGCCCGCGCGGTAGGTGGCGCCGCGCAACAGGTTGACGCCGATGCCCTCGCCGGTGGAGAGGAAGGCGAGATCCTTGTAGCGAACATCGATGTTGGGAGAGGGCACTGGCCGGTAGCTGTTCGACCCTTCATAGGCCGGAAAGACCCCGCCGCCGAGCCCGAGGGTGAACTCCCAGTCGGGCGGCGGCCCGCCGAGCGGGCGCAGCACGACGCCGGGATCGCTCTGCCAGGCGGCCAGCGGCGCCGCGGTCTGCGCGTGCGCCATGATTGGCGCCGCCGCGGCGGCCAGGGCCACGAGAAATGTTCTGCTGCTCGATTTCCAGTTCACCCGCCCCTCCGATGCGCTCCGACGACACCCGATGAATTGGCGCCGCCGGCGAGCATGAATTCGCCACCGGGCGGCAACCTCAACGCATTGTAAGATATCGCTCGCGCGCCGGGTGCCGCGCATCTGTGGGAATATTGGGATCGGAGGCGAATTTGCGGGCGATATCTCTTCTTCTGCTGGCGTGCCTGGCGGCGTGCGGGTTCGAATCCAAGGACGCGACACAGTTCCGCAGTCCGCAGAACGGCACTGTGGTCGCTGCCTGCGGACCTCTCGTCGGCTTCTCGGAGCCGGTGGAGGAGGCGCAGAAGGGATGTATCGAATCCTACGAGAAGAAGGGCTGGACGCGGGTCAGCCAGCCATAAAGGGTGGCCCCGCGTCCTTTTGGTGTCAGGACGCGAGGCCGGTCGCTCAGAACGGATTGATAATATCGAAGAACTGCTGCCCGTAGCGCGGCTGCTGCGCGTCCATCTGCTGACCGCGGCCGCCGTAGGAGATGCGCGCCTCGGCGAGCTGGTCGTAGGTGACGGTGTTGACGGACGTGATGTCCGCCGGGCGCAGCACGCCGGCGATCTGCAGCTCGCGGACCTCGTAGTTGACGCGGATCTCCTGCCGGCCCTGGACCACCAGATTGCCGTTCGGCAGCACCTGGGTCACCTCGGCGGCGACGCGCAGGTTGACCTGCTCCTCGCGATTGGCCTCCGTGGTGGTGACGTTGTTGCTGGTGCCGGAGCCGTTCACCAGGTTCGTCACATCGGCGGAATGCGGCAGGATCTTCTGGATCTGCGACTGGAAGCCCATCAGCTCTGGGATCGCGCTGGTCATCGAGCTGTTCCGCTGCAGCGTCGTGTTGTCGTCGAACTTGCCCTTCTCGTCGAAGTTCACGATCACCGTCAGGATGTCGCCGACATTGGCGGCGCGCTGGTCCTTGAAGAAGGCGCGGCTGCCCGCCTGCCAGAGCGAGTTCGGTCGCCGCTCGTTCACCCCCGGCGCCGGCATCGGCAGCGACACCGGCCGGTAGCCCGGCTGCTGCTGCGGGTCCTGGATGGTGCTCATCGGCGGCGTCTCGCCGATCTGCGAGAGCTTGGTGGCGGTGCCGCAGGCGCTGAGCGTCAGCGCCAGCAGCGGCGCCAGCGGGACGAGCTTGATGAGGAGGCTGCGCATGGGAGAATTCCCTACTGGGTGACCGGCGCTTCGGCCAGGCTGACCGAGACGATGCCGGGGGCGGCGACCACCGCGTCGATGGCGCGGTTGGACTTGGTGTTGGTGACGCGGATCACCGCGCCCTTGCCGCCGTCCTCCATCGCCTTGCCCTCGGCGGTGAGGCGCATGTTGGGGGTCTCGAGCACGATGGTGACGAGGTTGCCGCGGTGCACGAGAACCGGGACCTCGATGTCGCTGGCACGCACCGGCTCGCCGGCGCGAAGCGCCCGGCGCGGCGTCTTGCCGATGAGATCGGCGGTCTCTCCCACCAGGTCCTGGCTCATGCGGTCGGCGCGGATCGCGATCATGGTGAGATCGCCACGCGTGATGACGTCGCCGGGCGAGAGCGGGTGGGCCGGCACCGGCACCTCGGTGTGCCGCACCAGCAGGCCGCTGACCCGCAGGCGGTCGGTATTGCCGTTGTCGGCCGGCGCCGACACCAGGGCGGTGAAGCGGCCGCTGCCGGCGTCGAAGCGGAGGTCCTGCACCGCGAGCGGCGCGATCTGATCGGCGGCGACCAGCAGCTGCAGGTTCGGATTGTCGAGGTGGAGCTCCGCATTGGCGATCGGACCGCGCTCGGCGAGGCTCGCCATCAGCCGATGCGAGATCTCGTCGGCGGTGATGGTGCGGCTCGCGCGCTCCACCGCCACCTGATCGAAGCGGGAGGTCGGGCGCCAGTCGAGGTGCTGCGCCGAGGCGAGCGCCGCCAGCCAGTCGGCGCTGAGCAGCAGGTGCTTGCCCGGCGGCGGCGCCGCGATCACCGGCAGATCGGCGTGCGCGCCGAGCCCGTTGAAGAGATCGCCGAGCCGCACCACGGAGTCCGACACGGTGACCATCGGCTTGATGCTCGGCGCAGCGCCGGCGATCGCCGGCCACAAGGTCAGCGCCAGCAAGGTCCAGAGGAGGATGCGGATCCGGCTCATGGCGTCACTGCACCTGGCTCAGGGTCTGCGACATCTGATCGGCGGTCTGCAGCGCCTTCGAGTTCATCTCGTAGGCGCGCTGGGCGGTGATCAGGTTGGTGATCTCGGAGACGATGTCGACGTTCGACGTCTCGAGATAGCCCTGCTGGATCTGGCCGAAAGCGGTCGAGCCGGGATTGCCCGTCGTCGCGGCGCCCGACGCCGCGGTCTCCACCAGGTAGTTGCCGCCGAGCGCCTCGAGACCAGCCTCGTTCGGGAAGTTGGCGAGCTGGAGCTGGCCGACGTTCTGCGGATTGGTCTGGCCGGCGATGGTCGCCAGCACCTGGCCGCTGGCGTTCACGGTGACGGCGGTGGTGTTGTTGGGAAGCGTGATGCCGGGCTGCACGACGTAGCCGTCCGCGGTCACGATCTCGCCGGTGGGGCTGAGCTGGAAGGAGCCGGCGCGGGTATAGGCGGTGCTGCCGTCCGGCATGGTGATCTGGAAGAAGCCGCGCCCCTGGATCGCGAGATCGAGGGAGTTGTTGGTGTTGGTGAGGCTGCCCTGGGTGGTGATGCGATAGACCGCCGCCGCCTTGACGCCCGAGCCCACCTGCACGCCGACCGGGATGATGTTGCCGTTGTCGGAGCTATCGGCGCCGACCCGGCGCTGGTTCTCGTAGAGGAGATCCTGGAACTCCGCGCGCTGCCGCTTGTAGGCGGTCGTGTTGAGGTTGGCGATGTTGTTGGAGATGACCTCGACGTTGAGCTGCTGGGCCAGCATTCCGGTCGCGGCGATGTTGAGGGCGCGCATGGGGGGTGATCTCGCTCTCTGCTAGACGGTCTTGCCGAGGTGGTCGATGGCGTTGCTGACGCGGGTCGCCTCGGCGTTGGTGAAATCGTGGTTGTAGGTGAGGGCGCGGTTGGCGGCGATGAGCCGGGTGATCTCCAGCACGGGCTCGACGTTGGAGCCTTCGAGCGCTCCCTGCGCCACCGTGGTGTTGGCGGACGCCGGCTGCGGTGTCTGGTCGCTGGAGAACAGGTTGCTGCCGACGGGCAGCAGCTTCTGGTCATCGGCAAAGTCGACGAGCTGCAGCTTGCCGGCGATGGCGCCGTCGGCGGTCACCACCGAGCCGTCCTTGCCGATGGTGATCTTGCGGGTGCCATCGGGAATGACGATCGGCGTGTTGGCGTCGCTCTGCACGGCATAGCCCTGGGAGGTCACGATCTGGCCCTGGGCATCGATCTGGAAGTGGCCGTCCCGGGTGTAGCGCGGGCCGAGCGGCGTCTGCACCACGAGGTAGCCGCTGCCCTGGATCGCGACGTCGAGGGGGTTGTTCGTCTGCGTGATCGGACCCTCCCGCAGGTCGCGCGCGGTGCCGATGTCCTGCACGTAGGAGGCCTGCTTGCCGTCGCTGGCCTCGCCGAGATATTCCTCGAACAGCATCTCCTGGCCCTTGAAGCCGTTGGTGGAGAGGTTCGACAGGTTGTTGGCGAGCATGTCGGTCATGCGCAGGAGGGCCACCTGGGAGGAGAGGACGATCGTGCTTGGGTCGTTCATGCCGGGATCCGCTTCTTTCAGTCGATGCGCCCGCCTTCTTCGGTATTCTGCCGAGACCGGCGCGGGCCTTCCTATGCAGAGGCCGTGCCAGCGCGGGAAAGCCGCGGATTTGCTCGGCTTCCTGGCTTTTCCGGCCACGCGTCGAGGGGGACTTCGGGGGCGTTCTGGCAGCGATTGCCGGGCAGTTCTTGCCGTTCGCCGGGCGTCGTCTCGGCATGCTGTGGCGTGCCTCGACTAAACCACTTCTTAACTAGAAAGCCCTAGCGTCTGGCGAGCCGGCCGCGGTGTTGGTGCGGTCATTTTTTCACGCGGGGCTCGATGTCGGAGCGCACTGTCGACGACGATGCCGAGGGCGCAGACGCGCCAGCGGATGTACCGAGGCCACGCGACAAACGCCGGCTCCTGATCTTCATCGCCGCCGGACTGGTGCTCCTGGTCGGCACCGGGGGCGTGCTCTACTACACCGGCGTCATCAACAAGCTCACCGGCGGCGGCCACAAGACCGAGACGGCGGAAGCGGAGAAGCCCGCGCCCGCCAAGCCCTCGGTCTTCTATGACCTCCCGGACATGCTGGTGAATCTCAATTCCACCGGCCGCAAGACCAGCTTCCTGAAGATCTCCGTCAGCCTGGAGCTCTCGCAGCAGGAGGACGTGCCGAAGCTCGCGGCGGTGCTGCCGATCATCATCGACAACTTCCAGGTCTATCTGCGCGAGCTCAGGGTCGAGGACCTGCGCGGGTCGAGCGGCCTCTATCGCCTGCGCGAGGAGCTGCTGGCGCGCGTCAACGCCGCCGCGGCGCCGATCAAGGTGAAGGACGTGCTGTTCAAGGAAATGCTGGTGCAGTAAGCGCCGGCGGGGCGAGGGGGAAGAGCGGGGAATGAGCGATACGACGCAGGAGGACGAGGACAAGATGGCCGCCGAGTGGGCGGCCATGGCGGATGGCGACGACGACGGCAGCGGCGAAACCGGCGACGCGCCGGCCGCGCGCGTCCTCAATCAGAACGAGATCGACAGCCTCCTCGGCGTCGATGACGACGGTCCCGGCCGCGACAACTCCGGCATCCGCGCCATCATCGATTCGGCGCTGGTCTCCTACGAGCGCCTGCCGATGCTCGAGGTGGTGTTCGACCGCCTCGTGCGCATGATGTCGACGAGCCTGCGCAATTTCACTTCCGACAACGTCGAGGTGTCGATCGACAACATCACCTCGATCCGCTTCGGCGACTATCTGAATTCGATCCCGCTCCCCGCCATGCTGGCGGTGTTCAAGGCGGAGGAGTGGGACAATTTCAGCCTCATCACCATCGACAGCGCGCTCATCTACTCGATCGTCGACGTGCTGCTGGGCGGCCGGCGCGGCACCGCAGCGATGCGCATCGAGGGCCGCCCTTACACGACGATCGAGCGCAACCTGGTGGAGCGGCTGGTCTCGGTGGTGCTCAGCGATCTTTCCGGCGCCTTCGATCCCCTGAGCCCGGTCACCTTCCGCTTCGAGCGGCTGGAGACCAACCCGCGCTTCGCCACCATCGGCCGGCCGGCGAACGCCGCCGTGCTGGCGCGGCTCCGCGTCGACATGGAGGATCGCGGCGGCCGCCTCGAGGTGCTGCTGCCCTATGCGACCCTGGAGCCGGTGCGCGAGATCCTGCTGCAAGGCTTCCTCGGCGAGAAATTCGGCCGCGATTCGATCTGGGAAGCGCATCTCGCCGGTGAGCTCTGGCACACCGACGTCGCCATCGAGGCGGTGCTCGACAAGGTCGAGGTGTCGCTCAACGACGTTCTCAACTGGAAGGTCGGCTCGCGCGTCCTCCTCAATGTCGACGCGCAGGCCGATGTCGAGCTGGCCTGCGGCGACCTCCGGATGTTCACCGGCAAGATGGGCCGCAAAGGCGGCAACATCGCGGTGAGGATCGCCGAGAAGCTGGAGCGAACGAAGGGGTCGCAATGACACTGCCCATGAGCCTGCCATTGATCGGCGACCTGACGGTTGCCGTCCTGCTGCTGGCGACCATCGTCTATGTCGCCATGCTGAACAAGCGCCTCGCCATGCTGCGCAACGACAAGGCGCAGCTCGAGCAGCTCGTTCGCGGTCTCAATGCCGCGGTCGGCGGCGCCCAGTCGGGGATCGCCGAGCTGCGCCAGGCCGCCGACGAGCTCGGCCGCGATCTCGACAAGAAGGTCACGGTGGGTCAGGCGCTGCGCGAGGATCTCACCTATCTGGTGGAGCGCGGCGGCAGCCTCGCCGACCGCCTCGAGGGCACGATCCGCGCCAAGCGCGGCGAGATGGCCCCGCGCGCCGCCGAGCCGCGCCCCGCCGCGGCGCCGCGCCCGGTGCCCGCGAACGGAGACGACAAGGTGCTGCCGCTCCGCGTCGAGGCCGACGAGAAGGCGGGCAACCGCCGCGCCCCGCCGATCTCGCGGGCGGAGCGCGAGCTGATCCGCGCGCTGGGTGGCCGCCGCTGAGGCCAAACTCGCGATGAAGCCCCGTCTCATTCCCCTCGTCATCGTCGCCGCCTGCCTGCTGCTGGGGGTGAAGGTGGCGGACATCTGGACCGTCATCCAGGCCCATGCGGCGACGGCGCAGGGCGACCCGGCGGCGGCGAAGCCCGAGGCCGCGAAGGGCGCCGCCACGCCGGCGCAGCCGGCGGCGGCCCAGCCCGGGGGCGTCCCAGAATCGCTCGACCCGGCGGTTCCGGCGAAGCAGGCGACCTCCACCACCGATCCTCTGCTCATGAGCCCGGAGGAGATCGATCTCCTGCAGAAGCTCGCTGCCCGGCGGGCCGAGCTCGACAAGCGCGCCCAGGACATCGCCCAGCAGGAAGTGCTGCTGAAGGCGGCGGAGCAGCGCATCGACGACAAGATCACCAAGCTCTCCACCATCGAGAACGGCATCGACGTCAAGGTGCAGCAGAAGCAGCAGCAGGACGCCGAGCGCGTCCAGGGCCTGGTCAAGATCTACGAGGCGATGAAGCCGGTCGACGCCGCGCGCATCTTCCAGGAGCTCGACATGCCGGTGCTGCTGGACGTGCTCGAGCACATGAAGGAGCGCAAAGTGGCGCCGATCCTCGCCGCCCTCGATCCGAACCGCGCCAAGGAGATCACCGACGCGCTTGCCGCGCGGCGCGACCAGGAGGCGAAGATCAATGCCGCCAGCAACGCCGCCGCGGCACCTGCGGCGCCTCCAAAATAGCCTGCAAGCCCATGATTATACAGGGCTTAACCCCGTTTTAACCGGCTTGTACTAAACCCGTGGCTCGCGATTTCGCACCCGCGCAACGGCGGACTTGGCAGGAGTGTGCTTCCGATGGCTATCGACATGAATATGAACGTGCTCATCGTCGACGACTACAAGACGATGCTGCGCATCATCCGCAACCTGCTGAAGCAGCTCGGCTTCGAGAACGTCGATGAGGCCACCGATGGCGGCACCGCGCTCATGAAGCTGCGCGACCGCAACTACGGCCTGGTGATCTCCGACTGGAACATGGAGCCGATGACCGGGCTGCAGCTCCTCAAGGAAGTGCGCGCCGACAACAAGCTGAAGGCGGTGCCCTTCGTGATGATCACCGCCGAGAGCAAGACCGAGAACGTCGTCGCCGCCAAGGCCGCCGGCGTCACCAACTATATCGTCAAGCCGTTCAACGCAGCGACGCTGAAGCAGAAGCTCACCGCCATCTTCGGCGATTTCTGAGCCGAAGCATTCCGATCCGGGTGGTGGAAGGGAATCGCAGCCATGGCCAAGACGGCCAAGACGGCAAATGACAGCGCGCTCACCCGCCGGCTCGATACGATCGCCGCGGATGCGAAGCCGATCGATCCTGCCGACATCGCGGCGGTGGTCGAGACCGTGATGCAGACCCTCTCGGGCGACGTCTCCGCCAGCGAGTTCCATCTCTATCACGAGATCGAGGAGATCGCGGACTACATCCAGGCCGCCAAGCGCGAGATCGCCGCGATCCGCCCGGACGAGATCCGCGAGCACTACATCCCGTCGGCGACCGACGAGCTCGACGCCATCGTCGAGGCGACCGCCGAGGCGACCGGCACCATCCTGGATTCCGCCGAGGCGCTGGAGCAGCTGGTCAGTGAGCTTCCGGAGGAGACGGCGGAGAAGATCCGCGGCCTCTCCACCCGCATCTTCGAGGCCTGCAATTTCCAGGACGTCACCGGCCAGCGCATCACCAAGGTGGTGCGCGCGCTGAAGCACATAGAGCACAAGGTCGACGCCGTGCTGGCGGCGTTCGGCGCGAACGGCGTGCAGAAGACCGAGAAGCCCGTCGCCGAAGAGGCGCCGGTCGACGCCAACGACGAAAGCAAGTTGCTGAACGGCCCGCAGCTTGTAGAGAATGCCAACAGCCAGGACGATATCGACGCTCTCTTCGCGAGCTTGAAATAGATCGCCCGCGTCCCCCGCGCGCGGCTCCTCTAGAATTGAGGTGCTGAGTGTTGCGACTGTGCCTTGCCGTGGTTCTGCTGACCGCCGCCCTCGGGCTCGGCCCCGCCGAGGCTGCCGAGGCGGTGAAGACGCGCGCCGCGGTGCACGAGACCTATGCCCGGATCGCCTTCGACTGGCCGGCGCCGGTCAAATATGACGCCCATGTCGACGGCACCACGCTGACGGTGCATTTCGACCGGCCGCTCGCCACCAAGCTCGACCAGATCAGCCGCTATCTCGGCGCCTACCTCACCCATGTCGCGATCGATGCTGGGGGCACCACGTTGACCGGGACCCTGAGCCGGCCGGTCAGCCTCAAGACCTTCACCGAGGGCAACACCATCGCGATCGATCTGGTCGACGCCAAGCCCGCCGCCGCGAAGCCCGCGGCCAGGGCCGAGACGCCGGCGGCGCAGACCGCCGCGGCCCCGGCCTCGCCCAGTCCCACCATCCCGGAGCCGGCGCCCGCCGCGGCCCCCGCCGCCGCAAAACCCGCTGCGCCCGCCGGCCGCCCGATGGTGCTGGTGCCGCACGACGCCGCGAAGGCCGCCGCGCCTGCTGCGACTGCCGCAGCGCCCACTGCGGCTGCCACGGCGCCCGCCGCCCAGCCCTCCGGCATCGTCGTGCGCTTCGGCGAGCACGACGGCTATCGCCGGCTGGTCTTCGACTGGAAAGAGCCGGTCGACTACAGCGCCAGCGAGTCCGGCGACGAGGCGGTCATCCACTTCGCCCGGCCGGCGCATCTCGATGCCGCCCGCATCGGCGCCGCGCTTCCCGGCAGCGAGCCGACGCTGAGCGAGGAGGAGGGCGGCACCACGCTCAAGCTGCACCTGCCGCAGGGCACCACGGTGCGTCATTTCCGCAGCGGCGACAGCATCGTCGTCGACCTGCTGCAGCCCGGCGTCGCCGCCGGCCGGCCGGTCGCCAAGGCTGCGCCGCCCGCGGCGAAGAAAGCCGCCGCGCCACCGGTGACGCCGCCGCCTGAGATCATAGAGCCCTCGGCGGGCACCAGCGGGCCGCTCCCCTCTGGAAGCCAGGGCGGCAAAGGGCCACCGCCGGCGACCCACTCCGCGCCGGGACCGACGTCCTCGACAGCGCCAGCCCCCGGGCCGGCGCTGTCCGTCCATTATGCGGCCACCAGCGACACCGGCAGCCTGCGCTTTCCCTGGACTTCGGCCGTTCCGGCCGCTGTGTTCCGTCGCGCGGGCTCACTCTGGGTCGTGTTCGGCGCTCGCGCCAACGCCGACCTCAGCGAGGTGCAGCTCCGCGGCAAGGCGGCGGTGGAGAAGATCGAGCAGGTGCCGCATCCGCTCGCGACGGTGATCCGCGTGGTGACCCGCCGCGGCCTCGAGCCCAGCCTGCACCGGGTCGGTGACGAATGGGTGATCGATCTCCGGGCGCAGGAGCTGCGCCCCGACACGGCGATCACCGTCTCGCCGCAGCCGCAGGCGAAGCCGCCGCGCGTTGTCTTCGAGATGTCCTCGCCGGGCGATCCCATCGTCGTCACCGACCCCGAGGTTGGCGACCGCCTGCTGGTGGTGCCGACGACCGAGGTGGGGCGCGGTCTCCCGATCGAGGCGGGGGTCGTCGATTTTCGCGCTCTGGTGACGTTGCAGGGCTTGGTGATCCGGCCCAATGTCGACGGCGTCGTCATTCGTCCGATCGCGACCGGCGTCGAGGTGACCGGGCGCGAGGGCCTGGTGCTCTCCGGCGACACCGACCGCAAGCTCGCCGGCGAGGATGACAGCAGCCCGCGGCTTTTCAAATTCGACCGCTGGCTCGGACCCAAGACGCAGAGCTTCCTCGACCGCCGCAGCATGCTCGAGCAGACGGTGGCGGCGGCGCCCAGCGCCGAGCGCTCGCATCCGCGCCTGGCCCTGGCGGAGTTCTACCTCGCCAACGGCTACGCGGCGGAGACGCTGGGCGTGCTGGCGGCGATCGAGCGCGACGATCCCACCTTCGCGGCGGACAAGCTGGTGCGCGCCATCAAGGGCGCCGCCGCCTTCCTGAGCAACGATCTCGAGACCGCGAACCAGGAGTTCCGCCGGCCGATGATGGACGGCGATCCGGAGGTCTCGCTCTGGCGCGGCGCCCTCTCGGCGAGCAACGGCGACTGGCCCGCCGCGGCGCGCGAGTACGGCAAGGATCCGGTGCTGCTCACCTTCTATCCGAAGTCCATCCGCAACCGGCTGGCGCTGCTGGGCGCGGAGGCGATGATCCGCAGCGGCCAGCCCGATGCGGCCGGCCCCTTCCTGGTGCTGGTGACCAAGGACGATCCGTCTCCCGGCGACGCGGCGGCGGCGAAATATCTCGCCGGGCTGCAGGCGCAGGCGGCGGGCGACCTCGACCGCGCGCAGCAGCTGTGGCAGGAGGTGGCGCTGACCGGCGACCGCCCGAGCCGCGCTCGCGCGCTCAAGGACCGGACCCTCGCGCTTCTCAAGGCCGGCAAGATCTCCCGCACCGATGCCATTCGCCAGCTCGACGATCTCCGTTTCGCCTGGCGCGGCGGCGAGTTCGAGTTCGACCTGCTGCACCAGCTCGGCACGCTGCTGCTGGCCGACGGCGACTACCGGCGCGGCCTCGACGTGCTGCGCCAGGCGGCGACCAATTTCCCGAACGACCCCGGCACGCCGGCGATCCAGCGCGACATGGCGCAGGCGTTCTCCAACGTCTTCCTCGGTCCCAATTCCGACAATCTCTCGCCGCTGAAGGCGGTCGCCGTCTACGGCGAGTTCAAGGATCTCGCCGGCGCCCAGAACGACGCGATCGTGCGCAAGCTGGTCGATCGGATGATCTCGGTCGATCTGCTGGACGACGCCGACAAGCTGCTCGCCGACCAGGTGAACAACCGGCTGACGGGCGCCGAGAAGGCGCGCGCCAGCACCGAGCTCGCGGTGATCCGTCTGCTCGATCACCGTCCGGAGGCGGCGCTGAAGGCACTCGATCTCCCTCTGGGCGGCGATCCGCCGCCCGATCTCGCGCGCCAGCGCCAGCAGCTCCGCGCCCGCGCCCTCACCGATCTCGGCCGCACCGACCAAGCGATCGCGGCGCTCGCCAACGACACCAGCCTCGACGCCGACCGGCTGCGGGCGGATGCCTACTGGAAGGCGCAGAGCTGGGAGGACGTGGCGCGCACGCTGAAGCGTCTCGTTCCGGCGCCCGGATCCGACGGGACGCTCGCCGCCAAGGACGCCCGGCTCGCCTTGAACCTCGCTGCCGCGCTGTCGCTGTGCGGCGACCAGAACGGCCTCGCCGAGGCGCGCGACAAGTACGGCGCCGCCATGGCGAAGAGTCCCTATGCCGATGCCTTCCGGCTGATCACCAGCACCGATGTGGTGACACCGGGCGATCCGCGCCAGCAGGCGCAGAAGCTCGCCGAGCTCGGCGAGCTCAAGAGCTTCGCCGAGAGCCTGCGCAAGAACCTCGACGCGACCAAGGTGCCGGCGACGAACTGATCAGACCGACGTCATGCAAGGGCTGCCGACCGGGAAGCATCCAATGATAACGGCCACCATCGACTTGCCGCATCCCGACATCGAGCTGGGAATCGAGCGCTCGCCGCTGACCTATTTCGTCCGTGCGCCGGATGCTGGGCTCGATCGAAATACCGGCCTGGTGGTTTTCATCTCCGGATACGGCATGGAGCCCGGCGGCAGTTACGAGCAGAACCTGCTCTCCTATCTCGCAAATCAACACAACTGCGTGGCCGTCTCGGTGCGGTACTTCGGTGCAGATCTTTACTTGGAAGGGAATTTCATTCCCATGCCCGATTTCTTCACCCGGTTTGCCGAGCACTATGGGGTCACTGTCAGCCTGGCGCGCGGCACGCCGCTCGCGAGCGTCCTGCGCAAGCTCGCGGAATTGCTCAAGGAGAACGGGATCACCTCGTTTCATCCCGATTGTCGGCTCGTGGTTAGCCGGAACGCGTACAACTCCATGGGGTTCCTGCCGGCGCTCGATCATCTTCAGGTCACCCATCGGCTTCTTCTCGAATACGCGCTCGATCGCAGTCGCGTCTACGTCATCGGCACCTCTTACGGAGGATATATTGCATCGCTGATGATGAAGCTCGCGCCCGGCACTTTCCGCATGGTGGTCGATAATTCTGGATTCTCCTCCGCCGAGGATGATTTGCCCGGGCTGGCGGGGGTTTTTCGACTTTGGATAGCCGGCGTAGCGATCGACACGCTTTCCGTGCGCTGCTGGTCGTCCGATCCGGTGGCCGCGAACTACTTCGGCAAGCCGCGCCGCGAGATTCGCTCGCTTCTCGAGACGCGGCACGTCTACCCGAACACCGCGCGTGCCTATGCCTATCATTCGGCGACCGACGCGGTGGCGCCGCTGGAGCGTAAGCTTCAGCTGCGCGAGATTTACGCTGGCCGGGTCGATTACGACCTGCGGGTCGTCGACGCCGACGCTCTCGACGGTCGCGTGTTCAAGAATCTTTCGCACGGCATGGGCGCTTCGATGCGCGGCGTGTTCGATCTCTCCTACGAGAAATATCTCGCCGCCGGCGGGCCTCGCGCCGATCACTGCGATTTCGATCTCGAGCGCGAGATCGTCTTCCCCTGCAGCGGCGAGGATTATGTCTTGCGGTACTCGCCCCAGACCGGGATCAAGGCCTCCCTGCGGCCGTCAGCCGACGGCTGAGCGCTTGGGTCACTCCATCCCGTAGATCGCCCGCGCGTCGGCGTGCAGCGCCGCGCGGGAGGCAGGCCGAAGATACATCATGTGGCCGCCGGGATAGAGCTTCAGCGTCACATGATCGCGCGTTACTGCCGGCGGCAGCTGGTCGATGAGATAGCGGCTGGTCATGTAGGGCGTCTGCAGGTCGGTCATGCCGTGGGCGATGAGGATGCGCAGCCGCGGGTCGAGCGCCAGGCCCTCGCGGAGATCGTCGCCGGCGCTGGCGTGGTCGTCCTCGCCGCTCCCCGAGTGCCAGTCCCAGTGCCTGCCGACCTCGAAATTGAGCAGTAGATAGTTGCGGTCGGTCTTGTATTTGAGCTCGTCGCGGACATAGGCGACGAAGCCGGTGGTGAGCGGCGCGTTGATGCCGGCGAGGATGGGATCCTCGTCGCCGCCCACATACCAGGAGGGGTAGGGGTCGGCGGTGGCGACGCTGCCGTCATAGCGGCTCACCACCTCGTCGTCGCCGTGGCGGATCTCCTTGACGAAGACGCCGAGCGGCACCTTGCCGCGCCAGCGCGCCACCAGTGGCTCGGGCAGGCCGATCATGCCGGCGACGGTGCCGTAGAAGCGGTCGGCGGCGGCGCTGTCGGCCGGCAGCGAGACCAGCGTGGTGATGTAGTCACCGAGCGCGAAATGCTCGGCATCCCTGAGATTGTCCGCCGAGAGCTTGCCTTTCGCCTCCAGCGCCACCGCCGCGTAGGAGGGAAGACGCAGCGCCCAGGGCATCGGATTGAGCTCGTCCCGGCCGATCAGCGACATGTCGAGCACCGGCGAGATCAGCGTCGCGCCGTGCACCACGATTCCCTGCTGGGCGCCGAGCTGGCGCGGCAGCCGGGCGGCGCGGAAGCCGCCGTAACTTTCGCCGGCGACATAGACCGGCGAGGCGAAGCGGTCGAGATGGGCGAGCGCCAGGCGCACGATCTGGCCGAGGCTCTCGAGATCCTGCTTCACGCCCCAGAACTGCTTGCGCGTCTCCTCCGGCGAGAGCTTGGAGCGGCTGTAGCCGGTGCCGACGGGGTCGATGAAGACGAGATCGGTGAAGTCGAGCCAGGTGTCGGGATTGTCGATGATCCGGCCGCTCGTGAAGGGTGGCTCGCGGCCGCTGCCGTAGTCGAGGATGCGCGGGCCGATGGCGCCCACGTGGAGGTAGGCGGAGCCGGCGCCCGGACCGCCGTTGAAGGCGAAGGTGATCGGACGGCTCGACGGGGCGGCGCCGTTCCTGGTGTAGGCGACGTAAAAGATCTCCGCGGTGTGCTCGCCCTTGCCGTTGGTGAGCTGGAGGGCGCCGGCCGTCGCGGTATAGGCGAGCTCCGCGCCGCCGAGCTTGATGCTGTGGGTGGTGACGACGTCTGCCGGCAGCGGCGTCTCGGTGGTGGCGGCCGGCGTCTGGCTCTGCGCCGGTCCGGGGCTCGACCGGTGCTCGGCGGGCTGCGCGGCGGCGAGCGAGATCCAGGCGAGAACCGAGACGGCGGCGAGCAGGGCGGTTGCCGGCGAGAGGCGGGGCATGGCGGCCACTTTCCAATGGGTGCGGCGGGGTCCGCCACGTGGTCCGGCAGTCTAGCCGGATTCCGTTACGGGTCGAAGCCGGCGGCGGTCGCGTCCCGCTCACCGAGGGCAGCGCTATCGATCAAGTGATAAACGATGCCCCTCGGCAAGCGACGATGGCGGAGCTATGCTGATGCAACGCATAAGCTCGACTGGGGAGGAAGCCCGATGGATCCAAGGGATCGGACGGTATCTCGCCGCGGCGTGCTCGCCGGGGCGGGAATTGGCATCGGAGCCGGCTTGCTGGCGGAACTCGGCAGCAGCCAGGCGCGCGCCCAGAGCGCGGCGATGAAGCCGGAAAAGCCGCCGTCGGGCAGGATCTGGAGCGGCGATTACTGGGCTAAGAAGGGCGACGTCTCGCTCTACCTCTTCCGCAAGCGGCTGGGCGCGCCGAAACCGGGAACCAGCCCGCTGCCGGTGCTCTTCCTGGTGCACGGCTCCTCGATCTCCTCGCGGCCGAGCTTCGACCTGACGGTGCCGAAGCACGGCGAATATTCGGTCATGAACGTCTTTGCCGAGCTCGGCTACGACGTCTGGACGATGGATCACGAGAACTACGGCCGCTCGTCGCGCACCAAGGGCAATTCCGACATCGCGAGCGGCGTCGAGGATCTGAAGGCCGGCACCGAGCTCGTCGTGCGCGAGACCGGGCGGCAGAAGCTGCACATGTTCGGCGAGTCCTCGGGCGCGCTGCGCGCCGGCGCCTTCGCCATGGCGCGGCCGGAGCGCATCGATCGGCTGGTGTTCTCCGCCTTCACCTACAAGGGCGAGGGCTCGCCCACTCTCAAGAAGCGCGCCGAGCAGCTGGAGTATTACCGCACCCACAATCTCCGCCTGCGCGACAGCGCGATGATCCACAGCATCTTCACCCGCGACAAGCCCGGCACCTCCGATCCGGCGCTGGCGGATTACATCGCCGAGCAGGAGCTGAAATTCGGCGACCAGGTGCCGACCGGCACTTATCTCGACATGACCGCGAATCTGCCGGTGGTGGACCCCGCCAAGGTGACGGCGCCCGTGCTGCTGCTGCGCGGCGAGTATGACGGCATCGCCACCGTCGACGACATCTTCGCGTTCTTCCGGGCGCTGCCGAACGGCGATCGCCAATTCGTGATCCTCCCCGGGACGGCTCATTCCGTGGTGCTGGGGCTGAACCGGCGCGAGTTCTGGCACGCGATGCACGCCTTCCTCACCATGCCGAAGCCGGTGGAGGCGTGACGAGGTCACGAGGACGCCGGCGTGCCCCTCGCCCGCGCTGGCGGGAGAGGTGAAAAATTGTTGGCATGGAATCAAGCGGCCTTGAGGGTGTTCCTACTGCGGTGCTGATGGGGGAACCGACATGAAGATGCTGAGCGACGCGCAGATGGCGCACTTGCTGCCGGCGGAGGAGGTGGCGTTTCCATCGCCGGTGCCGACGCAGATCGTCTCCAGCGACGAGTACATGCCTGCGCCGCAGACGGCGAAGCAGAAGGAAGTCGAGGCCCGCCTCATCGAGATGGCGGATCGCCTGGCGGCGAAGCAGGGACTCTCGCGCCGCCGCTTCTTCCAGACCGCGGCCGGCATGGCGGCGTCCTTCGTGGCGATGAACCAGGTCTATGGCGAGCTCTTCGCCGCGACGCCGGCCGAGGCTTCGACGCCGGAGCTGGCGTCGGCGCGCGCGGCGGCGCTCAAGAGCCAGTTCGTGTTCGACTGCCATACGCATTTCCTGCGCGACGATACCCGGCTCGTGGGCTTCGTCGCGCAGCGCGCCGCGGTCGGCAAGGCGGGCTGGAACCAGGAGCTCGCCGGCAAGGAGCAGACGCTCGACGATCTCAAGTATGACAACTACTTCAAGGAGATCTATCTCGACAGCGACACTAAGGTGGCGCTCCTCACCAACGCGCCCTCGGACGATCCCAGGGACTGGTTCATCCCGCAGGAGCAGGTCTTCGCCACCCGCGAGAAGGTGAACAAGGCGGCAGGCTCCCGGCGGATGCTCGCCCACTATACCATCACGCCGGGCCAGCCGGGCTGGCTCGAGGGGATCGACAAGGCGATCGAGGTCTACAAGCCCGACAGCTGGAAGGGCTATACGGTCGGCGACAACACGCACAAGGAATCGAGCCATTATCCCTGGCGGCTCGACGACGAGAAGCTGATGTATCCGGCCTACGAAAAGTTCGCCAAGTCCGGCATCCGGAACGTCTGCATCCACAAGGGTCTCTTCGCGCCGGCGGTGGAGAAGCAGTTCCCCAATCTGCGCCCCTATGCGGATGTGAGCGACGTCGGCAAGGCGGCGAAGGACTGGCCGCAGCTCAACTTCATCATCTATCACTCGGGCTATCGCTGGGTCGGCGGACCGCCGGCCGACGGCATGAGAGAGTGGGACGAGACCGGCCGCATCTCCTGGGTGAGCGAGCTCGCGGAGATTCCGCGCAAATACGGCGTCAGGAACGTCTATGGCGATCTCGGCCAGCTCTTCGCCTGGACCTCGGTCGCCGAGCCGCGTCTCTCGGCGGCGCTGATGGGGACGCTGGTGAAGGGGCTCGGTTCCGACCGCGTGGTCTGGGGCACGGACGCGGTCTGGACCGGCTCGCCGCAGTGGCAGATCGAGGGACTGCGCCGCCTGGAGATCCCCGAGGACATGCAGAAGAAGCACGGCTTCAAGCCGCTGGGTCCGGCGGACGGCAAAGTGAAGCGGGCGATCTTCGCC
>DATJOK010000152.1:0-16350 GCA_035507155.1 Allostellaceae bacterium
GCGGGCACGACCCGCTGCGGTTCCTCGTCGCGGTCGAGCGCAGCGCCCAGCTTCAGATCGTCGCGATGCTTGCCGTCCGGCGAAAGGCTGAGCAGCAGCGGGTCGCCGGCGTACCAGTGCCAGATCTCCGCCGCGTCGACGCGATGCCAGTGCGAGACCTCGCCGCTCCCGAGCAGGTAATAGATCGCGGTCGAGGCGCCGCGTGCGCCGGGGGCGCCGCTGTCGCGAAAAGTCTCGCGGAACCAGCCGCCCTCCGGATGGCGCTCCAGCCGCAGGCGCCGGATGATCGCGTCGGCGTCGGCCGTCACTTGGCTTCGGCGGGCGCGGTCTGCCGCATCGACGGGCGCTCGGCGAAGTCGGCGTACCAGCGCGCGAGGTCCGGCGCCATCTTCTGCCAGGCGAGATCGGCGAAGCGGAAGTCGAGATATCCGAGCGCGCAGCCGATGGTGACAAGGCCGATGGTGAGCGGCCCGCGCAGCACGCCGTTGTCCGCCTCGCTCTCGAGGGACGCGATGGCGCCGCGCACCTTGCGGAGCTGCGCCTCGATCCAGTCCGCCCAGCAGACCTCCTTCGGCCTGACGCTCTCGTAGCGAGCGAGGATCGCCGCCTCCATGATGCCGTCGCCGAGCGCCTGCTGGCGGAGCGCCACCCAGCGCGCCTTGCCCGGCGCCGGGAACAGCTTCGCGCCCTCGTGCAGGCTGTCGAGATACTCGCAGATGACAGGCGAGTCATAGAGCACGAGACCGTCGTCGGTGACGAGGGCGGGGATCTTCACCAGCGGGTTCTCCCGCGCCACCTCGTCGTTGGGCTTGGTGGGCGCGACCGAGCTCGGTACCTTCTCGATGCGCTCGAGGAGGCCGGTCTCGAGGGCGGTCACCATCACCTTGCGGACAAAGGGCGAGGTCGGCGCGTAGCGAAGCTTCATGGCAATTCCTCCGGTGTTTTTGGGGTCGCCGCTCAGAACACGTCCTTGCGGCGGCGGATCTCGGCAAAGGTGGCGACGGCATCGCCCGCAGCGCCCATGGCGGCCTGGAGGGCCGGCTCGTCGGCGCGCAGGAAAGGATTGGTGGCGCGCTCCTCGCCGAGGAGCGACGGCACGGTGGGCCGGCCGGCGGCGCGGAGCCTGTCGATCTCGTGGGAGCGGTTGACGAGGGCGGCGTTGCCAGGCTCGACGGTGAGCGCGAAGCGCGCGTTCGACTGCGTATATTCATGCGCGCAGTAGACGCGGGTGTCGGGCGGCAGCGCGCGCAGCTTGGAGAGCGAGCGCCACATCTGCTGCGGCGTCCCCTCGAAGAGCCGGCCGCAGCCGAGCGCGAAGAGCGTGTCGCCGCAGAAGAGCGCGTGCGAGCCCTCGAACCAGTAGGCGATGTGGCCGCGGGTGTGGCCGGGCACGTCGAAGACGCGCGCCACTTGGCTGCCGAAGGCATAGGTGTCGCCTTCGCCCACGTCGATGTCGATGCCGGGGATGCGGCCGTGATCGGCGCGTGGGCCGACGATCGTGCAGTGCCACTTCGCCTTCAGCGCCAGGTTGGCGCCGGTGTGATCGGCGTGATGGTGGGTGTTGAGGATATGGGTGAGGCGCCAGCCGGTCTCGGAAAGCGCGCGCTCCACCGGCTCCGGCTCCGCCGGATCGACGACGCCGGTGGCGCCGGTCTCGGGATCGCGCAGGAGATAGATGTAGTTGTCCCTGAGCGCGTTCAGTTGGCGGATGACAAGCTCGGTCATGGTTCCAGCAGTCTGGTCTCTCGGAGGGCGGCGATTCTCGCCGGCGAGCCTAGCCTAACCCTTGCGGGGCATGTCATGCTAGCGGCGATGTATGCCGACGTCGTCGACCTCCGCGATTTCTACGCGACTCGCCTGGGGCAGGTGGTGCGCCGCATGGTTCGTCGCCGCGTGCGGTTGATGTGGCCGGACGTGCATGGCATGCGCGTGATGGGCTTGGGCTACGCGGCGCCCTATCTCCGTCTTTTCACCGACGAGGCGGAGCGCGTCATCGGCATGATGCCAGCGGAGCAGGGCGTGCTCGCCTGGCCCCATGACGGCGCCAACTGCGTGGCGCTGTCAGAGGAAGGCGAGCTGCCGTTGCAGGACTACTCGATCGATCGCGTGCTGCTGGTGCACGCGCTCGAGTATAGCGAGCACGCGCGGCTCCTGCTCCGGGAAGTCTGGCGCGTGCTGGCGGGCGGCGGCCGCCTCCTCGCCATCGTGCCCAACCGCCGCGGCATCTGGGCCCGGCTCGAGCGCACGCCGCTCGGCATCGGCCATCCCTACAGCGCCGGCCAGCTCTCGCGGCTGCTGCGCGACGAGCACTTCACGCCCGAGCGCACCTCGCCGGCGCTCTTCATCCCGCCGACCGCGTCCAGGATGATGCTGCGCTCGGCGGCGGCGTGGGAGCAGGTGGGCGAGCGCTGGTTCACCACCTTCGCCGGCGTCGTGCTGGTGGAGGCGACGAAGCAGATCTATGCCAAGGGCGCCGAGACGCGCCGCCTGCAGCGCCGCCCCGTCTACCTGCCGATGCCGCATGGCGCCACGCCGGCGACCAGGGTGGCGTTGGCGAATGAGTGAGCGGCTCCGGCAAATTCTGGACGAGCCCTCGTGCGCCCTTCGAGACGGCCGCTGATGCGGCCTCCTCAGGGTGAGGACCTTTCACAATGCCCTCACCCATTGCCTCATCCTGAGGAGCGCGCGCCAGCGCGCGTCTCGAAGGACGCGGGATCTTTCTGCAACGCACTTTCTCCGTTGGGCAGAGAGTGCTTACTGACCCGTCCCTGAGCCGAGCGCCGCCAGCAGCGGATCGCTGCTGGCGTTGCTGTTGTTCGACAGCGCCAGGAGGTAGTCGGCCAGCGACGAAGTGCTCGATGTGGAGGAATTCGAGCCGAGCGCCGAGAGCATCGAGGAGGCGTTCGAAGTGTCGGAGCTCGGCAGCAACGCGTCGAGCGACGACGATCCCTGGCACATCACGGTGACGAGGGCGCGGGTTTCCTGCTCGATGGTGCCGGAGGGTCCGGTGAGGCTCGCCAGGTTCTGGCGGATCGCCGCGGTCGCGCCCGAGATCGCCGCGTTGGTGCCGTTGGGATCGGCGGCATAGGCGGCCTGCAGCGTCGCCTGATCGATGGCGAGGGTGCCGTCCGACTGGGCGGTGATGCCGATGCTGGCGAGGGTCTTGCCGCCACTGAAGGTCATGGTGGTGACCGAGCTCAGCGCCTGCGCCAGGCTGAAGGCGACGCTGGGATCGGCGCTGAGCGCGCCGCCCGAGCCGGTGAGCTGGCTGATGCTCGACAGCAGCGAGTTGAAGGAGCTCGTGAGGTTCTGCGCCGATGCCACGGCGCGCTGCTGGCCGAAGGGTACCGCGACCGTCGTCGGGCCGAGCGCGCTCAAGGTCGAGACCACGCCGGGCGCGATCGCCGCATTGGTGTTCGTGGCGCTGGTCTGCGCGGCGCCGTTCACGGTGTAGTGCGCATCCTGCGCCGCCTGGGTAAGCGTGAGCGCGCTGCTCGATGCGCCGGTCGGATCGTAGGTGAGGCCGGTGACGCCGCTCAGGCTGAAGGCATTGGCGGCGCCGGTGTTGCTCCCGGTGACGACAAGCTGATAGCTGCCGTCGCTTCCCTGCACCACCGAGGCGGTGACGCCGGCCTTGGCGTTGTTGATGGCGCTGGCGATGCCATTGAGGGTGCCGTCCGTAATGGTGACGGTCACCGGCGTGCCGCTCGCGGTGAGCGTCTGGCCATTCGTGCTGAGCGAGCCGGTCTCGATGGTCAGCGTGCCGGTGCCGACCACGGTCTTGTCGGCATCGGGATAGGAGCCGCTGCTGACGCTTTGCGCTGTGGCGACCTGCTGCACGTCGACGGCGTAGCTCGTCGAGGCCTGGAAGCCGCCGGCGGTCGTCAGGGTCGAGGTCTGGCCGACCCCGGCGAGCGTGTCCTCGGCCTGGTTGATGAGCTTGCCGAGCTGGTTGTAGCCGATGACCGCGCCCTCCGCCTGCTGCGATCCCAGCGACAGCAGATAGGAGGCGGAGGAGCCGCCGGTCGACGTCGCCGCGGCGGAGCTTCCCGACTGCAGCGACGGCATGCTGTCGAGCAGCGTCTGCAGCAGCGGGTTCTGGGTCGAGCCTGAGACGCCGGAGACGGACACGGGGATTCACCTTTCGGCGCAGCCAAGGAATTCCACCGTCAGGGAGCAAATTCCGGGCCAGCGGGCGACCCGCGTAGGCAGCGGCTTTTCCCGCCGTTTCCGGCATCGATCGGCGGGCAGAAGCTTCCAGCCCGGCAAGAACTGCCGCGTGAAGGCGTCACTGAGATGCGAAGGGGAACGCGAGAAAGCCCCTCTCCGCGCGCAGCGGGGAGAGGGAGGGGCCCGTTGCGTGAGCAACGGGAAGGTGAGGTGTCAAAGCCTCAGTCCCCGGCGCGACCCACCTCAATCCTAAATCCTTCTCCCCCCACGAGCGGGCGGAGACGGACTTGGAGCGATTCAATCCCGCCGCCGGCTCAGCATGAAGAGGCCTTGGGCGGCGAGCAGGTTCGCGAGCTCGCCGCGGGGGTCGAGGGAGAAGGGGCGGCCGGCGTGGTCGAGGGTGACGCTCTTCTCGATGGTGACGCCGAGGGCGGCGGTGAGTGCCACGAAATCCCTGACCGTGCAGAGATGGATGTTGGGCGTGTCGTACCAGTCGTGATTGAAGTGATGCGCCACCGGCATGCGGCCCCGCACGAGGAGATGCAGGCGCACGCGCCAGTGGCCGAAGTTCGGGAAGGAGACGATGGCGCGCCGGCCGATGCGGAGGAGATGCTCGATGACGGCGCGCGGCTGCCGCGTCGCCTGCAGCGTCTGGCTCAGCACCACGTAGTCGAAGCTGTCGGGCGGATAGGCCCCGAGATCGCTGTCGGCGTCGCCCTGGATCACCGAGAGGCCGTGGCGCACGCAGGCGTTGACGCCGGACTGCGAGAGCTCGATGCCGCGGCCGTCGACGCCCTTGACCCGCGTGAGATAATCGAGGAGCTCGCCCTCGCCGCAGCCGACGTCGAGGACGCGCGAGCCCGGCTCGATCAAATCGGCGACCAGCGCGAGATCGCCGCGCAGCGGCCTCGCCGCGGCGGCACCGGCGTCGATCCGCCCGGTCCCTGCCGTGGCCGCGCTCATCTGGATGCGAGCCCCCGATGCTGCGCGCAGCCGTCGAGGAAGCCGCGCAGTGTCGCGAAGAACTCCGGCTCGTCGAGCAGGAAGGCGTCGTGGCCCTTGTCGGTCTCCACCTCGACAAAGCTGACGTTGGCGGCGGCGGCGTTGAGGGCGTGCACGATCGCGCGGTTCTCCGAGGTCGGATAGAGCCAGTCGCTGGTGAAGGAGATCACGCAGAAGCGCGTGCGCGTGCCGCGGAAGGCGTTCGCCAGCGCGCCGCCATGCTCGGCGGCGAGATCGAAATAGTCGCAAGCCCTGGTGATGTAGAGATAGGAATTGGCGTCGAAGCGATCGACGAAGCTGCTGCCCTGGTGGCGGAGATAGCTCTCCACCTCGAAATCGGCGTCGAAGCCGTAGGTCACCGCCTCGCGATTGCGGAGCTGGCGGCCGAACTTGCGGTGGAGCGCCGGCTCCGAGAGATAGGTGATGTGGGCGGCCATACGCGCGACGGCGAGGCCGCGAGCGGGATTGCGGCCTTGCGCCAGATAATTGCCCTGGCACCAGTCGGGATCCGCCATGATCGCCTGGCGCCCGACCTCGTGGAAGGCGATGTTCTGCGCCGAATGGCGCGCGGCGGTGGCGATCGGCACCGCCGCGAAGACGCGCTCGGGATGGCTTGCCGCCCATTCCAGCACCTGCATGCCGCCCATCGAGCCGCCGATGACGGCGAACAGCGTCTCGATGCCGAGATGATCGATGAGACGCTTCTGCGCGCGCACCATGTCGGCGATGGTGATGACCGGGAAGGAGAGGCCCCAGGGCTTGCCGGTCGCGGGATCGGTCTCCTTCGGTCCGCTCGATCCCATGCAGCCGCCGAGCACGTTGGTGGCAATCAGGAAATAGCGATCGGTGTCGAGCACCTTGCCGGGGCCGGCGAGCGTCGACCACCAGCCGGGCTTGCCGGTGACCGGATGCGGCTCGGCGGGATACTGATCGCCGGTCAGCGCGTGGCAGATCAGGATCGCGTTGCTCTTGTCGGCATTGAGGGTGCCGTAGGTCTGGTAGGCGATGGTGACGGGGCCGAGGGTGGCGCCGCTGTCGAGCGCCAGCGGCTCCGCCACCACGAGGCGGTGCCCCGGCCGGCGGGCGATCTCCTCGACGCTGCCATCGGCGCGGTCTGAAATCATCGCGTCCGGGCAGTTGCAAAGCAGCGTGTGTCGGACATCGGTCGTCGTCTCCTCGGGAGGCCCCGGCGCGGCCTCAAGAAAACCGCGCCCAGCAAAAAACCCTGGCCCGCGGTCGGGTCCAGGGTTCCAAGGGAACTCCGACCTTTTAGCGGTTGGTTTTACGTGGTCGCAAGCCGGTCGGCCAAATCACCACGAAGCGTGGTGAGGTAGCGCCTTCCCGCTCCCCCTGTCAAGCATGGCCGCCGCAGGGCTGCCATCACGACGCGGCGATGTCCTTGATCCCGCAGGCGGGGTTAGCAGCCCCGGCGCCGGAGCGCCGCGACAGCCGGTTTTCTTTGCTTTCCCGCTCCCGGCCGACTATCTCTAACCCCCGCCCGGGAGCCCCCATTCCGCCCATGTCCGACCCCCACTGGAATCTCGATGACCTGCGCCAGCAGATCGACAAGATCGACGACAAGCTGCACGACCTGCTGATGCGGCGCGCCGAGCTCATCGCGTCGGTGAGCGTGGCGAAGAAGGGGGAGCGGATTCCGGCGCTCAGGCCCGGGCGCGAGGCGAGCATCCTGCGCCGGCTGATGGCGCGGCATGACGGACCGTTCCCGCGGCCGCTGGTGGCGCGGATCTGGCGCGAGCTCCTGAGCGGCACCATCGGCATGCAGGTGGATTTCTCCGTCGCCGTCTACGCGCCGGCAGTGGCGCCCGGCTTCTGGGACCTGGCGCGCGATCATTACGGCAGCTTCACGCCGATGACCGCGCACAGCACCGCGAGCCAGGTGCTGCGCGCGGTGACCGAGGGCGGCGCCAGCGTCGGCGTGCTGTCCTGGCCGCAGGACGGCGACCGCGAGGCGTGGTGGCCGCAGCTGGTGGGCTCGGATCCGGCGACACCCAAGGTGATCGCGCGGCTCCCCTTCGCGGGGCCGGGCAATGCGCGGATGAACGGGGTCGACGCGCTGGCGATCGGCCGCGGCGAGCTCGAGGAGACCGGCAGCGATCGCAGCCTGCTGGTGCTGGAGGTGAGCGCGGAGATGAGCCGCGGCCGCCTGCTCACGGCGCTGAAGGCCGGCGGCTTCGAGCCCGCCTTCATCGCCGCGATGGAGCAGCGGCCGGGCACCGGCATCAACCTCGTCGAGGTGGAGGGCGTGGTGGCGCCGGGTGACGCGCGGCTCCAAGCGGCGCTGGCGCCGCTGGAGGCGGCGGTCGATCGGGTATCCTCCATCGGCGGCTATGCGAGCCCGCTCACCGCCGCGGAGCTGGCGGGCCGGCGCAAGGGTCAGGCGAAGAAGCGAGGCTAGGTCGAGATGAGCGCAGAGAAGATTCCCGAGCCGCAGCCCGGCGTCCTCGACATCGCGCCCTATCGCGGCGGCGAGGCGGGCGCGCCCGGCTTCGCGCGGCCGATCCGGCTCGCTTCCAACGAGAGCGCGCTCGGTCCCAGCGCCAGGGCGATGGAGGCCTACAAGGCGCTCGCCGGCGAGATCCACCGCTATCCCGACGGCGGCGCCGAGAAGCTGCGCCAGGTGCTCGCCCGCCGCTACGGCGTCGATGCCGAGCGCATCGTCTGCGGCAACGGCTCCGACGAGCTGATCGGGCTCCTCACCAAGGCCTATGCGGGGCCGGGCGACGAGGTGCTCTACAGCCGGCACGGCTTCATGATGTATCCGATCGCGGCGAAGGCCGCCGGCGCCACGCCGGTCGCGGCGCCGGAGAGCAATCTCACCTTCGACGTCGACGCGATGCTGAAGGCGGTGACGCCCCGGACCAAGATCGTCTTCCTCGCCAATCCCAACAACCCCACCGGCACCTACATCCCGGTCGAGGAAGTGAAGCGCCTGCACGCCGGCCTGCCGAAATCGACGCTCCTCATCATCGACGCCGCTTACGCGGAGTATGTGCAGCGGAACGACTACGAGCCCGGCGTCAGCCTGGTGGAGAGCGCCAAGAACGTGGTGATGACGCGCACCTTCTCGAAGATCTATGCGCTCGGCGGGTTGCGCGTCGGCTGGGCCTATTGCAGCGCGCCGGTGGCGGACGTGCTGAACCGCGTGCGCGGCCCCTTCAACCTCAACGCAGCGGCGCAGGCGGCGGCGGTGGCGGCGGTGGAGGACGTGGCGGCGGTCGACCGCGCCCGCGAGCACAACGACATTTGGCGCCCCTGGTTCGAGAAGGCGCTCGCCGGTCTCGGCCTCACAGTCAATCCCAGCGTCGCCAACTTCGTCATCGTCAAGTTCTCCGGCGAGCGCGGCAAGACCGCGGACGCCGCCTTCGAGTTCCTGAAGTCGCGCGGCATCCTGACCCGCAAGATGGGGGGGTATCACCTCGCCGAGTGGCTTCGCGTCAGCATCGGCACGGAGGAGGAGATGCGCGCCGTCGTCGAGGCGTGCGGCGATTTCCTCAGGGGGTCATGAAGAAGCCGCGCTTCCCGCGCGTCGCCCTCATCGGCATCGGGCTGATCAACTCCTCGCTCGCCCGCGTGCTCCGGCGCGAGAAGCTCGCCGGCGAGATCGTCGCCTGCGCGCGCCGACAGGAGACCCTGGAGACGGCGCTGAAGCTCAAGCTCTGCGACAGCGTCACCACCGATCCGGCCGCGGCGGTGAAGGACGCCGATCTCGTGGTGCTGGGGACGCCGATCTCGGCCTATGGCGAGATCGCCAAGGCGGTGGGGCCGGCGCTGAAGCCCGGCGCCATCGTCACCGACGTGGGCTCGGTGAAGCAGGCGGTGATCCGGGACGTTTCGCCCCACATCCCGGCCGGGGTCCATTTCGTGCCCGGCCATCCGGTCGCCGGCACCGAGCATTCCGGCCCCGCCGCCGGCTTCGCCGAACTCTTCCACGACCGCTGGTGCATCCTGACGCCGACCGCCGAGACCGATCCGCACGCGCTCGCCGCGGTGACCGCGATGTGGAAGGCAGCGGGCATGCGCGTCGTCACCATGGACGCCGAGCATCACGACCTGGTGCTGGCGATCACCTCGCACCTGCCGCATCTCATCGCCTACACCGTCGTCGGCACCGCCACCGATCTCGAGGAGACGCTCGAGTCCGAGGTGATCAAGTTCTCCGCCGGCGGCTTCCGCGACTTCACCCGCATCGCCGCCTCCGATCCCGTGATGTGGCGCGACATCTTCCTCAACAACCGGGAGGCGGTGCTGGAGATGCTGCAGCGCTTCAGCGAGGATTTGACCGCGCTCCAGCGCGCGATCCGCTGGGGCGAAGGGCAGAAGCTCGAGGACCTCTTCACCCGCACCCGCGCCGTCCGCCGCTCGATCATCGAGGCGAAGCAGGCGTAGTCTCGGTCCCGGCAGATGTGCGTCCTTCGAGACGGCCGCCGACGCGGCCTCCTCAGGACGAGGCGCTTTTCTTTCTGCCATCCCCGATTTTCCTCGTCCTGACGAGCCTGCGAAGCAGGCGTCTCGAAGGACGCGGGATGAAACTGCAGCGCTACCACGCGATCCTGGGCATCGCCAGCAATCGCGCCGGGCCGAGGTAGAGGTTGCCGTTCTGGACGCGGGCGGGGAGCGTCACCTGCGGCGTGCCGTTGGCGCCGGGCTTCGACATCAATCCCAGGGCGATCTTGGCGAGCTGGCCGTCGTTGGGGCGCATGGCGCCGCTCGCCACCATGGCGTCGGGAATGGCGCCGGGGCCGACGATGGTGGCGCGCATGGCGCCTTCCGGCTGCAGCTGCTGGTCGAGGGCGAGGGTGCCGTCGGCGTTCGCCTGCAGCGGGCCCCAGACGAGGCGCGTCAGCTGCAGCTCCAGCGTGCCGCCGTCGTCGCGCCAGCGCGCCAGCGCCTCCGGCGTCGGACCGGCGGGGATCACGCCCTTGAGGGTGGCGCGGGCGCTCACCTCGTCGATGACGCGGCCGAGCGCCGGCACCTCGGCGGGGAGGCTCAGATGCAGGACGTCGACCGCGAGCGTGCCGTCGGATTCGAGATGATTGCCGGCCGGTGCCGCCGGCAGCACCAGATGCACCGCCGTCGTCGCCGCCTCAAAGCCGCTGCCGGCGACGCCGGTGGCGGTGAACGCGAGGTCCGTGCCGTCGCCGGAGACAGTGACCGCGCCGGTGACATCGGCGGCGCGGGCATCGAGCGCCGGGCGGAGATCGCTCGCCGGCACCGCGAGCGCCGCGCCCTCCGGTGCCGAGATCGTCCAGCGGCCCCAGTTCCAGATCCAGGCGCTGCCGTCGAGGCGTGGCGCGGTCGCGGTGTAGAGCGGCGGGCCGGCGCTTCGCCCGTAGGTGACGCCGGCGAGGCTCACCCGGAGGCGGAGCGGAAAGCCGCCGACGGAGAGCGACTGCCAGTTGACGCTGGCGCCGGCCTGGCGCTCGCGCTGGGCCCAGGCGGCGATCTCGGCGGGAATGCGATGCGCGCTCCAGAACCAGAGCGCGCTCATGCCGCCGCCCGCGAGCAGCAGCAGCGCTACGGCGACGAGAAGCAGGCGACGCGATGACGGAAGGGTCTTAACCATGGGCCCCGTTATAGGGCAGAGCGCGCCGCGGCGGTAGGAGCAGGCCTCGGTTGCGCTGAGCGCGCTTGCGGCAACCGGCGGCACCGGTAGACTGCGGCGACCGGTCTCCCCTGATGTCCTCCGCCCCCGATCTCACCGCGACCGCGCCTCCGCGCCTCACGCTCGCGAGCCTGCTGCCCGCGGTCTTCGTGCTGCTGTGGTCGAGCGGCTTCATCGGCGCCAAGCTCGGCCTCCCCTCGGCGGAGCCGATGACCTTTCTCGGCCTCCGCTTCGTCATCGTGACCGCGATCATGGGGGCGGCGAGCCTCGCCACCGGCGCGCGCTGGCCCGCCACCTGGCGCGAGGCCGGCCACATCGCGGTGGCGGGGCTGCTGCTGCAGGGCGTCTATCTCGGCGGCGTCTATATCGGCATCGCCAAGGGGGTGGGCGCCGGCATCGCCGCGCTCATCGTCGGATTGCAGCCGATCCTCACCGCGGCGCTGGTGCGCCGCTTCCTCGGCGAGGAGGTGAGCCCGCGCCAGTGGCTGGGATTCGTGCTCGGGCTCGCCGGCGTGGTGCTGGTGGTGACGAGCCGGACCAGCATCACCATCGGCCATGTCTGGGGCGTGGTGGCGACGGTGGTGGCGCTGTTCGGCGTCACCGTCGGCATGCTCTACCAGAAGCGCTTCTGCAGCGACATGGACCTCCGCACCGGCAGCACGATCCAGAGCGCCGTCGTCGCCGCAGCGATGCTGGCGGGCTCGTTCACCTTCGAGGACCAGACGATCCGCTGGACGCCGTCCTTCATCTTCGCGCTCGCCTGGCTCGCGGTGCCGCTCTCGGTGGGGGCGACGCTGCTGCTCTACTGGCTCCTGCGCCGCGGCACGGCGACGCGGCTGATGAGCTTCTTCTACCTGGTGCCGCCCGTGACCGCGCTGATGGCCTATGCGGCCTTCGGCGAGAGTCTCAACCCGCCGGCGCTCCTCGGCATGGGGATCGCGGTCATGGGCGTGGCGCTGGTGCTGCGGAGCGGCAGCCCGTGAGCAAGGCCGAGAGCCCGCTCGACCAGCCGGCGATCCGGGCGGAGCTCGCGCGCCGCCGCGACTTCTGGGTCTTCGGCTACGGCTCGCTGATGTGGGATCCGGGCTTCCGTCACGCCGAGGTGCATCCGGCGCTGCTCTACGGCTATCACCGGCGCTTCTGCGTCTATTCCTTCCGCTACCGCGGCACGCCCGACTGTCCGGGGCTGGTGCTGGGGCTGGATCACGGCGGCGCCTGCCGCGGCATGGCCTATCGCGTGGCGCGGCGCGACGCCGAGCAGGCGCTCCATTATCTCTGGGAGCGCGAGCTCCGCGGCGGCGGCTATCACATGAAGACGGTGCGGCCGAGGCTCCCCGGCGGCCGCACGGTCGCGGCCTACACCTTTGTCGTCGATCACGCGCACAAGGATTACGCGGGCGAGCTCAGCCTCAGGCAGACTGCGCGCTACATCGTGCAGGGCGTCGGCAACCGCGGGCCCTGCAGCCACTACCTCCACAACACGGTGGAGCACCTGGAGGAGCTGGGCCTGGTCGACGGCCCGCTCCATCGCCTCGCCGAGATGGTGCGCAGGATGGCGCTGGCCGAGACGCGGTAGAGCAAGGGGTCGCCCGGCCATCCTGCGTCCTTCGACTCGGCGCTTCGCGCCGGCTCAGGATGAGGCGCACTTTGGATTGCAGAAAGAAAGGTCCTCATCCTGAGCCATGATGCGAAGCACCATGAGTCGAAGGACGCGGGCCGCCGTTCCAGCTGATGGACCGCCCTCAGTGGCTGTGCAGGCGGCGGTCGCGGGCGTCGTAATAGGCCTTCAGGGTCGCGAAGATGAAGAGCACGCACACCACGAAGAGGGCGATGCCGGAGTAGTAGAAGAAGCCGTCGTCATGGGTGCCGGCAAGGATCACGCCCACCACGGCCAGGATGGTCATGATCGGGATGAAGATCCAAAGGCTGTTCTCGTTGGTGATCAGCATGGGTGCTCGCTCGCGGTACGATTCTAAGGTTGGGGGGATCATAGCGGCGTTCCCGCCGGGCGCAACCCCGGGCGCCGCGTCCTTTTATCCGCCGGCGAACAGCAGGCGGAGCTGCTCGCGGGCGGCGCGGCCGGCCGCGAGGTCCCAGCAGTTGACGATCGCCAGGCGGAAGCCGCCGGGCGGCATGGCGTGCTGCTCCGCCGGCACGTCCTCCTCGAAGGTGATCTGGATCGAGGAGACGCCGGGCTGGCGCCGGATCTCCTGCACCGCCGCGCGGTCGATCCGCCACTTGATGCCGTGGTCGCCGAACAGCACCACGCTGTAGCCGGTGCGGCGGTCGCGGTCCTCGAATGGCCAGTCGCCGCTGCTGTAGAGCGCCACCACCGAGCGGAGCCAGCCCTTGCCGTTGAGGTCGAGCCACTGCTCCGCCATGCGCAGATGGCACTCGATGATGGTGCCGCCGATGGTCTCGAGATTGACGACGCCGGTGAAGCCCTCGAGGTTGAGCGCGAGCCACGGCAGCACATGCGCCTCGAGATCGGGCATCGGCTCCGCGTGGAGTGTCCAGTAGTCGAAGGTGCCGTCGCGGAGCGCGATGCCCGTGGAATGCCGCCACCAGACCGGCTCACCGTCGCGCAGCGCCACGTCGGTGCTCACATGCTCCCCGGTGAAGTAGGGCATCCAGAGATAGCCCGGCTCGAGCGCCGCCTCGTACTCGGAGGCGGAACGGATGACGCGGCTGCCGGTGCCCATGCCGCGCATGTTGTAGATCGGCTTCGAGAACACGGGATAACTCGGCGGCGCGACGCCGTGCGGCCCGTGCGGGAGCCCCTGGGTCTCGCAGATCAAGAGCTTGTTGTAGACCCAGCGGTGCTTCGGATAGAGCGTCCAGCCGGTGGCGTCGTCGATCGGCACCACCACGTTGTCGGGGCAGGGCTCGTGCTCGAAATACTGCCACCGCCAGGGATCGACACCGAGAAAGGGCAAGCGCGCGCTCCGAGTATCAGGGAGTGAATGATGCGCGATCGGATGGACGGTGTCGATGGGCACCGGCCGCGGAGCGATCCTGCGCAGCTTGCGCGCCTCCGATCGCCGCTCTAGGGTCCGCGAAACCCCGTGCGAGGTCGCGTGCCCGATCCCTCCGTCACCGTCGTCTCCGCCGCCGATGCCGGCTATTTCGATCTCCTCGAAGGGCTGGTGCGCTCGCTGAAGGCGGGATCGGCCGCGCGCGATCTGCCGATCTCGATCCTCGATCTCGGACTCGAGGGGGCGCAGCGCCGCTGGCTCGAAGGGCAGGGCGCCCGGCTCGTCGAGCCCGGCTGGGACGTCGACTTTCCCGTCCGCGACCGGCTGCCGCGACACTACCGGGCGATGACCGCGCGCCCCTATCTGCCGAAGCATTTTCCCGGCTACGAGATCTATCTCTGGCTCGACGCCGACACCTGGGTGCAGGACGGGAGCGCGCTCGAGCTCTTCGTGCGGGCGGCGCGGCGCGGCAAGCTCGCGATCGTGCCGGAGATCGACCGCGGCTACTGGACCATCCACAAGCGGCCGAAGCCCTGGGGCCAGAACCAAAAGGCGTTCGCCTGGGCCTTCGGGCTCAAGGCCGGCTACCGCCTCGGCCGCAACGCCATCCTCAATGTCGGCGCCTTCGCGCTCCACGCCGAGGCGCCGCATTGGAGCCGCTGGGCGGCGGCGCACGGCCGCGCGCTCAACCGCCGGCGCCTGCGGCCGCCGAGCCTGCGCCGCTTCGAGTTCTTCCTCTCCGAGCAGACCGCCCTCAACCACGTGATCTTCGCCGAGGGGCTGCCGGCGAGCTTCCTGCCGGCCTACTGCAACTGGTTCTGCGGCAAGGGCACGCCCGCCTTCGACCGCGCGCGCGGACTCCTCGTCGAGCCGCACGAGCCGCATCATCCGCTCGCCGTCGTGCATCTCGCCGGGAAGGGGATGAAGGAGCGGCTCTGGCGGCTCGAGACCCTCGACGGCGGCACCGTCGAGACGCGTCTCACCTGGGCCGCGACGCGCGCGCTCGCGGCGCCGGCACTGGTGCGCCCGGCGACGGCGGTATAGCCTCGCGGCGGGGAGGAGAGGGCGATGCCTCTGGATGCGGGCAACTGGGAGCGGGGCGGCGGCGGGCGGCGGCCGTCGCGCAACGTGCTGGGCGAGAAGCTCGAGAGCTGCTCGATCCAGCCGATGACCGGCTTCTACCGCAACGGCTGCTGCGACACCGGCCGCGAGGACATGGGAAGCCACACCGTCTGCGTCGTGATGACCGCCGAGTTCCTCGCTTTCTCCAAGGCAGCGGGCAACGACCTCTCGACCCCGGTGCCGGAGTTCGGCTTCGCGGGCCTGACGCCCGGCGACCGCTGGTGTCTCTGTGCGCCGCGCTGGCAGGAGGCGCTCGAGGCCGGCAAGCCGCCCCGCGTGGTGCTGCGCTCCACCCACGAGGGCGCCCTCGACTACTGCGCCCTCGCGGACCTCAAGAAGCACGCGATCGATCTCGCCTGAGCGCGGTGCGCGGGCCTCGGTTGCGGTCGGTTTGAGGTTCCGCTGGATCAATCTTCCCACGTCAGCTTCTGCCAAAAGATCGTGTCGAGAATGGCAGAGGCTATCAACCGAAACCCTCTTAGAGCCTGGCGTGGATGCGAGAAGCCTCCTCCAAATCGCCGGGATGTGCCGTGAAGCAATAACTGGCCCAGAAAGCCCGTTGCGTATCCATCCCCCTTCGCTACCGCTCGCTCCCAAAATTCTCGCGCTCGTTTTACATCTTTCGGCACCAATAACCCGTATCGATACATAAAACCGAGCTTCCGTAAGGCGGCGGGGTAATCAAGGGCTGCGGCCTCGCTGAACGCTTCATAGGCGCGAGCATACTGCTTCTGATCGAAAAATTGTTTGCCGGCGCGATATGCCGTCTGTGCAACATCAAAATTGGGCATCTCAATTTTGCTTATTGTCTCGCCCTTCATTCTGTTCCTCTTCATTTGCCCCACGCTTCGACCAGTCACACCACGTCAGTAGAATCCGAGAGTTTATACCTCGCGCCAGCGGCCATTGCCGGGGCTATCGACATAGACGGGTGGGTGGTAGCGGGTCCTGTCCTCAATCGAGTCCCGGCCTCGGTTGCGGCTGAGTGGCTTTCTCGGATATCGTCGCGCCGCCCCGGGCGCCGTCGATGCGCCCAGGCCCGGATGGGGCGTAGCCAAGTGGTAAGGCAGCGGATTTTGATTCCGCCATTCCCAGGTTCGAATCCTGGCGCCCCAGCCAGGACTTAGCGGATTTCAGCGCCTCGGTTTTCCATCGCGATCCGCGCCGGTTTTCCATTTCGCGCCCCGCTTCCGTTGCATCTTGCGGATCGCATCGCGCGGGAGCTGGCGGCGATCGGCGTGGCGCGAGTAATGCTCGGCCATCGGGCGGTGAGCTGCCCCATCACGTCCGCCGTCGTCTGCGGATCTGCGCAGGCTTCGGCTGGACGTTACACCGCATAGTGCAGCCCGTGGAAGGGAGGCCGGCGCTCGCTTTTGGCGCATTCGCGATCACACGAAACAGGCATGTGCGAGTCGATGGTTCATGTTCCGTCAAGAGGGAGCGGGGCCCAGCATTCAG